>NZ_BAABOB010000005.1:0-194370 GCF_054785155.1 Streptococcus parasalivarius
TACAATGTGGTACTTACACATCCATTTTGTATGTGATAAACTGTGAGCTTTTTGCGACATAGTCTTAACTCCTTTCGTTTTACAATTGGCTTGAACACCTATATTGTAACTCGTTTGGAGTTTTTTTGTTATGACGGTATAACCTTCGATGCGCACCCGCATAGCGGGTGGTTTATTTGTTTCGCACCTTGGGAGCGAAACGGACTTAAAGTCACATAATAAGAGGATCGACACTAGTCGACCCTCTCAGGAGATTTATGAAAAAGAAAAGTTTTAGGATGTTTTATAGTATAGAGAGACTTACTTAAACTTTCCTTAAGCTTCTTTTTTTTCTTTACGTTCTTTGATTTCCATAAATGTCTGTCCAAAAATCTTTAATTCTTCAAGAATTTCATAGTCTTTCTTGTTACGAACATCAAAAGTAATCTCTACTTTCCCCTGGTTATCACTGATTTTTGCTTTTAAATGCGTTTTAGAGATGGCTTCGAAATAATCTTGAGTCAAGAAGAATTTGAGAGAGGCTTTTTCGAAACGAACAGTGATAGTATCATTCTTACGCTCAACTAATTCTGCAAAGGCAGCATCCAAATAGGCCTTAACCAGACCAATCTCAATGAGATAGGCAACTTGGTCTGGATATTCTCCAAAGCGGTCAATAAGCTCATCTTGAAGGTCTTGATAATCTTTCTGATTCTCAATTTCTCGAATACGCTTATAAATTTCAATTTTTTGGCGCTCGTCAGAAATATAGTCAGAAGGGAGGTAAGCATCAATCTGAAGATTGAACTCTGCATTTCCTTTATGTCGAACTTGAGTTTTACCTTGACGTTTATTGATAGCCTCTTCCAAGAGTTGCGAGTACATTTCAAATCCGACTGAGTCGATGAAACCACTTTGAGAAGCGCCAAGAATGTTCCCTGCACCACGAATTGATAAATCACGCATGGCAATTTTGAAACCTGATCCCAGTTCTGTAAAGCCCTTAATAGCATCCAATCGCTTCTCAGAGACTTCCGTCAACACTTTGTCAGGACGATACATGAGATAGGCGTAAGCAATTCGATTACTACGTCCCACACGACCTCTCAACTGATAAAGGGTAGATAAGCCCATATGATCTGCATTCTCAATGAAGAGAGTATTAACGTTGGAGATATCAATCCCTGTCTCGATAATGGTCGTTGCTACCAATACATCGTAATCACCATTCAAGAAATCCAAGAGGGTATTCTCCAACATAACCTCACTCATCTGACCATGAACAAATCCGATACGTGCTTCAGGGACTAGCTCATGTAATTCAGAAACTTTTTGATCAATGGTTTCAACACGATTATAAACATAAAAAATCTGACCACCTCGGTCCATCTCTCTTAATATCGCTTCTCGAATAAGACCAGGATTGGTTTCCATAACATAAGTTTGAACTGGATAACGGTTGGTAGGTGCTGTCTCAATAATCGACAAATCACGAATACCTAACATAGACATATGAAGCGTACGAGGAATAGGTGTCGCAGTTAGAGTAAGGACATCAACCTTAGCTTTCAACTCCTTAAGTTTCTCTTTATGCTTCACGCCAAAACGTTGTTCTTCATCAATTACTAGCAAGCCTAAGTCAGAAAACTTAACATCTTTAGACAGTAGGCGGTGGGTACCAATAATAATATCAATACGCCCTTTAGCTAGATTTTCAATAGTCTCATTCTGCTCTTTTTTACTTCTAAAACGACTGAGTTCATCTACTTCAACGGCATGATTTTCAAAACGCTCTTTAAAATTCAAATAGTGCTGATGGGCAAGAACCGTTGTAGGAACTAGGATAGCAACTTGCTTTCCATCATTGACTGCCTTGAAGGCGGCACGCATAGCTACCTCTGTCTTACCAAAACCAACATCACCAACCAAGAGACGATCCATGGGTTTGTCTGACTCCATGTCTGCCTTAATTTCCTTGATAGAACGCAATTGATCTTCTGTCTCGGCATAGGCGAAATCATCCTCGAAATCTCTTTGATTATCATCATCCGGTGAAAAAGCAAAACCTTTAAGTTGACTACGCTCAGCGTAAAGTTTTAAGAGATCATCAGCAATATCTTCTACTTGCTTACTTACTTTTTGTTTAGTCTTTTGGAAACGCCCATCATTGAGTTTATTAATTTTAGGCTCTTTTCCGTCCGCTGACACATACTTAGAGAGACTCTCAATCTGCTCAACAGGTAGAGAAATTGTTGCAGCATCCTGATATTGGATGGTCAAGTAGTCACGATGCACCCCTTTAATCTCAATAGTCTCAATACCTTTAAATTGTCCGATACCATGAGTCTGGTGTACAACATAATCACCTTTTTCAAGCTCATTGTAATCTTTTAGACGCTCAGCATTGGAAACGTGACTGGCACGCGCACGACGTTTTACTTTTTTATGGAAAATCTCACGTTCAGTGACCAGAACAAGCTTTTCATCAGCAAAGTAAAAACCATTGGATAAGTTTCCTAGAACTAATTGAGGCTTATAAGGAATCAAATCTCCAAAACTACTAAGTGGTAAATCTAAATCATATTCTTCCAAGGTTTCCTTCAAAGATTTGAGTTGCTTTTCAGCCCCCACTTGTAAAATAACTGTGGCCTTATTCTTGGTATAGCGATGTATTTCATCAACTAGAAGTGGAAATTGGTTAAAGAACTCCTGCATTGGGTATTGCGTAAATTGATACAACTTATCAAATTTAAGGTTTCCCAAGCCCTTATGAAAATTCGAAAAGAAACTAGCTGGCTGATAGTTACGTAAAGTCTTAAATGAATCCACTAAGTAGTTTAGATGACTCAGAGACTTGCCTTGGTGAAGATCCTCAGTTAAAAGATTAGCCACCTCCAATTCAAGACGTCCATGGCGGTCCACTATCTTTTGAAAATCATCAATGAATACAGGAGTTCCTTTGGGAAGGTAGTCAAATAAGGTATAAACCTTATCATAAAAGAGAGACAAAAACTTACGTAAATCTTTATGACGGTAGCCATCAATCGTAACCGACAGAACTTCCTCAAGGTAAGCCTTATGAGGACCTTCTGCCTTCGAGACCGCACTTTCTAGGGCCTTCTCAGCACGTTGGTAATCCTCTCTTGTTAAGATAATATCATCTGCTGGTGATACGATAACATGCTCTAAATTGTCTAAAGATTTCTGACTATCGCTATCAAACTGACGAATGCCATCAATCTCGTCTCCAAAAAATTCTAAACGGTAGGGGAGCTCTGAAGTCATTTCATAAATATCTAAAATATCGCCCCTACGACTATACTCACCAGGTGAGAGAACTTGCTCCACTCTTTGGTATCCAATATGAGTCAGATGCTTACTGAGAGCCTCTAAATCATGTTCTTCCCCTAGTGTTAAGTCAATGCGAGAGTCTTTATAAACCTTAGGGTTAGGCAAATGTAACTTAGTACCAACTAAACTCGTGACCAAAACCCCAATGGCCTCTTTATCCATTAAAAAATTAAGACTTTCAAGACGAGAATGGGTCTTTTCTGGTGAAGCGAAGATAAACTCTGCAGCTACTACATCATCTGCAAAAAAAGAATAAACCTTATCCTCTCCTAAGATAGCTGACAAATCTCCTGTCAGTTGCTCAGCTTCATTTTGTGTTGAAGTAACGATTAAAATCTTAGGAACCTGCTCAGAAAGAGCAGATGCCATGACAACTGCCTTGCTAGAACCAGAAAATCCCATGACCAACTGCCTACTCAATAGGGTTACTTTATCACGCCACTCAAGCAATTGATGATTCTTCTCAAAAAGATCTAATAGAGTATTAGCCATTATAACGCCTCATAGTATCTTCGAAATCATTGGTTTTCAGGTAATGATTGAGGGCTGTCTCTACCTTGTCTAAAGTCAGTAAAATTGTGGCATAGTCGTCTTCACTAAATTTTCCAAGGACATGATTAACGACCGTCATTCCTTTCTGTGGACGGCCAATACCAATTTTTATACGGTCAAATTCTTGAGTGCCAGTTTCAGCAATGATAGATTTAATACCATTATGACCACCCGCTGAACCTTTTTGACGAAAGCGCAATTTCCCAACTTCCATATCTAAGTCATCGTAAATAACGATAAAATCCTCCATGGGAATATTGTAATAAGCTAGTAATGCTCTAACAGCTAGACCTGATAGATTCATAAAGGTTGTTGGTTTCACAAAATAAACCTTCTCACCATTTAAAAAGGTCGAAGCCACTTCAGCCTTAAAGGTCCTTTCTTCAGAAAAAGTTAATCCCAGTTCCTTAGCCAATAGGTCAATAGCCATAAAACCAACATTGTGACGTGTCTCATGGTATTTTGAACCAGGATTTCCCAAGCCAACTACTAATTTTGTCATTATTTCTCCTCTTTGATAAACAGCAAAAGGACTGAAAAATACTTTTCAGCCTTGTGCACTATTTTTTATTTTCTAAACGTTGAAACGGAATTCCATGATGTCGCCATCTTGGACAACATATTCTTTTCCTTCTTCACGAAGGCGACCAGCTTCCTTAACAGCTTTCTCAGAACCATATTTAATGAGATCATCGTAAGACATGGTTACGGCACGGATAAAGCCTTTCTCGAAGTCAGAGTGGATAATTCCGGCTGCCTGTGGTGCCTTGATACCTCGTTTAAAGGTCCAAGCACGCACCTCTTTTTCACCAGCAGTGAAGTAAGTTCCAAGACCAAGCAAGTGATAGGCTGCGCGTGTCAGTTTATCAACTCCTGATTCTGTCAAACCAAGGTCTTCTAGGAACATCTCCTTATCTTCATCATCCAACTCAGAAATTTCTTCCTCAACACGTGCCGAGATAACAACTACTTCTGCATTTTCAGTCGCTGCAAACTCACGAATTTGCTTCACATAATCAATATCATCAGGATTTGCGACCTGATCTTCATCAACGTTAGCCACGTAAAGCACTGGTTTTGTTGTCAAGAGGAAGAGTCCCTTAACAATTTTTTGCTCTTCCTCAGTAAAATCAATCGTACGTGCAGACTTACCATCTTCTAGAACAGGTTTAATCTTTTGAAGAATGTTAAACTCTGCCACAGAATCTTTATCTTTTTGTGTACGTGCAATTTTTTCGACACGCGCATAACGTTTGTTAATTGATTCAAGGTCAGCCAAAATCAATTCTAGGTTGATTGTATCAATATCAGCCATCGGATCTACAAAGGCATCCTCACGCCCTTGTTCACGCATAACGTTTTCATCATCGAAAGCACGAACGACATGGACAATCGCATCTACTTCACGAATGTTCGCCAAAAACTTATTTCCAAGACCTTCACCCTTTGATGCTCCTTTTACGATACCCGCAATATCTGTGAACTCAAATGTAGTTGGAACTGTCTTTTTAGGGGTAATAAGTTCAGTCAGTTTCGTCAAACGCTCATCTGGTACCTCAACCATACCGACGTTTGGATCAATTGTTGCGAAAGGATAGTTAGCAGCCTCCGCACCCGCTTTTGTAATTGCATTGAAAAGAGTTGATTTACCAACGTTTGGCAAACCAACGATACCTGCTGTTAAAGCCATTAATTTATTTCTCCATAAAAAAGTAATTCAGTTAATTATAACACAAAAATTGTTAAAAATAGGCAACTTCCCTTTTAGAATCAGAAAAAGGAAAGCAAGGCAAAGAATGCTATAAAAAAGATGATTAGGAACTATAGAAAGTTTTTATATTGCTAGTGAACTAATTTTCTGAACATAAAACTCTCGTTATATAGTCTCTCCAACATCTGTTATAAAACCTTCTTAAGTTTCTTCTCGAAATCATGACGACTCATCATGACCACATGATCACAATTCGTACAACGAATCTTAATGTCAGCTCCAAGACGGATTACTTCCCATTCATTAGCTTTTTTTCCTGTTGCTTTGATAGTACAAGCATGTGGTTTTTTCATTTCAACTAAACTTCCAATTTGGTACATAAACTCCCTTTCTAGTAAAAAAGTTATCCACAGTGGATAACTTTTTCGATTTTAGTTTGTTCTTACAGGTGTAATCAATTGAATAAAATTCTCACTGTCATCTGCTGGCATCAATGTAAATGGACGTACTGGTGAAATGAAACGTACACGGACAGTCTCACTCTTAAGAGCTTTCAAAGCATCTATTAGGTAGGTTGGATTGAAACTAATGACCAAATCACTACCTGAAACATCTTGCACGTCAATATCCTCATTCACCTTTCCGACTTCTGGCGAATTAACATGGGCACTGACACTACCATTAATGATTTCGAGTTTAACGGTACCACTTTGACTAGCATTAGAAATCAAATATGAACGTTCCATAGCAGAACGAAGGCTAGCTGTCTCAAAAACAACTTCTGTTTCAAATGAATCGGACAAGAGACGATTAGTGTCTGGATAATTTCCTTCAAGTAAACGTGTATAGAAAGAAATTGTTTCACTACGGAATAGAATTTGATTTGCTGAGAAGAAGACCTCTAAGTTTTCAATATCATCGCTAAAGACTGCCGACAATTCTTTAAGTGAGCGACTTGGGATTACGACATCAAAGTTATCTGCAGAATGCTCCAGAACAAGTTGACGTTGACTCATTCGGTGAGAGTCAGTTGCTACAGCTTTGAGATCTTTATGATTTGAAAGAACAAAGTGAACTCCGGTTAAAATTGGACGACTTTCTTGTGTGCTTGCTGCAAATGAAGTTTCAGCAATGATAGATTTTAAAACTTTTGTGTCCATGAGTAATGGTGTCAAGCTATCAACTTCCTGAATACGGGGATATTGTTCAACATCTTTCCCTTTTAAAGTAATCTCTGATTTACCACTCTTTAGTAAAACTTGGTATTGTTCGATTTCTTCAAAAGTAAGGGTAACATCAGGCAAGCTTGAGACAACATTAATGAAAAAGTTTGCTTCCAAAAGGATACTACCTGGCTGTGTAATTAATAGACCTGCATTTTCTTCCGAAACTGAGATACTATTTTCAATTGAGATTTGCCCATTTGATCCTGTCAAATAGATACCATCATTGGTAACTTCGATTTTAATCGTCGATAGAATTGGGATAGCATTTTTAGAAGAAATAGCACGGCGAGTCGTATGAAGTGCTTGTAAGAAATAAGCTTTATTAATCGCAAATTGAATCATGATGCTCCTTTATTTTTATTAGTATTATTTTAGTAGTAGTAGTAGGTCTTGTGGACACTGTGCATAAGTCTACAAAACATAGTTTTATCAAGTCTTTGAACTTGTGCACAACCTGTGGAAAAGTTTGAATGATTTTTAATAGTTATCCACAAGTGTCATTTTATCTTGTTTTTGATGGTATCAATTTCAATGCGTAAACTGTCATCTTGGGCAATCATATTTTTGATTTTATTGTATGCATGTAAGACAGTTGAGTGGTCTCTTCCGCCAAATTCTTTTCCAATTTTTGGAAGGGAGTTATCAGTCATTTCACGCGCAAGATACATGGCTACCTGACGTGCTAAGACAATATTTTGTGTTCGTTTAGTTGCCTTGATCTCTTTTACAGTGACATTATAAAATTTCCCTACCTCAGTTTGGATATCCTCAATCGGAATAAGAGTTAACTTAGGACCATCCATTTTACGTGCGCGAATAGCTTCAGCAGCTACCTCAACTGTAATAGTATCTAACTGGCGAACATTGGCAACTAAGCTAATATCTTTTAAGGCCCCCTCCAAGTCACGGACATTTGAATCAAATTGGCCAGCTAAATACTCAATTGTTTCAGGAGGAAAATGATAATCATAGTCCATAATCTTATTAGTAAGAATGGCCACTCGCGTTTCAAAGTCAGGTGGTGTGATATTGACGGTTAACCCCCATTTAAAGCGCGTGACAAGACGCTCTTCCATCTCGTTCAATTGATCTGGATTACGGTCGCTGGTCAGGACAATTTGTTTATTATTATTGTGAAGGACATTGAAAGTATTGAAGAATTCTTCTTGAGTGGCTTGCGTTGATTTTTTAGCCAATGATTGAATATCGTCAATTAAGAGAACGTCCAGATGACGATATTTAAGTTTTAGTTCGTCCATTTTATCTAAACGGATATGTACAACAAATTCATTAATGAAATTCTCTGCAGTGATGTATTTAATGCGTGCTTGAGGATTATCATGTAAGACCTTGTTTCCAATGGCATTGAGCAAGTGAGTTTTCCCGAGACCAGGTCCTCCGTAAATAAATAGAGGGTTATAAGTAGCTCCTGGTGAATCAGCTACAGCTAAAGATGCAGCAACTGACCAACGATTTTCATCCCCTTGGATAAAATTATCAAAGGTATACTTACTATTTAAGTCTGAGTCCAATGTAGGAAGAGCAGGGGTATGCTGTTCCTTTTTATTACCAAAGTCATTATTTGCTACAGTTGAATTTGCCTCGTTTATGAGTGCTTCGTCAAAGACGTACTCAACTTTTATTTCACTATTATAGGCTTCAAAACCAGCCATCAAAATGAAAGATTGCATATTCTTTTCCCAGAATAGCTTTTTGACTTCTTCAAGCAGAATTGTAGCAACGTTATTTTGAACTTTGATGAGCTTGGTATCCAGGACATAATAATCAAAAGTGGCTTGTGTTAGTTCCTCTTTGGCCAGCTCTAAGAGCTTATTCCAAAAAAAATGCTCTTTTTCGGTCATTCCATCAATTCTCCTTCTTTATTCTTGTTCTCTGATTCTATCATAAAACAAAAAAGTTTTCCACAGGTCAGAAGATAAAAGTTTCTCTAGTTATCCACAGCTAAAAAAGACAATTCACATTGTGCACAAGAGTTATCCACAAGTTGTGAATAAAAAAAGAAACCCTCTAAAATAAAGGGAGGGCAACATTTTTACGATGTGGATAAGTTTGTTTCTTTTTTCTCATCAATTCACAGGTCAAATTAGCTTGTTGATAATTCTGTTAAAATCTTCTTCCGTCGAAAAGTGGATCTGAATAGTTCCAGAGTGATTTTTGTGATAACGAAGAGTAACGGGGAGACCAAGTGATTTTTCTAGTTCTTTTTCTTTATCTTTTATGTGAATATCTTTTTTTGATTTTTGTTTTTTAGGAAGTTCTTGAAGTCTTTTTTCCAGAGTACGAACGGACCATTTTTCAGTAAGCACCTGATGATAGATAGTTAATTGCTTTTGGGTATCCTCAACAGATAAAAGCGCTCTAGCATGTCCTTGAGTCAGCTTGCCATTTTCGATACTCGTCTGTATCTCTTTGGGAAGTTGGAGGAGTCTGAGAGCGTTACTGATATAGGGTCTTGATTTCCCCATAGCTTTGGCCAGTTCCTCGTGACTGTAAGCTAACTCATTAATTAAACTACGATAGGCCTTTGCTTCTTCAATAGGATTGAGATTCGAGCGTTGTAAATTTTCAATAATAGCTTGTTTACGACTCTCTTGATCTGAGACTTCCTTTACGACTGCAGGGATTTCTGTCATTCCCAGACGTTTACAGGCACGTAAACGTCTTTCCCCAGCAATTAGTTCATAACCAATAATGTCCGATTTTCGGACAATGATTGGCTGTATCAGTCCATTTTCAGCGATTGATTGGCTCAGTTCTGCTAATTCTTCATCAGAGAATTCTATACGAGGTTGAAAAGGATTTGGGTAGATTTCACTAATAGGTAAAGCTTTGAGTTGTTCTTGCATGTTATTCCTTTCCAAAAAAGACCTTTACATTATTGTAAAGGTCTTTTGACAGATTTGTCAATGACTTAGTCAGATAAGTCTTCTGTAGATTTTGTTAATTTAAGTTCTTCAGTTTTCTTCTCTTTACCACGATAGAAGGTTACCTTGATTGTATCTCCGATACTATGGCTGTAAAGATTGGTTTGAATATCAGTTTTTGAGCTGATTTCCTTACCGTCAATTTCAGTAATAACATCATTTTCTTGAAGTTTACCGTCAGCTGGCATACCTTTTTGAACGCTACCGACAACAACTCCAGATTTAACTTCATCTGGTAAATCTAATTTAGAAGTTGCACTGCTAGAAAGGCTATTAAGATCGGCCATTGAGATTCCTAGGGCTGGGCGTGTAACTTTACCGTCTTTTTCCAATTGATTAATGATTTCGACAACATCGTTTGATGGAATGGCGAATCCCATACCTTCAACGGCACTACCAGCGACTGCTGACGTTGATGAAATCTTACTTGAGTTAATACCGATAACTTGTCCTTCAATATTGACTAAGGCACCACCAGAGTTACCAGGGTTAATGGCAGCATCTGTTTGGATAGCATTTGTTGAGACAGTTTCACCATTGTCGTTTTGCATAGTTACGGTACGGCTAAGGCTAGATACGATTCCCTCTGTTACTGAGTTGGCGTATTCGGTACCAAGTGGACTACCGATAGCAATTGCCTTCTCGCCGACTGTGAGAGAGTTTGAGTCTGCAAATTCTGCGACTGTTTTAATTTTATCTGAAGAAACTTTGACAACTGCTAGGTCAGAGTAAGTATCTTTACCAACGAGTTCACCAGTAATTTTTGATCCATCTGAAAGCATGATTTCAAGTTTTTTAGCACCATCAACAACGTGGTTGTTGGTTACGATGTAGGCCTCTTTCCCATCTTTTTTATAGATAACACCGGAACCTTCACCAGCGACTTGCAACCCATCAGAATCTTTTGATTTGTCTTGGCTAGAATCAGAACTATCATCTCCACCAAAAATACGACCATAAAGTTCATTTAGGGAATCTGAAGATGAGCCTTCT
The DNA here is from genome assembly GCF_054785155.1 of Streptococcus parasalivarius. Classification (NCBI taxonomy): domain Bacteria; kingdom Bacillati; phylum Bacillota; class Bacilli; order Lactobacillales; family Streptococcaceae; genus Streptococcus; species Streptococcus parasalivarius. The sequence goes on from NZ_BAABOB010000005.1 coordinate 10,758, forward strand.
TGGTAATTGATGACAGAAACAACGGCATTTTGTACTTTCTTAACAGCCTTAGTTGTATCTGTTGTATTGTTGTATACGGTCTTAGCTGTTTTAACACCTGTATCTGTTGTATTGGTAAAAGATATCCCTGCTGCTGTTAATAGGATAAAGGCACCTAGTAGACCACCTAGTAAGCCAATAACAAGCATTGCAATTGGCGCTACTATTTTTTTCCAGTTAAATTTTTTCACGTTTAGTCCTCCTTTTTGATAAACATATCAAAGTAAGCTTAATTATATCATAAAGTGATTTTAAAAAACAGTTATCAACAGTCTGTGGATAAGTTTCAAAAAGTGTAGATAAAAAGCAATTTTATAAGGATAACTAGAGATGCTTGACACGAAAAAGGTGTGGATAAGGTGTTAAAAGATTGTGGATATGTGCTATAATAAGCCTATGAAAGTTAAATTGATTACCGTTGGAAAACTTAAAGAAAAATATTTGAAAGATGGTATTGCGGAGTATGTCAAACGACTAGGACGCTTCACAAAATTTGAATCTATAGAATTAACGGATGAAAAGACGCCAGATAATGCAAGTGAAGCTGAAAATAAAGCTATCCTAGACAAAGAAGGACAGCGTATCTTGGCTAAAGTAGGTGATCGAGATTATGTCATTGCCTTAGCTATTGAAGGAAAACAATTTCCCTCGGAACAATTTGCTAAAGAGTTAGAGCAAGTGACCCTTAGAGGCTACTCAGATATTACTTTTATTATAGGGGGCAGTTTGGGACTCTCTCCAACAGTAAAAAAGAGAGCTAATCGATTGATGAGTTTTGGTCTCTTAACATTCCCTCATCAGCTTATGCGCCTTGTATTAGTAGAACAAATTTATCGTGCATTCATGATTCAGCAGGGAAGTCCTTATCATAAGTAGAAAAAAGGAAACAGACATGTTCAGAATGAAAAAACGCTCCTATCGTGTTTTTGAAGGATTACGAGTAGCAACTCTAGTTAGTTATATAGGTGGCTTCATTGATGCCTATACTTACAATACTCAAGACGGTCGATTTGCAAGTATCCAGACAGGAAATCTCCTCTATTTGGTCATTCACCTTGTTGAGGGGCATATTGCGAGAGCTTTTAGCTATGCAATACCTATCTTTTTCTTTGTTTTAGGTCAGTTTTTTGTTTTTTTTGTTAAGAAGTGGCTCATTAACCATAAGTGGGGATGGCATTTGCAAGCGATTAGACTTGCCCTTCTCTTGATGACTATTCTTGCAATTATTACACCATACGTTGATTCTACTATTACGATTGCAGGCTTGGCATTCTTCGCCTCTCTTCAAGTAGGTATTTTTAAGCGAGTCAGAGGTGTAAATTATGCTTCCTTTATGATGACTGGTAATATTACTAATACCTCTTTAACCATTGCTAGGGCTATTGACGAGGGTGATGCCAAAGTGCTTAAACAAGCTTCTTATACAACTATTATCATCTTTACATTTATGGTAGGAGTCGCAGCCTCAACTTGGTTTGCTCAATATTTACATGAATACAGCCTATATACGACTTTGCTTCCCTTGTTTGTTTTAAATTATTTCTTATTTATCGAGGCAAAAGAAAAACGCAACTAGAGATTCTAGATTGCGTTTTTTTTATCTGATCCCAGCAGGATTCGAACCTGCGACCGTTCGCTTAGAAGGCGAATGCTCTATCCAGCTGAGCTATGGGACCAATAACTCTATTAGTTTACAAAATATATAGCAACATGTCAATACTTTGTAAAAGCAAGATAAAAACTAAGGTAAAATTCGAATAAATTTAGCAAAATTTAATATTTTTTTTTGAAAAAAAGTATAGACAAAATCGAATACTCTGATATAATAATAAGAGTATTAACGAGATAAAAATCTCAGAACTTGGTCCGTTGGTCAAGGGGTTAAGACACCGCCTTTTCACGGCGGTAACACGGGTTCGAATCCCGTACGGACTATTTTTGCTACTTAGCAGTTTTATCCGCCATAGCTCAGTTGGTAGTAGCGCATGACTGTTAATCATGATGTCGTAGGTTCGAGTCCTACTGGCGGAGTGATAAGACACCTCAAGTTGTATAGCTTGAGTTTTTTTTGTACCCAAAGTTAAATAGGTCTGGAACACTTGTTCCAGACCTATTTAATTTAAGATAATCAGCTTTTTTGAATAATAGTTGTTTTTCTGATGAAGTAAGCGTAGCAACAAAATATGATACTTGCCAATAGACTAATCAATGAACCTGTCTTAAGTCCATAGGGAATAAAGGTTAGAACAACTTTTCCTTTTCCACTAGGGACATCGACTTTCATGAACCCCTTTTGAGCTCGTTGAATCTTAACTTTTTTATGATTTATGGTCGCTGTCCATCCCTTATCATATGGAATGGTAAAGAATAGTGAGGCATTCGTTTTACTACTATAATCAACGAACACTTTATTTTTTGACGTAGTAACCTTGCTATCACGTTCATTAATAGTATCCATAGCTATCTGATAGTTTTGAGTATCAAGGGCATAAAAACTAGGATTATCAAAGGATATTGCTTTATTGCCAGGGAAACTAAGTTTGATGGTAACCATTGATTCTGTTTCAAAGTAGCCAAGGTCAAAGAAATCAAAGGTATTGTCAGTAACTTGATTCTTTGTCACACCGTTTACAGTAATTGACAGAGAGTGGTTATTGTCATCAGACCAAGAAATATTAGGAATACTAACATAGAGTTGACTATGTGGTGGAGCAATAACTTGATAGGTGATTGTTACAAAATCTTTATTCGAGTTGCTAACGTTTTTAGCTACGCGCTGATTCAAAGATTTAGCATCCTTATCAAACAGTTGAGATGGAGCTCGTTTAAAATAGGTTAAGTTAAGTCCAGATAGAGTATTCAGCAAGCTAGTTTGATTGTCAATCGTATTGACAGTGAAGTCAATATTATTGTAAATGCCATCAGTTAAGATAGCAAGCTGGCTTGCATTATTATTTTGATAAAGTCCCATTGTTTTCTCAGAAGTTACGTGATTAAAACCATACTTATTAAGGTCAAAGTTCGATAAATTATATTTTATTCCGAAGAGACTATCAGCGATAATAGTGTTATTTTGGTAACGTAGGTTTAAATTAGTCCCTTCAGATTTGAAGCCTAACCTATCGAGTGTTGAGCTTGAAGCAGTATTTCGAATGGATGAAAACTGAGAAATACCATTATAATTGAATTTCATACTGTCGTTACCAGTTTGAGCCTCTAACCTTTCAGTACGGTAAAAAGTCTTATTTGCTTGCTTAGTTTTTGAAACTAGTTTTGTAATGGCAGACATATTTCGCAGATAGCCTTCACGAGTTGGGAATACCCACTCATTTCCAAGAGCTCCAACAACATAGTAAGTACTTAATGTAAGCTCAAAAATGCAGAATAAGAAGGTGAAACAGCGAAAAACACTCCCAGGAATTTGCTGTCTAAAATAGCTAGTAAATAGAATAGCATAGGCTAGGAGAAATGCTATACTTAGTAGCCAGGAGACTGGTTCAATGAAGCTATAGTGAGATTGAAAGATCCAAGTTAGTAAGTAAGCGGTACTCAATCCTAAGAAAGATAGGAGGAGCCTTTTAAAAGAAAACTTTCTAATTCGATTGAGTGTTTCTCCTGCTAAAAGAACAGTTAGGAGAGATAGGAGCCAAGAATAGCGATGGAGAAACATGTTAGGTGCGTGCATACCTTGCCAAAACAAATCAAGAGGCTGTAAGTAGAAGCTAGCGATAAAGAAAGCTACTAATAAGAGGTAACCTAGACGTAATGATAGCTTGATTTCCCTACTAATAAAGAAAAGTAGAAAAAGAATCAAAGGTAAGATTCCCACATAAATCATAGGGATTGATCCGAATTTAGTAGTATCGTAAACTCCAACGAGATTTTTCGCAAAGAAGTCAAAATAATAGGTAGACTCTGTCAATAAACTTGACGCACCTGTAAATTTTTCACCATGTGTTGTCAAGTCAAGTAGCGTTGGTAACAGCATGACAGCACTACTTAAACCAGCTAGTATAGAGACAATTCCAAAGTCTATGAAATGAAGAATCTTACTCTTCCACCCCTTGATAGTTATCAATTGTACTATGGTGTAAAGGGTTAGGAAAATAGCCATCATATATCCAAAATAGTAGTTTTGGATAAAAAGGCAGGTTAGACTAAAAAAGTATAAGCCCCGTCTATTGAATCTTAGTAAGAGGTGTAAACCTAATATGATTAGAGGTGCTAGAATAAAGGCATCTAGCCAGGTGTTAATTTCTAACTGACTGGTAGCAAAGCTCATCAAAGCAAATCCTGTAGAAAGACATAGGATGAAACTTCTTGACACTTTTGTAAAGAGATGCTTAAAGCTAAAAGCTCCTGAGAGCCCAATAAGACCGAACTTAAGCAGTGTTATATAATAAAAAGCATCGGCCATTTGGTTGACAGTAAAGAAATAGTAAAGTGGAGACAAGAAGGAACCTAAGTAATAGCTTGTTAGAGCATAGAAATTAAGGCCTAGTCCACTTGTAAAGGTGTAAAAGAGGCTTCCATCTCCATGAAGTATATTCCTAAGTCCAGTTGCAAAAATCACATACTGATGAAAACCATCACTTGTTAAAATAGTCCGCTCACTACCAGGATAGATTTTTTGGCTATACAGCACACCTATCATGATTAGTACTGGCAAGAAAAAGGCAGCCAGATAAAATAATAAAGTCGTATGGTATTTTTTATTTGTCATAATGATACTAAGACAGGTTGGGATATCCCAACCTGCATCTTTTTATAGTTTAATCAGCCCATAGTGCTTTGACTTTAGCTTGCACTTCTTCATTTTCAAGGAATTCATCATAAGTTTCATCAATACGGTCAATAACCCCATTTTTAGAAACGACTACGATGTGGTTCGCTATTGTTTGGATGAATTCATGGTCATGACTGGCAAAGATAACAGACTCTTTGAAGTCACGGACGCCATCATTCAGACTTGAGATTGATTCCAAATCCAAGTGATTAGTAGGATCATCTAGAAGAAGGACGTTAGATTTCAAAAGCATGAGTTTAGAAAGCATGACACGTACCTTTTCTCCCCCTGAGAGAACACTAACAGATTTATTAACCTCATCTCCTGAGAAGAGCATACGTCCAAGGAATCCACGCAAGAAGGTATCATCATCTTCACCTTTTTCGGCAAATTGACGGAGCCATTCGAGAATTGATTCACCGGATGCAAAGTCTTTAGAATTATCTTTTGGAAGGTAAGAGCGGCTAGTAGTAACACCCCATTTGATTGTACCTTCGTAGTCAATATCATCGGCAAGAGCACGAATCAATGCAGTTGTTTGAATATCGTTTTGACCGATGATGGCAGTCTTATCTCCCGGTCGCAAGATGAAACTAATGTTATCAAGAATAGTCTCACCATCCATCTTAACAGTGAGATTTTCAACTGTTAGAAGGTCATTACCGATTTCACGCTCTGCTTTAAAATTGATGAATGGGTATTTACGACTTGATGGGACGATTTCTTCTAGTTCAATTTTATCAAGCATTTTCTTACGAGAAGTCGCTTGTTTAGATTTTGAAGCATTGGCAGAGAAACGTGCAACGAATTCTTGAAGTTCTTTGATTTTTTCTTCTGCTTTTGCATTACGGTCAGCCTGCAAGCGTGCAGCCAATTCTGAAGATTGTTTCCAGAAGTCATAGTTACCGACATAGAGTTTGATTTTACCAAAGTCAAGGTCGGCCATATGCGTACACACCTTATTCAAGAAGTGACGGTCATGGGATACGACAATGACAGTATTTTCAAAATCAATCAAGAAATCTTCAAGCCAAGAGATTGACTGGATATCAAGACCGTTGGTAGGTTCGTCAAGAAGAAGTACATCAGGTTTACCAAAAAGCGCTTTTGCAAGGAGGACTTTCACTTTGTCACCATTAGCTAATTCGCTCATGTTTTGATAGTGAAGGTCTTCTGAGATATTTAGGTTCTGAAGCAATTGTGAGGCTTCGCTTTCAGCTTCCCAACCACCTAATTCAGCAAATAGACCTTCTAATTCAGCAGCACGAACACCATCTTCATCTGAAAAATCTTCCTTCATGTAGATGGCATCTTTTTCTTTCATAATATCGTAGAGGCGTTCATTCCCCATGATAACAACATCAATGACGCGTTCATCTTCATAGTCAAAGTGGTTCTGACGAAGAACAGAAAGACGCTCATCAGGACCAAGAGAGATATGTCCTGTTGTTGGTTCGATATCACCAGCTAAAATTTTCAAAAAAGTAGATTTACCAGCACCATTGGCACCGATAAGACCGTAAGTATTACCTGGTGTGAAGGCAATATTAACATCATCAAAAAGTTTACGATCGCTAAAACGAAGCGATACATCCGATACAGTAAGCATATAATATCCTTTATTTTTATTCTTAACTACTATTTTACGAGAAATTAGACTTTATTTCAATCGATTTTATAAGGGATTAATAAAGTCATTTGGAACTTTTTGGTAATCTTTTTGGAGGCTAAATCCACGTCCCATAACTGTAGAAGCAGGAACAATGACGATAAAGGCAGTTTCATCTATTTTTTGGATTTCTTCTTGAACTTTCGGAACCTCATGAGTTGACAAGGTAGTCATAATCATATTTTGTGCATGTCCAGTATGTCCACCAAGAACTGGAATTTTTGTTGCTCCTCGATCAGCCACTCTAGTGATGTAGTTTAGGATTTGTTCACTATTTTGCGAAATGATTAGAAGATTTCGTGATGAATTGAGTCCGACCATCATTTTATCAATTGTAAGAGAAACAACTCCAAGTGAGAGAATGGAGTACATAACAGTATCAGGAGGAAAGGCAATAGCACTGATTGCGACAATGATTCCATCAACAATAAGTAGTACCATTCCTAGTGGGAGTGGCGTATACTTGTGGAGAATTTGTGTGATAATTCCAGTTCCCCCAGTTGAGGAATTTCCATAAAAGACTATTCCTAGTCCTAACCCTAATACAATCCCACCAAAAATAGCAGCCAACAAAGGTTGTTTGGTGAGTGTAGGTAAGCCCTCGGTTAATTTAATAAAAGTTGGGAAGATAAGAGATCCATAGAAGGTTTTTAGAAGAACTTCGCGACCAAGAAAGCACCAACATAAAATTAACAAAGGGATGGTGGTTGCTAAGACGAAGTTAGCATTGTTCCAACCAAAAAGGGCGTTTAAACTAATGGCTAGCCCTCCGACACCACCCGAGGCAATATTATTCTTAACTAAAAGTGAGTTATAGCCAACCGAAGCTATAAAAGAACCGATTGTAACTAAAAGTATATCTATTATTCGACGTTTCATATATTATCTCCTAGAAATGATATTCTTATTATCAAGTCTTTTTAAGTTTCCGTCAAGTAATGACTATTTTGGTTGTATCTAAGGTTGTGTTTCACGTGAAACTAGAAACATAATCTTGACAAGAATAGATAAAACAATGTAGAATAATAGTCATCAGAAGAGTAATTCTTTCCTTTTTTATAGAGAGCTGGTGGTTGCTGAAAACCAGTATGAAGGTGGAATGAATGGGCTGAAGAGAATTGACGGTTAACGTGAATACATAAACGTTAGGTTTGGCACCCCTTATCGTGCAACTTCTTTGTTGAGAAGGTTTGAGATGATAGCTTCAGAAAGAGTTATCAACTGAGGTGGTACCGCGTATCAAAAGTGATTAACGCCCTCACGCATGTTTTTGCGTGGGGATTTTTTTGTATTAGAGAGGTAATTATATGACGAAACCTATTATTTTGACGGGAGACCGTCCAACAGGGAAACTTCATCTAGGACACTATGTTGGTAGTTTAAAAAATCGTGTCCTTTTACAAAACGAAGATAAATATAACATGTTTGTCTTTTTGGCTGATCAGCAAGCCCTTACGGATCACGCCAAAGAGTCAGAGATTATCAAAGAATCAATTGGGAATGTTGCTTTAGATTATCTCTCTGTAGGTTTGGATCCAACGAAGTCGACTATTTTCATTCAAAGTCAGATTCCTGAGTTGGCTGAGTTGACTATGTATTACATGAACCTAGTTTCATTGGCACGTTTAGAGCGTAACCCAACGGTTAAGACGGAAATTGCTCAAAAAGGCTTCGGAGAATCTATTCCAACAGGCTTTTTAGTTTATCCAATTTCTCAGGCAGCTGATATCACGGCCTTCAAAGCAAATTATGTTCCTGTAGGTAATGACCAAAAGCCAATGATTGAGCAGACACGTGAAATTGCACGTAGCTTCAATCATACTTATCATTGTGATATTTTGGTTGAGCCAGAGGGAATCTACCCTGAAAATGAAGCTGCGGGACGCCTTCCAGGTCTAGACGGTAATGCTAAGATGTCTAAATCCTTGGGTAATGGTATCTTCCTTTCAGATGATGAGGACACTGTTCGTAAAAAAGTCATGAGCATGTATACGGATCCAAATCATATTCGTGTGGAAGATCCAGGCCAAATTGAAGGTAATATGGTTTTCCATTATCTTGATATCTTTGGTCGCGAAGAGGATGCTACTACAATTGCTGAAATGAAGGAACATTATCAACGAGGTGGTTTAGGAGATGTGAAGACAAAACGTTATCTTCTAGAAATCTTAGAACGTGAGTTAGCTCCAATTCGTGAACGTCGTTTAGAATATGCCAAGGATATGGGAGAAGTTTTCCGTATGCTTGAAAAAGGTAGTCAAGCAGCGCGTGAAGTTGCTGGACAAACATTGGCGGAAGTAAAAGAAGCGATGGGAATTAAGTATTTCTAAGAAATAAAAAGTAGGGACTCAAGATAATCTGGAGCCCTATTTTTATTTGGAAAAAGGTTTTCTTAGAATCTTATGCGAAATCTGTTGACAAATCATTTTAGCATGATATGATATTAACAATTAAAAAATAGGCTGGGGTTTTTGTACCTCAAAACTTTGAGAAAAGAGGACGATTATAATGTCAAATTGGGACACTAAATTCTTGAAAAAAGGTTACACTTTTGATGACGTATTGCTTATTCCTGCGGAAAGTCATGTTCTACCAAACAACGTCAACTTGAAGACGAATTTGGCTAAAAATTTGACATTAAATATCCCAATTATCACTGCAGCCATGGATACGGTCACAGATAGTAAGATGGCTATCTCAATTGCTCGTGCAGGTGGTTTGGGTGTCATTCACAAAAACATGTCTATTGCGGAACAAGCTGAAGAAGTTCGAAAAGTAAAGCGCTCTGAAAATGGTGTCATCATTGATCCATTCTTCCTAACGCCTGAAAATAAAGTTGCTGAAGCTGAAGAGTTGATGCAACGTTACCGTATCTCAGGGGTTCCGATTGTTGAGACACTTGAAAATCGTAAATTGGTTGGTATTATCACAAACCGTGATATGCGTTTTATCTCTAATTACGATACTCCAATTTCAGAACACATGACTTCTGAGAAATTGGTCACTGCTCCAGTTGAAACAGATCTTGAAACGGCTGAAAGTATTCTTCATGAGCATCGTATTGAAAAGCTACCTCTAGTTGATGAAGAAGGTCGTTTGTCAGGACTTATTACTATTAAGGATATCGAAAAAGTTATCGAGTTTCCTAATGCAGCTAAGGATGAGTTCGGTCGTCTTTTGGTGGCAGGTGCTGTAGGTGTTACTTCTGATACCTTTGAACGTGCAGAAGCTCTCTTTGAAGCAGGCGCAGATGCTATTGTCATTGATACTGCACATGGTCATTCAGCAGGTGTTCTTCGTAAAATTGCTGAAATTCGTGCCCACTTCCCAGACCGTACTTTGATTGCAGGAAATATCGCAACAGCTGAAGGTGCGCGTGCACTTTATGAAGCAGGTGTCGATGTTGTTAAAGTAGGTATCGGACCAGGTTCTATTTGTACAACACGTGTGGTTGCGGGTGTAGGTGTTCCTCAAGTCACTGCTATTTACGATGCAGCTAGTGTTGCGCGTGAATACGGAAAAACAATCATTGCTGATGGCGGTATCAAATACTCAGGTGATATTGTAAAAGCTCTTGCAGCAGGTGGTAATGCTGTAATGCTTGGTTCTATGTTTGCTGGTACTGATGAAGCACCAGGTGAAACTGAGATTTTCCAAGGTCGTAAATACAAATCTTACCGTGGTATGGGATCAATTGCAGCGATGAAGAAGGGATCAAGCGATCGTTACTTCCAAGGTGCAGTTAATGAAGCGAATAAACTTGTTCCAGAAGGAATTGAAGGCCGTGTAGCTTATAAAGGTTCTGCTGCTGATATCGTATTCCAATTGATTGGCGGTATTCGTGCAGGTATGGGTTATACAGGTGCAGAAGATATCCAGTCTTTACATGACAAAGCTCAGTTTGTTGAAATGTCAGGTGCAGGACTTATTGAAAGTCACCCTCACGATGTTCAAATTACAAACGAGGCACCTAACTACTCAGCTCATTAAAAAATATAAAAGTACTTACTTCAGGTAAGTACTTTTTCTTTACATTGGTTTTTACAGAAGGTTTACAACATGTTTACAGAAAAAAGTTAACAAAGGGTTTGGGTGAGTTTTTGTTTACACTCTTTTTAACATCACCTGTCATATATGTAAAGCACAGAAAACAGAAAAACAAGTCGCTTAATCGACTTGTTTTTCACAAATAATACCCTTCTTGACTAAGAAGGTCTTTAAATCGGGTGGTAGGTTACTCAGATGATCAAGTGAAGTTGTCGTCATGAAGGTTTGAACCTCTTCGTCAATACTTTCTAACAGTTTGAGTTGACGGTGATTGTCAAGCTCACTCATGACATCATCGAGGAGAAGAATTGGAAATTCACCTGTTACTTTTTTTATCAGAGCAATCTCAGCCATTTTTAAAGAAAGAATGAGACTACGTTGTTGCCCCTGACTACCGAAAGATGCGTTCATGTCATTAATGTAAAATGTCAAATCATCCCTATGTGGACCAACACCAGTGTTCTTTTTGAAGATATCCCTTTTGTGATTTTGCTTTAACGTGGTTAAAAATGATTCACGAATAACTTTGTTATTCCCGAATGGGATATTAGATTCGTAGGAGATTTTAAGGCGCTCTATCTGATTTGAGAGATTACTATGATGTCTATCTGCCTCTTCCTCTAATTGCTTGATAAATTTTAGTCTATGTTCGATAACGCGTGCTCCAAAATCGGAAAGCTGTTCATCTAACACTGAGAGAAAATTAATGTCTACATTGTCAGTAGATTTGAGATAGGCATTACGTTGCTTGAGTACATGATTATAACTTGATAGGTCTGAAAGGTAAACAGGCTTAATCTGTCCTAAATCAATATCTATAAATTTACGTCTTAGGCTTGGAGATCCCTTTACAAGTTGTAAATCCTCAGGAGCAAAGAGTACCACTGTCATGTGACCGATATAATCGGATAATTTAGCTTGTTTGAGGTGGTTGACCTTTGTTATGCGGCCTTTATTAGATAAACTGATTTCCAGAGGTAGCTTTCCACTATGACGATGCACGATGCCGTTCAGTTTGAGAGTATTTTGCTGAAATTGAATCAGTTCCTTATCTGAACGGGTCCGATGACTACGTGTCAATGCTAGAAAATAGATGGCCTCAAGAATATTTGTTTTTCCTTGAGCATTGCGACCAAGAAAAATATTGAGATGAGGTGAGAAGCTCACAGAGGCTTCAGTATAATTTCTAAAGTGTTGAATATCAATATTTTCGAGCCACATAGTTAGGTTCCTGGGAAACGAACGGGTTTTCGTTTAGTTTTATTGCCTTCTTTTGACGGATGTGCCTTTTGTTTCTTTTTATTATCCTGATTCATTTTTTTAACAATGGCAGCAACACGTGCTTTTTCAGCGACTTCTTTTTGATGCTCTTCAATTTCATTTGTTGTAGGAGCTACAATCGTTATTTCAAGTTTCTCAGACGGAATGGTAATAACATCTCCATAACGAAGTTTTTTTCCACGACGTTTTTCATCTTCACCATTGAATAAAACGGTATTGTTAGCTAAAAAACCTTTAATAGCTCCGCCACTATGAATGATACTTAATTCTTTTAAAAGTGCCTGCAGTGTGATGTATTCATCAAATAATTTATATTCCATAGTACCTCAACTTTCTCTTGAGATAAGATAGCATAAAAATGGTATAATTGGAAGCATAAACTTTTTAGAGGTTATCAATGAAAATTGCTGATGGTGTCTATGTACACTTCATTCCAACACAAAAATATAAAACTAATCGTATTGTTTTTCGAATGACAGGTTCTTTGAATAAACAAACAATTGCTAAACGAGCTCTGGTTTCACAAATGTTGGCTACAGCCAATCAGACGTATCCAACAGTACAGTCTTTTAAAGAGAGATTAGCTTCTCTTTATGGAACACAGTTGTCAACTAGAGTGTTAACTAAAGGGTTGACACATAGTGTTGACATAGAGTTGACATACCTGAAAGATGCCTTTATCCCTACGAATAATGGATTATTTTGGGAAGTTCTAGGATTTTTGAAAGAGTGTCTTTACAAGCCGCTGTCAAGAGTAGCTCAATACCAAAATAAAGTATTTGATATAGAGAAACAAAATTTAAAGACTTACCTTGATGTTGACACAGAGAATAATTACTATTACAGTGAAGTTAAGGGAAGAGAGCTTTATTTTGTAAATGAGGGCTTGAAAGTTCCCAAATATGGTCAAGTAGAACTTGTTGAAGCCGAGACTTCGTTTACAGCTTATCAAGAATTTCAAAGTATGTTGACAAGAGATCGCATTGATATCTTTATGGTTGGAGAATTTGATGATTATCAAGTACTCCAAGGTTTACATCGTTTTCCTTTGGAGGGACGTCAAGTTGATTTACAGTTTAGCTATAGTCAACCTTATGTCAATGTGGTGAAAGAAAAGATAGAACCTAGACAGAGTAGTCAATCTATTCTACAATTAGGGTACCAATTTTCATGTCAATATGGAGATAAAGATTACTTTGCTTTAATTGTATTCAATGCCATGTTTGGTGAATTTGCCCACTCTGCTTTATTTACAACGCTTCGAGAAAAGGAAGGATTGGCTTATTCAATTAGTAGTCAATTTGATGTCTTTACAGGTTTACTAGAAGTTTACGCTGGAATTGAAAAATCTAATAGAAATCAGGCTATGCGAGGAATTAGTAGAGAATTGAATTACATTAAATTAGGACGTTTTTCAAGTTCTCTCCTGAATCAAACCAAAAAAATCATACGAATGAATGCCCTACTCTCTGAAGATCATGCCTTAACATTGGTGGAACAACGTTTTAATAAGGTGATTTTTGGCGATAAAAGTCTTTCATTAGAGAATTGGTTAGATGAGATTGAGAAGGTTACTAAAAAAGATGTTTGCCGTGTAGCGCGTCAAGTTAAGCTACAGAGTTTGTTCTTTTTAGAAGGAGTGTCTTAGAATGGCTGCTTTGAAGAAACGTTATTATCAAAAAATTGATGAAGAAGTTTATTCAGCAATTTTAGATAATGGTATGTCTTTATCAATTATTAAGAAAAAAGGATTTTTAGAAAAAGCCGCCTTTCTGTCAACGAATTTTGGGGCGCTAGATAATCACTTTTATATTGATGGTGAGTTACAATCTTACCCTGCAGGTATTGCTCATTTTCTGGAACACAAGCTATTTGAGGATGAGCAGGGAAGGGATGTGACATTGGATTTTGTCAAGCTTGGAGCTGATGTCAATGCTTTTACAACCTTGGATAAGACAACATATTATTTCTCTACCCTTGACCACTTTGAGGAGTCTTTAGAACTTTTATTAAAGTTTACATCAAAGTTTACAAGTTCCGAAGATACTGTCAACCATGAAAAAAGAATTATTGAACAAGAAATAAATATGTATCAGGATGATCCTGATTATAGAGTATATCTGGGTTGTTTACAAAGTTTGTATCCCAATACTATATTAGGACAAGACATTGCTGGAAGTGTTGATAGCATTGAAAAAATTACTGTAAAGGATTTGAAAGATAATTTTGACTGCTTTTACAAACCAGCAAACTGTCATCTCGTTTTGGTAGGTGATTTTGATGTTGAAGATATTTACACTTTTGTCAATGAAAAACAAAGCGGGTTTACACTACCTGAGAGAATAGTTGAAAAAGAAAAGAACTCCATTGAGTCAGATATCCAAAAATTAGATAGTCTTCAAATGGATATTTTCATCTCAAAGCTAGCCATTGGTTTTAAGAGTGTTCCTTTTACTGATAATCGTATGAGAGAAAACATACTGGTACAGTTATTGTTTAATTTACTGTTTGGCTGGACGTCTCCTTATTATCAAAATTGGTATGCTGAAGGAAAAATAGATGAGTCTGTGTCAATTGAATACGAGGTATCTAATCGATATTCATTTGTCATTATGACTATGGACACTGCAGAACCTATTCGTATGTCAAGTTTAATTCGTCAAGTGATGACGTCGGCAGATAAAAAAAGACTGTTGACGGATGAGGCATTGGATTTGCAAAAGAAAGCTTTGTATGGTGAATTTTTACGTAGTCTAGACAATATCCAGAATTTAGGAAGTCAGTATTTAGCTTATTTTGAGAATGATAAAACATACTTTGATTTTGGTCAGGAACTGATGAGCATTACTTCCAAGGATTTGAAGGATTTTTTGAATCACTATCTCTCAAATATAGAGATTACCGATTTTGTTGTCTTCCCTAAATAAGTGATTATTTGCTATAATAGAGACACGAAAACAAAGAAGAATATTAGAAAGGGGAAAAATGAAGTTACACTCTCTAGGTGAGCAATTACGTGCAGCACGTATAAAGAAAGAATTAAGTTTATATGATGTAGAAAAAATTTCTGGAGTCGAAGCTCAGTTTCTTCTGGCTATGGAAATGGATCAACTTAAAGCTTTGCCAGAGGACATTCAGCAAGAAGCGCTTGAAAAGTATGCCACTTCAGTTGGTTTAGATGGAAAGCGTCTGTTTGAGGAGCAGAGGCAGAACGAGCAAAAACTAAAAAAAGAAAAGAAAACAGTTGAACGTAAGGAAGAAAGCTTAGCTACCAAAGCTCCTATGTCACGCTTTTTAAAGCATAAACGTGAAGAAAAAAGAAAGTCTAACTATCTACCTTTACTAATTCTTAGTGCGGTTTCGTTACTTATCATTTGTTCAGTAGGTTATATTATTATTAGACATCTTTCTAATCAACCTCAGGTGATAAAACCGAATACTATCTCTACAGTTAATCATCTATCAACGGCTAGTAAGGCTAAATCGTCACGAAGCATTTCTGAGGTTACCGTTTCGGGGGCAAATGTAACAACGACAACTCAAGGAAATCAGCTAATGGTTGATTTCTCCAATGTAAATTCTTCAGTAGTTTTAGATGTAGAGTTATCAGAAAATAATGATGACACCTGGTTTTCAGTAGATAATTCAGAGACTTCAGAGAGTTACCTCCTTTCAAAAACGAAAAATTCAAAATACTCTTTAGATTTTTCTGATAAAACGAAACCAACTCAAATTATTATTGCTCAATCTTCAAAAGTAACTCTAAAGGTAAATGGGGAGTCACTTGATTTATCGCAATTAGATAAAAATACACCTAGCTACCTAACATTAAGAATCCAATAGAATCGAGAAGAAATGTTTAAAAAAGAAAATTTACCTAACTTATTGACACTTGCTAGAATTATTTTGATTCCTATCTTTTTATTGATGACATCATTTGCGTCAAGTAATATCATGCATATTGCTGCGGCGGTTGTCTTTGCTATTGCCAGTATTACAGATTATTTGGATGGCTATTTGGCACGAAAATGGCATGTTGTTACTAATTTCGGGAAATTTGCAGATCCATTAGCGGATAAAATGTTGGTAATGTCAGCTTTTATTATGCTAGTAGGTATTAATCAAGCGCCATCCTGGGTAGTTTCAGTTATTATCTGTCGTGAGCTTGCAGTCACAGGTCTTCGTCTTTTATTAGTGGAAAACGGTGGTACAGTTCTCGCTGCAGCTATGCCTGGTAAGATTAAGACAGTGACTCAGATGTTATCTATCATTCTATTATTGTGTCATTTGCATTTTATTGGAACAATTATGCTTTATATCGCTTTGTTCTTTACAATTTACTCAGGCTATGATTATTTCAAAGGTGCAGGTTTCTTATTTAAGGATACTTTCAAGTAGTACGATAAACAAATGATTGAAATAAAAAATTTAAAGTTTAAATATCATCAAGATCAACCATCCTATATTCTTGATGATGTATCGTTTCACGTGAAACGTGGGGAGTGGCTATCCATTGTAGGGCATAATGGTTCTGGAAAATCCACGACAGCACGTCTTATTGACGGACTATTAGTGGCAGAGTCTGGGCAGATTATCGTTGATGGTCAAGGATTAACAGAAGAGAATGTCTGGGATATTCGTGATAAGATTGGCATGGTCTTTCAAAATCCAGATAATCAATTTGTTGGGGCAACTGTTGAAGACGATGTTGCTTTTGGTCTTGAAAATAAAGGTGTTCCCTATGAAGAAATGGCTTCAAGAGTTCAAGAGGCTCTGGAATTTGTAGGAATGTCAGAATTTAAGGATAGAGAGCCAGCTAGATTATCTGGAGGTCAGAAACAACGTGTGGCTATCGCAGGTATTGTAGCTATGAGACCCTCTATTTTGATTTTGGATGAGGCAACTAGTATGCTGGACCCAGAAGGTCGCCAGGAATTGATTCAATCTATTAAAGCTATTCGTAAAGAATACGGAATGACTGTTTTATCAATTACTCATGATCTCGATGAGGTCGCTTTGAGTGACCGTGTTTTGGTTTTGAAAAAAGGTAAAGTGGAGTCTGTTTCAAGTCCTCGTGAACTATTTAGTAGAGGCACAGAGTTGGTTGACTTAGGTTTGGATATCCCTTTTAGTGCATTATTAACTCAAAAGCTAAGAAATAAAGGTCTGATAGAGTGTGAAGACTATCTGACAGAAAAGGAATTGGTAGAACAATTATGGGAATCTCTCTCGAAAATGTAAGTTATATCTATCAAGAGGGTACTCCTTTTGAGGGGCGTGCCCTTTTTGAATTGACAACGACGATAAAAGATGGTTCATATACAGCCTTTATTGGACATACAGGAAGTGGTAAATCTACTATTATGCAGCTCTTGAATGGCCTCTATATACCAACTAGTGGCCAGGTTCAAGTTGATGATACTATCATAACCAGTCAATCAAAGAACAAGGACATAAAACCAATTCGTAAGAAAGTAGGTTTAGTTTTTCAATTTCCAGAAAGTCAGTTATTTGCAGAGACTGTTTTAGAAGATGTTGCCTTTGGACCTCAAAATTTCGGAGTTTCTAAGGAAAAAGCAGAACAACGTGCTATTGAAAGTCTAAAATTAGTTGGACTCCCGGAAGAATTTCATGGACAGAATCCTTTTGATTTATCAGGAGGGCAAATGCGACGCGTTGCCATTGCAGGGATTCTAGCTATGCAACCAGATATTCTAGTGCTGGATGAACCGACTGCCGGTCTAGACCCACAGGGACGGAAGGAATTGATGTCTCTCTTTAAGGAGTTACATCTTTCTGGAATGACGATTGTTTTAGTCACTCACTTGATGGATGATGTTGCCGATTATGCGACAGCTGTGAATGTTATGGAAAAAGGGCAACTGGTATTTTCGGGAGCTCCTAAAGATGTTTTTCAAAAGGTTACTTTTCTTAAAGAAAAGCAATTAGGTGTTCCTAAAATTACAGAGTTTGCACTACAGCTACAAGAAAAAGGTTATCGATTTGAAACTCTCCCTATTACAATCGAGGAATTCGTAGAGGTGGTGTCGCATGGATAAGTTAATTATTGGACGTTATATTGTTGGGGACTCTTTTATACACCGATTAGACCCTAGAAGTAAATTATTAGCCATGCTGATTTATATTGTTATTATCTTTTGGGCTAATAATCCCTTAACTTATGCTGTAATAACTTTATTTACATTTTTCTTGGTTTTCTTGTCTAAAATAAAACTTGGTTTCTTTTTAGGTGGAATTAAACCGATGATTTGGATTATTTTATTTTCTACCCTATTTCAAGTTTTCTTCAATACAAAAGGGAGTGTACTTTGGTCTATCGGCTTTTTTAAGATTACAGAAGTCGGTTTAAATCAAGGTTGGATGATATTCCTTAGATTTATCCTCATTATTAGTTTTTCCACCCTACTTACTCTAACGACAACACCTTTAAGTTTATCTGATGCAGTTGAATCACTTTTGAAACCTCTTACTGTTTTCAAAGTGCCAGCACATGAAATTGGTTTAATGCTATCTTTGAGTCTACGTTTTGTACCAACTTTGATGGATGATACAACTCGTATTATGAATGCTCAAAAGGCGCGTGGTGTTGACTTTGGTGAAGGAAATATTATTCAAAAGGTACGCTCAATAATACCTATTTTAATACCTTTGTTTGCATCAAGCTTTAAACGAGCAGATGCTCTGGCGATTGCTATGGAAGCACGAGGCTATCAAGGTGGTGAAGGACGTACAAAATATCGTCGACTTTCATGGAATGGTCGAGATACCTTATCAATTATTGCTATTTTAGCTTTAGGATTAATGCTTTTTTATCTTAAGAGTTAATTTGTTGAGATAAATAAAAACTAGGTCTTAAGACCTAGAAGTTTTAGATGGACGCCCACGTAGGTGTTCTTTTTTCGTCTAATCCCAACCTACTTGTAATATTTTTAATATCCCTAACAAGGGGATGTTATATTTCCAAGGTATCATAGATACATGGTTATAGTTCTTCAGCTTAATCTGGATTGAAAAATCCCTATATAGAATAAGCCCGTTGATTTACCTATTAGTCATAAACAAAAAAATAACTTAATATCTTTGACTAATATGAATTGGACTATAAATAGATAAAGGAGCATCATCATGCAAAAAAAGAATACATCTAACACTAAAAAATTAGGTCTTTTTGGACTTGTTACAGTAGCAACACTTGGAGCAACAGCCTTAGCTAATGCAGAAACTTACACAGTTCAAAAAGGCGATACCCTTTCAGCTATTGCTAAGAAGAATGGTACGACTGTAGATGAAATCGTTTCAAAAAACGGTATTCAAGATGCCAATAAGATTTCTATTGGTCAAAACTTAACAATTAATGAAACTACTGAAGAAACTACAGAACCTTCAGTTACAACAGAAGCAACAGAAGCAACTGCTGAATCAACACAATCAACAGAGTCTACACAAAGTGAAGATACTCAAGCAACCAATACAAATCTTTCTTCTTCAGAGGCAGCTGCCAAAGAAGAAATTGCACAACGTGAGTCAAGCGGTAGCTATACAGCTCAAAATGGGCAATATTATGGACGTTACCAATTAGCATCATCATATTTGAATGGAGACTTGTCTCCTGAAAATCAAGAGAAAGTAGCAGATAATTATGTAGCAAGCCGTTATGGTTCATGGACTGCAGCTCTTGCTTTCTGGAATGCTAATGGTTGGTACTAAATCATTATTACTGACTTATGAGGAAAACTAGTAAAACCTCATACAAATAAGGGGAAAATGCCAGATTTTTGGCATTTTTTTATTAAAATGATAAATCATTGTAACATTAGACATAATACAAATAATCGGCAGTAATATTACTAGGTTATGATGAATGTAACTAGAATTAACTAGGAGGGATTTATGTTTAAAAAAAGTTATAAGGGACGCCGTATCAAATTTGCAGCGAAGAAATCATTGGCGGTACCAGTAGCAATTGTAACAAGTTTTATTGTCATTTTGGCAGTATCACTGTCTACACTAATTAATAAAGGGTTGGTTAATGCATTTTCAGATTCTGTTACTCCAGCGCCTTCAACAGCATCAAAAACATCAGAATCGACAGCAGATTTAGTAAAATCAACAGAAATTAGCTCAAGTAAAGATAATAAGGCTAATAAAGAAAAGGTTGAAGAAAGTAAGCCTCAGTCAGAAACAACAGGAGAAGCGGTAGAAGCAGCTGAAAAGTCTCAGTCAGATACTGCTACTACAAGCACTGCTACAACGAGTACTGATACTACGTCGACTCAAAATACCGGAACAGCTCCTTCGGTTGCTGCAAGTGGTAGTGGGGCAGTTGTTCTCTCAAATGGTAACACTGCAGGAGAAGTTGGTTCTTATGCAGCGGCACAGATGGCAGCTGCTACTGGTGTTCCTCAGTCAACTTGGGAGTCAATTATTGCGCGTGAGTCAAATGGTGACCATACTGCAGCAAATGGTTCAGGTGCATCAGGTCTTTTTCAGACAATGCCTGGATGGGGCTCTACTGCAACGGTTGAGGATCAAATTCAATCAGCCTTGAATGCCTATAACGCACAAGGTTTGTCAGCTTGGAATTACTAATATTAATAGAAGTTGGGAGCATACTCTCAGCTTTTTAATTTGGATGTGGGTAATATGTTTTATAGAGCTTTTTGTTATTATTAGGTAGGGTATGGCCTTTTTGTTATAATAGGAATGAAAGGTATAGCAATGAAACAAATTTTTAAATCAAGAGAAAAGTTGTGGGTTTCTCTTATTATTATAGCTTTTGCTGTGTTATTGGTTACACCACAACTATTTACAAGAAAAGTCATTTTAGGTTCAGATTCCATCTTTCACTATAACAGATTCTATGAAGCTGCTATGCAACTAAAAAATGGTAACCTTTCTTACTTTTTATCTTTATATGGATTCCAACAGTCAGGCCGCATTGTCAATGCTCTTTACGGTCCTTTTTTTGCCTATTTACAAGGAGGGCTTGTTTTAATAAGTGGCACTTGGTTTCGTTATCAGATTGTGTCAAGGGTATTACTACATATACTGTCTGAGTCCTCAATGTATGCTTTGCTCAAGCAGTGTAAAGTTAAGACAACAATTGCCTTGTCACTAGGTTTACTCTATGCGACAACATTCTCTATTCAATACTGGACGATGCGTCAGGGGTTCTCTAGTTGGGGAGCAGCTTTACTACCTTTTTGTTTTATTCCAGCAATTCACTATGTCTTTTATCAAAAAGTAGAACCAATTAGACTTGCCTTATCTATGGCATTGATTTTTCAGGTTCACGTACTTAGTGCTTTGATGCTAGTGATGATGTATCTTCCTTTTTATCTTTACACTTTTGTAAAGTCTCCTGTCGCAAAGAAAAAGGAAACCTTCGTGCAAGTCGTTATAGCAGTCATTCTTTTCCTCTTATTGACTGTCAATGTCTGGTTAGTACTCCTATATTTGAGAGGTACGAATCATCTTTTAGATCCATTTATAAATAGGGAAATAGGTAAGAATGGAATTGATGGAACAGCAAGATACTGGCTATATACCCCAATTTCCTTAATGGTATTACTCGTTTTACAGTTTGTTTACGCTATTTTGAATTGGAAGAAATTGGCCAAATGGAAAAAAATATTGCATTTTATCTATTTTATCTTCTTTTTCTTATCAACAGGTCTTTTTCCGTGGCAGTATCTAGTGGAAAATGGAAATACCTTTGCTGAATTGATTCAATTTCCATTTCGATTCTTTGTTCCTGCAACCATTTTGCTTTTAGCCATTACAGGATTAACTGTCACACGATTTGTTAACTGGCGAAGAAGTATTGCTGTTTTACTCTTTGCCTTTGCGGGTATTGGTCTTATTCAGAATATGATGGATACTACCGATCGTGTAAAAACTGCGGCACAGGATGGTGAACTCATTTCCGTGGTCAAACATACTTATGTTGAGGGTGATTACCAGACGGTAAGTCTTATTATGGATGACAGTGATTTGTCACAGTTTTTAAATTTAGTTGTTAAACCGACACCAGATTATGTACCAATTTATGGGACAATAGGTAAGCAGAATACTTACGATCTTTATTATAAAAATGTCGTTAAGAATCAGAGTGCAGAAAAGTGGCTCGAAAATGGTTATCTTGTATTAACTTGGCAAGCTGCTGAAGGAGAGGAGCTAAACTTACCAATAGTTGTCTATAGAGACTCCATCTTGACACTAAATGGCCAAGAACTGAACAAGGCTGATTATAAATTGTCAACAATTGGTACACCAATAGTTTCATCACAAAAAGGGCAGAATAAACTGGTGTTAAGTTACCAAGAACCGGGATGGTTAGTTATAGCTGTATTGATTCCAATAATAGTCTGGGGATTAATATCTTTACAGTGGGTTTACACTAAAATAAATATAAAAAAGGTTGCCTAGTGTAACCTTTTTGCATTATTCTTTAATCATGATATAATTAAGCTTGCGTGCTTTTACGCTTCAAAATCGACCTTCAAATCGATATTTGAATAACTAGACCCTTCAAGTCTATGTTAAATTTTATTTGATGGGAGGAGTTATCAATGACTGATAATTCAAAAACACGTGTTGTTGTCGGTATGAGTGGTGGCGTTGATTCATCAGTAACAGCTCTACTTTTAAAAGAGCAAGGCTATGATGTAATTGGTGTCTTCATGAAAAATTGGGATGACACAGATGAATTCGGTGTATGTACAGCTACCGAAGATTATAAAGATGTGGCAGCAGTAGCTGATCAGATTGGTATCCCGTATTACTCTGTAAATTTTGAAAAAGAGTACTGGGACCGTGTATTTGAGTATTTCTTAGCAGAGTACCGTGCAGGTCGCACCCCTAATCCAGACGTTATGTGTAATAAGGAAATCAAGTTCAAGGCTTTCCTCGACTATGCTATGACATTGGGAGCGGACTATGTGGCTACAGGGCACTATGCTCAAGTTGTTCGCGATGAAGATGGTATTGTCCATATGTTGCGTGGTGCAGATAACAATAAAGATCAAACCTACTTCCTTAGTCAACTTTCGCAAGAGCAGTTGCAGAAAACGATGTTTCCTTTAGGGCATCTGCAAAAGCCAGAAGTTCGTGAAATTGCTGAACGTGCTGGTCTTGCAACAGCCAAGAAAAAGGATTCAACAGGAATTTGTTTTATTGGTGAAAAGAACTTTAAAGAGTTTCTTAGTCAGTACTTGCCAGCTCAAAAAGGTCGTATGATGACTGTCGATGGTCGTGATATGGGGGAACATAACGGACTCATGTATTACACCATTGGTCAACGTGGTGGTATGGGTATTGGTGGTCAAAAAGGTGGAGATAATGCTCCTTGGTTTGTAGTAGGGAAAGATCTTTCTAAAAATATTCTTTACGTGGGTCAAGGTTTCCACCATGAGTCGTTGATGTCAACTTCACTTGACGCTTCAATGATTCACTTTACTCGAGAAATGCCAGAAGAATTTGAAATGGAATGCACAGCAAAATTCCGTTATCGTCAACCTGATAGTAAAGTTACTGTAAAGGTTAAGGGTGATAAAGCAGAGGTTATTTTTGCTGAACCTCAGCGTGCTATTACACCTGGTCAAGCTGTTGTTTTCTATGATGGTCAGGAATGTTTGGGCGGCGGTATTATTGACCAAGCGTATAAAGACGGAAAAGTTTGTCAGTATATCTAACTGGAGGTAAGTAATAACGATGAGTTCCCAATTGTTTTATGCATTTATGGCATTTTTCGCTATAATGAATCCAATTTCAAATCTTCCTGCTTACATGGCTTTAGTAGCAGATGATAGTCAAAAAATTTCACGAAAAATTGCTTTTAGGAGTCTTTTGATTGCCTTTGTTATTGTAACTGTTTTTATCTTTTCAGGAGATTTCATTTTTAAAGTATTTGGAATTACAATTGTTTCTTTCAGAATTGCTGGTGGAATATTAGTGGCCGTTATCGGTTATCATATGATTAATGGTAATCATTCACCTAGCTATAAAGGAATGGAGCAGCAAGCAGTAAACTCAGATCCAATGTCTATTGCTATTTCTCCTCTTGCAATGCCGCTTTTTGCAGGACCAGGAACAATTACAACTGCCTTAAGCTTGGCTAATGGAGGTTTGCGGAATCAACTAATAACCGTAGTTGCTTTTGCTATACTATGTGTAATCACTTATCTCCTACTAAGAAGTGCAAAACAAATTGCAGGCTTCTTTGGAAAAAATTTGATGAAAATTATAACGAAAATGATGGGACTTTTACTATTCTCGATAGGAATACAGATGATTATCGTCAGTGTGCAGACCTTGATCAAACAGTGATTTGCATTGACAAAACGATTTGATTTGATAAAATAACTTTAACAATAGTCATGATGGTCAAAGCTCATGAGAATTGTGCGTTTTTGCGTACAGTTTTCTGGAGTTTTGGCTATTTTTGTAGGAAAAAAACAAAGAAAGGATAGGGCAGTTGATTGTAAATCACTGCATAAATCTAAAAAATGTCTTACGAGTTTGATGAAAATTTTGATGTAATTGTTGTTGGTGCTGGTCACGCCGGTGTGGAAGCTAGCTTGGCTGCAGCCCGTATGGGATGTAAGGTTTTATTAGCGACCATTAACCTAGAGATGCTGGCTTTTATGCCGTGTAACCCTTCTATCGGTGGATCGGCCAAGGGGATTGTTGTTCGTGAAATTGATGCTCTTGGTGGAGAGATGGGTAAAAACATCGACAAAACCTACATTCAAATGAAAATGTTGAATACTGGTAAAGGACCCGCAGTTCGAGCTTTGCGTGCTCAAGCAGACAAAGCCTTGTATGCCATGACAATGAAACATACAGTTGAGCGTCAGGAAAACTTGACTCTACGTCAATCAATGGTTGATGAAATACTTGTTGAAGATGGCAAGGTAGTCGGTGTAAGAACAGCCACAAATCAAAAATATGGAGCTAAAGCTGTTGTTGTAACAACAGGAACGGCTTTACGTGGTGAAATTATCCTAGGTGAGCTCAAATATTCTTCTGGACCAAATAATAGTCTTGCATCGGTTACTTTGGCTGATAATTTGAAGGAGCTTGGGCTTGAAATTGGCCGATTTAAAACAGGTACTCCTCCTCGTGTCAAGGCATCATCAATTAATTACGAAGAGACGGAGATTCAACCAGGTGACGAAAAGCCGAATCATTTTTCATTCTTGTCGAAGGATGAAGACTATCTTCAGGATCAAATTCCTTGTTGGCTAACTTATACGAATCAAGAGAGCCACGATATTATCAATAACAATTTACACCGTGCACCGATGTTCTCAGGTATTGTCAAGGGAGTAGGTCCTCGTTACTGTCCATCAATCGAAGATAAAATTGTCCGCTTTGCAGATAAGAATCGTCATCAGCTTTTCCTTGAACCTGAAGGAAGAGAGACTGAAGAAGTCTATGTACAAGGTCTATCAACAAGCTTACCTGAAGATGTTCAAAAAGAGTTGATTCACTCAATCAAAGGTCTGGAAAAGGCAGAGATGATGAGGACTGGCTATGCGATTGAGTATGATATTGTCCTTCCACATCAATTACGTGCAACACTTGAAACGAAGTTAATTTCAGGTCTCTTTACAGCAGGACAGACCAATGGAACTTCTGGATACGAGGAGGCAGCAGGTCAAGGTCTAGTTGCTGGTATTAATGCAGCTCTTAAAGTTCAAGGTAAACCAGAGCTTATTCTCAAACGTAGTGATGCCTATATTGGTGTAATGATTGACGATCTTGTCACGAAAGGAACCCTGGAACCATATCGTTTATTGACTTCACGCGCAGAGTATCGTCTTATATTACGTCATGATAATGCTGACATGCGCTTGACACCTATTGGTCGAGAAGTTGGCTTGGTTGATGATGAACGTTGGAATATCTTTGAAATTAAGAAAAATCAGTTTGACAGTGAGTTGACACGTCTGTCAAAAGAAAAATTAAAGCCTATCAAAGAAACAAATGAAAAAATTCAAGCTCTAGGATTTAAGCCTTTGACGGATGCCATGACAGCCAAAGAGTTTATGCGTCGACCTGAGATTGATTACGCTACAGCTACTCAGTTTGTCGGTCCAGCTGCAGAAGATTTGGATGCTAAGGTTATAGAGTTACTTGAAACTGAAATCAAGTACGAAGGTTATATCAATAAAGCTTTGGATCAAGTAGCTAAGATGAAGCGAATGGAAGAAAAAAAGATTCCGAAAAATATTGATTGGGATGCTATTGATTCTATTGCAACTGAGGCTCGTCAAAAATTTAAGAAAATAAATCCTGAAACCATTGGTCAAGCAAGCCGTATTTCAGGGGTTAATCCAGCAGATATCTCTATTTTGATGGTTTATCTTGAAGGCAATAATAAAGCTCGACGTAAAGTGGATTAACAGTCGTAACACTTGTAAAAGCCTTTTAATTAAGGCTTTTTTATGTTATAATTGTTAGATTAAGAGGTTTTATATGAAAAGATTTCACTTTGCAACTATTCACCTGGTAATGATAGGACTAATTCTTTTTGGAATTGCTACCATTTTTGTTCGCGTACTACAATCGGAGTCTGCACTCATTTTTGCGCTTTTTATCATTATGGTAGTAGTTGTTGCACTATTGCATTACCAAAAGACAACATATGAGTCTTTGGAAATAGAGCAATTAGATGAACTGAATCAGGATGTGGAAGATTCTTTGAAGATCCTTCTTGGAAAGATGCCTGTCGGAGTTATTACTTTTGACGAAAATGATCATATTGAATGGTTCAACCCCTATGCCAAGTTAGTACTTTCAGATGAATATGGGAACTTCAATAAGCAGTTGATTGCAGATTTTATCTCCCAGAAACGAAAGGGATCACCTTCAAATGTGATAACTGTTGGTGACAATAAATATGCTGCTTTTGTAGATTTTGACAATAAGCTGACATATTTTATTGACAATGTTTATGATCAAGATGAAAATGTTGATCCAAATATGACTCGACCTGTTATTGGGATTATTTCAGTTGATAACTACGACGATGTGACAGGAAGTTTGCCAGATGCGGATGTTTCAAAAATCAATACATTTGTAGCAGGATTTATTTCTGAGTTTGCTAAGGCTAAGCATATTCATTATCGACGTATTGAAGGGGATCGCTTTTACTTCTTTACCAATTACAGTGTTTTGACAGAATTCATGGATCAAAAGTTTTCTGTCTTGGATGACTTCCGTCAACAGGCTCAAGAACGTGGTTTACCACTGACTTTGAGTATGGGCATATCCTTTGGGACGCTTAAGCATGATCAAATCGGGCAAGTTGCCTTGCAGAACCTTAATATTGCACTTGTTCGAGGTGGGGATCAAGCTGTTGTTAAGGAAAATGATGATCACAAGGAACTTCTTTATTTTGGAGGAGGCTCTGTCTCAACGGTTAAGCGTTCTCGTACAAGAACAAGGGCTATGATGACTGCAATCTCAGATAAGTTAAAAACAGTCGAAAAAGTATTTGTTGTTGGTCACAAGAATCTTGATATGGACGCCTTAGGGGCTACTGTTGGTATGGCCCATTTTGCTAGTCAGATTGTTAGAAAGAGCTATGCTGTTTATGATGATATGGCTATGAATGCGGATATTGAGCGTGCGGTCGAACGTTTGAAAGAAGATGGGCAGTCACCACTTATTACACTCTCAGAAGCTGAAGAACTAGTTAATCAACACTCGTTGTTAATTATGGTTGACCATTCAAAAATCAATTTAACCCTATCTCAGGATTTTTATAATCAATTTAATGAAGTTATTATCGTAGACCATCACCGTCGAGATGATGACTTCCCTGAAAATGCGGTTTTGACTTTTATTGAAAGTGGAGCAAGCTCTGCTTGTGAATTGGTTACGGAGTTGTTACAATTCCAAGGGGCTCCAGAACGTTTGAGTAAAATCCAAGCTTCCATCCTTATGGCAGGTATAATGCTAGATACCAAGAATTTCTCTACTCGTGTTACTAGTCGAACTTTTGATGTTGCCTCTTACCTTCGTAGTTTAGGAAGTGACAGTGGAGAAATTCAAACGATTTCTGCTACTGATTTTGACGAATATCGACGTATTAATGAGTTAATTCTTGCAGGCGAACGAATTACTGATGATATAATCGTTGCTACAGGAGATAACCATAAGTGTTATAATAATGTTGAGATTTCTAAGGCGGCAGATACTATGCTTGCAATGGCTGGAATCGAAGCAACCTTTGTTGTTGCTCGAACAAGTCCCTCTACTGTAAACATATCTTCTCGAAGCCATAATGCGATTAATGTACAACGTATTATGGAAAAATTAGGTGGTGGAGGACATTTCAACCTAGCTGCCTGCCAGTTACGAGACTGTAGTGTTGCTCAAGCGCAAAATAAATTAATTGAAACTATTATGGGAGAGTTGGCTCCCAAGGAGGATTAAAATGAAAGTTATTTTCTTACAAGACGTTAAGGGTAAAGGAAAAAAAGGTGAAATTAAAGAAGTACCATCAGGTTATGCTCAAAACTTCTTGATTAAAAAGAATCTTGCTAAAGAAGCAACAAACCAAGCTATCGGGGAGTTGAAAGGAAAACAAAAATCAGAAGAAAAGCATGCTGCAGAGTTGTTAGCTGAAGCAAAACGCGTTAAAGAACAACTTGAGAAAGAAGAAAATCGTCTTCAATTTACTGAGAAGGTTGGACCAGATGGTCGTACATTTGGTTCAATTACAGCTAAAAAGATTGCGGAAGGACTTCAGAAACAGTTTGGAATCAAGATTGATAAACGTCATATTGAACTTGAACATCCTATTCGAGCGATTGGTTTGATTGAGGTTCCTGTAAAGCTTCATAAAGAAGTGAGTGCACAAATTAAGCTTAACATCAAAAATAGTGCTGAGTAATTCGTTGACACTATAAGTAAATCTTGTAAAGGAGGGAATAATTGTGGCAGAAGCTCAAGAATTACGAGTGCAACCTCATGATTTAGTAGCGGAACAGTCTGTTTTGGGGGCTATTTTCATTAACCCGGAAAAGTTAATTACGGTTCGAGAGTTTATCGAAGCAGATGACTTTTACAAGTATTCCCATCGTGTCATTTTTAAAGCAATGGTAACGCTGTCGGATCGAAATGATGCCATTGATGCCACGACAGTACGTACTATTCTAGACGACCAAGATGACCTCCAAAACATAGGGGGTATTTCTTATCTTGTAGATTTGGTCAACAGTGTTCCAACATCCGCAAATGCTGAGTACTATGCTAAGATTGTGGCTGAGAAAGCCATGCTTCGCCGTATTATAAATAGGTTGACAGAAACTGTCAATCAAGCATATGAGGGCGCAACTGAATCTGATGAAATTATTGCAAATGCTGAGAAAGCCTTAGTTGATGTTTCAGAGCATAGCAATCGTAGTGGTTTCCGCAAAATATCTGAAGTTCTTGATGTCAATTTTAATACTTTGGAGATGCGTTCACAGCAAACATCAGATGTTACTGGATTACCGACAGGTTTCCGTGACCTTGACAAGATTACAACAGGTTTACACCCGGACCAATTAATTATTTTAGCAGCTCGTCCCGCTGTTGGTAAAACAGCCTTTGTGTTGAATATTGCTCAGAATGTTGGCACCAAGCAAAATAAAGCTGTTGCAATCTTTTCACTAGAGATGGGTGCAGAAAGCTTGGTTGATCGTATGTTAGCAGCCGAAGGTATGATTGATTCCCATGCTTTACGTACAGGTCAATTGACAGAGCAAGATTGGAATAATGTTATGATTGCTCAAGGGGCACTGGCTGAGGCACCTATTTACATAGATGATACCCCTGGTATAAAGATTACTGAGATTCGTGCACGGTCCCGTAAATTGTCACAAGAAGTAGAGGGTGGTCTCGGTCTTATTGTGATTGACTATTTGCAGTTGATTACAGGGACGCGACCAGAAAATCGCCAACAAGAGGTCTCAGATATTTCAAGACAGTTAAAAATCTTAGCCAAGGAGCTCAAAGTTCCTGTAATTGCCTTGAGTCAGTTATCTCGTGGGGTTGAACAACGTCAGGATAAACGTCCAGTCTTGTCTGATATCCGTGAGTCAGGATCTATTGAGCAGGATGCAGACATTGTAGCTTTCTTATATCGTGATGATTACTACCGAAAAGAGAATGAAGAATCAGAGAATGCGATTGAAGATAATACAATCGAAGTTATCCTAGAAAAAAACCGTGCTGGTGCGCGTGGAACAGTCAAGTTACTATTCCAAAAAGAATATAATAAATTTTCATCGATTGCTCAGTTTGAGGAATCGTAACTTTCAGATTTAAGGAGATATATATGAGTGACGCATTTGCAGATGTTGCTAAAATGAAAAATATAAAGGAAGCTATTAAAGCTCATGAAGGTCAGTTGGTAGAATTGACTCTAGAGAATGGACGTAAACGTGAAAAGAATAAGATTGGTCGTTTGACAGAAGTCTATCCATCATTGTTTATTGTTGAGTATCAGGACTTCAGTTCTCAAGCTGGCGCTATTAATAATAATTATGTTGAATCTTATACTTATTCAGATATTTTGACTGAAAAGACTCTCATTCGTTATTTGAGTCCTGAGGAACAAGCTGAAATCGAAAATAAATAAGAAAAAGCCTTTACTTGGGCTTTTTTTCGTGGTAAAATAGTCAAGTATGTGAAATAATAGCAGGATAAAATGAAGCTCGTCAACAGGAAGTCGGCTAGAAAAGTAACCTTTGCTGTTTGGGCGAAGTCTTTCTGAACGAATCAGGTTTATCTAAAACGTTATTTCCTAAAAATATTTTTTATAGGAGGACATTATTAATGTCACGTTATACAGGTCCATCATGGAAACAATCACGTCGCCTTGGTTTCTCACTTACAGGCACAGGTAAAGAATTGGCACGTCGTAACTACGTACCAGGTCAACACGGCCCAAATAACCGTTCAAAACTTTCAGAGTACGGTTTGCAATTGGCTGAAAAACAAAAACTTCGTTTCTCATATGGTTTGGGTGAAAAACAATTCCGTAACTTGTTCGTACAAGCTACTAAAGTTAAAGGTGGAACACTTGGTTTCAACTTTATGGTTCTTTTGGAACGTCGTCTTGACAACGTTGTTTACCGTCTTGGTCTTGCAACAACTCGTCGTCAAGCACGTCAATTTGTAAACCACGGTCACATCCTTGTTGACGGTAAACGTGTTGATATCCCATCATACCGCGTTGAAGTTGGTCAAGTAATCTCAGTTCGTGAAAAGTCAGCTAAAGTTCCTGCTATCCTTGAAGCGGTAGAAGCTACTATCGGACGTCCAGCATTCGTATCATTTGATGCTGAAAAACTTGAAGGTTCATTGACACGTCTTCCAGAACGTGATGAAATCAACCCAGAAATCAACGAAGCACTTGTCGTTGAATTCTACAACAAAATGCTTTAATTTTAAGATTATTGTATCGAAGAGCCTGTTATTATGGGCTTTTTCTTTGTTTTAAAAGACTGTTTCAGCAATTTGCTTACTTTTATATAGATTTTAGAGCCATTTCATAGAATGAGATGGCTTTTTTGTTTTCTAACATTAACAAGCTCCTAGTCACTTGTATTAGACTAGGAGCTTGTTCCATTATCTTATGATATGTAATTTTGAGGTATAGATTATTTATTTTCCAGTCCACCTTCAAAATCTGCTGAAACATTTGAAACGTAGTTGGTGAAGTAGGCTTCAAAATCTTTTTTTAGTTGTTTGTACTCTTCTTCTGAGTATTCCTTATCCTCTATATAAGCTTGAAATCTAGGGATTTTCAAGTCTTTTTGTAGACGTTGTATTACTTCTGTTTTTGTCATAAGGACCTCTCTTTCACTCTTTATTTTACCATATTTTAAATTGTATAAAACATGTGTGTTGTTTTAATGCCTTACTTTTGATATACTGTCAAAGTTATTTAAGAAGGGAGATACTATGTCTATTATTACACTAATTTTAGCTGGGGTTGTTGCTTTGGAGCATCTTTATATTATGTATTTGGAAACTTTTGCAACACATTCAGACACAACTAGTAGAGTCTTCAATATGAGCAAAGAAGAGCTTCAACGCGAGTCTGTTACAAACTTATTTAAAAATCAAGGTATTTATAATGGTTTAATCGCTGTATTCCTCTTGTATGGTATTTTTAGCAATAGTCAGCTACTTGTAACTGTTTTTGTTCTTAATGTTTTCTTTGCTGCTGTTTATGGTGCTGTAACTGCTAATAAGAAAATTATTTTAACGCAAGGTGGACCCGCAATCTTGACCTTACTTTCACTTATCATTTCCTTATTGTAAGGATTTTATTGTAAAAGAAAAAGCTGCTTTAACTGTTGAAATGGTTTGCAGCTTTTTATGCTTTTGAAGTTGTTTTATTGTGGAATAAATCGTAGAAGAAAATCTGTCATTTCTCGGGGGGATTCTTTTTTTCCTTTATTTATCCAGGCTTGACAAGCACCAAAAATAGCGTGCGCAAAATAAATACTAGCATAGTCTTTCTCAAATCCTTTAAGAGATTTTTCTTCAGCAGTAGGGACAATGAAGTCCTCAGCTATCATACGCTGAAGTTTATGTATCAGAAAATCTTGAATTTCTTTTGATCCATTGGTAGACAATAGAGCTGATAGGAGTTTTTCACGAGTAAGAAATTCAAAGATTTCGAGGAAGGCTCCCTCTTTCTTTCCTTCGTATTTATCGAAGATATACTCTAGTTTATGGAAAAGCTCTTTCTGATAACTATCAATCATTTCATACTTATCTTTGTAGTGGGTATAAAAACTCGAACGGCTAATCCCAGCTGTTTGAACCAGACGAATGGTAGTAATATCATTGAAATCTTGGTCTTTAAGGCATATTACTAAAGCATCTAAAAGAGCTTTTTTAGTTTGAACTCGCCTTTGATCTTTTGACATACAAATCTCCTTTTATACACTTTTAGACTATGTGTCCAAAAACTAATTGTTTAACATTGATTTTCATGCAAATGAGTTTATAATTGATTATATCATAAAAATAAACACAATGTCTAAAAAGGAGAAATATGTTAGCAGAATTAAAGGCGCTTCTTAAAAGTCCAAAGCTCTGGATAACTATTATTGGTGTCTCATTGATACCCGCTTTATATAATCTAATCTTTTTATCTTCTATGTGGAATCCTTATGGAAATGTAAAGCATCTGCCAGTAGCCGTAGTGAACAAAGATAAGAGTGCTAGTTTCCAGAATAAAACTCTAAATATTGGTCATGATATGGTAGACAATATGTCTAAAAATAAAAATCTAGACTATCATTTTGTGACTGAAAATGAAGCCAAAAAAGGAATTGATGATGGTGATTACTATATGGTAATCACTTTTCCAGAAAATCTCTCAAGTAATGCAGCAAGTCTTTTGACAAATGCTCCTAAGAAACTTGAAATTTCTTATCAGACAACAGCAGGGCATAGCTTCGTTTCTTCAAAAATGAGCGATTCTGCCATGTCTAAGTTAAAGGATACCGTTTCTAAAAATATTACGTCAACTTATGTTGGAGCTGTCTTTAAGAGTATGACTCAACTACAGGGTGGCATGGGAACTGCGGCGAATGGAGCTAGTCAATTATACGCAGGTGCAGGCGCACTTCAATCTGGGAGTCAGACTTTATCAAGTGGTTTAGGAACTCTTGCTAGTTCTACACAGACATTGGCTACAGGTGTTGATACCTTGAGTTCAGGTGCATCTGCCTATACTTCAGGTGTGTCAACTTTGTCAGGTGCTTTGTCACAGTTAAACGCTAACTCTGAGGCTGTTAATTCTGCTGCAGGTCAATTTGTTTCAGGAGCAGATGCTATGAGTACCTTAGTTACTGGTGCAGATTCTTTGTCAACTGCACTCAGTCAAATGGCTACGGCAACAAGTTTAACTGAAGAACAGCAAGCACAGTTGTCAACCTTGTCAACTAATTTAACCGATTTAAATACAGCAATTCAAAATCTCAATACAGCGGTAAATAACACATCATTACCTAGTGGAACATCAACAACATCAGTAGATACAAGTTCAATAGCGACTTATCTTTCAAATATTTCTTCTGCGGCTAGTTCTATAGCTACAGCTAGTGCCACTGACAAAGCGAACGATTTGGCTGCGGTACAAGGAACAGCTGCTTATCAAAGCTTAACGGCAGATCAACAAGCAGAGATTACATCGGCAATTAGTAACGCAGGATCTACGGCTAGTAGTTACGCTTCAACTATTGCATCAGAAGTGTCAAGTATGTCAACGGCCTTATCTAGCTTGACAGGTACGACAACAACTAGTAGCGGAGATTCAAGTAGTTTAGCTTCTCTACAA
Organism: Streptococcus parasalivarius; assembly: GCF_054785155.1. Lineage (NCBI taxonomy): Bacteria > Bacillati > Bacillota > Bacilli > Lactobacillales > Streptococcaceae > Streptococcus > Streptococcus parasalivarius. The sequence continues at coordinate 44,961 of NZ_BAABOB010000005.1, forward strand.
ACATCTATTTCAGGCATTGCAAGTTCGGCGAATGCTCTTCTTCCTGTAGCTTCATCAACGGTATCATCAATGCAAGCTAATATTGCTAATGTCAATTCGGTACTTGTCAATCAATTATCACCAGGAGCAATTCAAGTGGCTTCAGGTGTGTCAACCGCTCAAAGTACTCTAGCAACAGGTGCAAGCGCACTTTCAACTGGTTTGTCAACTTATACTGGTGCTGTGTCAACAATTGCCAGTGGCGCTCAAACTCTAGATGCTAACAGTAGTAGTTTAATGACTGGTTTTTCTACTCTTCAAAGTGGTACAAGTGCTCTCAATACAGGTGCTCAACAATTAGCAACTGGAGGAAACACCTTAACAAATGGTTTGACAAGTCTGTCAACTAACCTTTCTACATTATCTGATTCATTAAATAAAGCTAATCAGCAACTCTCTCTTGTTTCTGTAAACTCAGACAATGCAAAAATGGTGAGTGCTCCGCTCAAAGAGAAGAAAACTGATAAGGATAAGGTTGACACTAATGGTGTGGGAATGGCTCCATATATGATTTCTGTTTCTCTTATGGTTGTCGCTCTTTCAACTAATGTTATCTTTGCTAAGAGCTTGACAGGAAGAAAATTTACGGGCCGTTTTGATTGGGCTAAGAATAAGTTACTTATCAATGGTATTATTACAACTATGGCTGCTATTGCGCTTTATATTGCCATTCGATTTGTGGGAGTTGAACCAAATCATCCATTAGCTACATTTGGTATGATTCTCCTTGCAGCATGGACTTTAATGGCGCTCGTTACAGCCCTTGTAGGTTGGGATGATAGATATGGTGCATTTGCTTCCATGATTCTATTGCTTTTACAGCTAGGTTCTAGTGCAGGGACTTATCCAATTGAACTTAGTCCTAAGTTCTTTAAGGTCGTACAACCCTTCTTACCAATGTCCTACTCTGTGTCAGGCCTTCGTCAAACTATTTCTATGACAGGACAAATCTCAGATCAAGTACGTATGCTAGTCATTTTCTTACTTATTTTTGTAGTTGTAGGTATTGTTATTTATAGACCAAAAACTGAGAATGTATAAACTAAAAGCCGGCTAATGTGGCTGGCTTTTTTATGTTATTCGACAGTTATATTACCGAGATCGGAGGTGATGGTAAGTGTATTATCTTTTGAGTTCTTAAGGTTATTCGTAACATCCACCTCTCCTGAGTGACTATCTGCTTGAACATTGATAGTGTAATCTTTAAGAACTATTTCAATTTCACCGGTTGTAACGTCAAGTTTATTGTGACCGTTAAAAATTAAGTTATTACCGGAGTATTCTCCCATTGCAATAGATAAATCTGCGTTAGTAAAAAGGGTATTATCACTATCAACACTACCAACATCAAGGTTAGCTTTTAGGTTGCTGACTATCATTTTAGTAAAAGTCAAGTCCCCCATATTTAGATTAATGTCTGCTTGTCTAACCGTGCTATTGCTTAAATCTAGATTTCCAGTTGCTAAATCAGTCTTTAAGAAATCAATCGTTTGTTTTTTAGGAAGTGTAATAATAATGGTTTGCTTTCTGACTTCCTGGTCGATAGCAGAAGAGAGGCTTATTAAATCTTTTAATCCGAAAAAGTTAATGTGTTTTTTAGAAGTCGAATCTAATTTAGTGTTGTTTTCATTAATAGTTAATTGACCATCCTTTACAGTTGTATCAATTGGATTTTTCTTTTTTTGGTAGTAAGAAAGCGTGGCTTTGTTAACGTCACCACTTTTAATAAGAACATTGTAGCTACTACTTTTAATATCAATCTTATTGAAGTCATCAACTTCCTTATTGACATAATCTTGCTCACTTTTAGTTTGATTTTGTAAATCTGTAAAGCCACCTTGACTATAACCCCAAGTTGCTAATCCCCCGCCTAAAAATAGAGATATGAGAGATACTCCAAGGACGATTTTTTTCCAAGTTTTCATGATTTTCTTCCTTTCTTGATGAGCCATTTAATTAAGAGTGTTATTAGCTTGACAATAAGTTTACAGATTTCGAATGAAACCAAAAGCAGTAAGATTGCTCCACCAAACATTACAAGTCCAACGCCTACTCCAAAAAGTGTTGAAGCTAGTGAAACACTTAAGAGAGAGAAGCTTGTAAAGAAAGTGTAAACACCACTAATGAGTAAGGCAAAAGTAAGAGCTAAGGCAGTCACTATGACTGCGAAAATAATCATAAGAAGTGTCATTAGCATAGCTAAGAAGAAAAGGAGAATTGGAAAAGCTACTGGACTAGCTAATACTGCGAGAATAGCAATCCAAATAATAGTTGTTTTATTGCGCAAACTAGTCGTATCCTCAATAACCTTTTCATCTAGTAGACGGCTAATGACTTCATGTGCGGCTTCCTTAGGTGTACCCAGTTCTGCAATAACTTGAGCTTCATTTTCGGGTCCAGCCTCCTCAAAATATTCCATGAAATATTCTAGAGCTTCTTCGTAGTCCTTTTGTGGTAATTTTCGTAGATATTTTGTTAATTTAGCTATATATTCAGTCTTTGTCATGTCTTAATCTCCCTTCCACAATACCATCCAGAGTTTCTTTGTAAGTTAACCATTCCTTATTAAGAAACTGAAGCTGCTCTTTGCCATTTGGGGTAATACTATAATATTTACGTTTGCGCCCTTGATACTCTTGACTGTAGGTGGTCATATAGCCTGCTTTTTCAAGCTTTTTTAGAATAGGATAAAGTGTTGACTCCTTGATATTAGCCACAAGCTTTATGGTTTGACTAATCTCATAACCATAAGAGTCTTCTCTATCAATAATTGCTAATATTAAGAACTCAATCAGGGTTGACGATGTTGGAAAATACATAGTTTGCTCCTTTTCTTTTAGGATATGTATAAAAATTATATATAATTATTTTACATATTGAGTATATCTCTTTTAGAAAGATATGTCAATATTTTATATATAAAATTTTTATATAATAGGGCTATCTTATTTTTTATGATAATATGAAATCAAGGAGTACTTATGACTATTAAAGATAAATTAGCTCATTACGAGCCGAAGCCACTGGGGGAGAAAGGACGCTATGCAGTTCTTTTGCCCTTAATATATGATGTAAAAACTGATAAGTATCAAGTCCTTTACCAAGTGCGAAGTGAACATATTTCTCAACCGGGTGAGGTTTCTTTTCCTGGTGGACGTGTCGAAGACGGCGAGACTTTTCAAGAGGCTGCTATACGAGAAACTTGTGAGGAATTAAACCTAGCTCCTGATCAAATTGACATTTGGGGGGAGCTTGATTATCTGATTCATCAGGGTAGAACCATCCATTGCTTTGTTGGAAAGATAAAGATAGAAAATTGGGAGTGTATTAATCCGAACGAAGAGGTAGAGCGGTTGTTTACAGTTGATGTTGACACGTTGTTGACAAAAGAACCGACTTATTACACTGTAACTTCAACCTTAAGTAATGCGAAAGATTTCCCGTTTTTTCTAGTAAAAAATAGAGAAAAATATAATTTCGGTTACAGTGAACGTCATATTCCTTTTTACAGGAAGTTGACAGAGAATATATGGGGGATGACAGCTATGTTTACACATAGATTTACAGATATATTGAAAGATTTAGAGTGAAAATAAAAGATCAACAATAATATGTTGATCTTTTTGCTATTAGTTAGTTTGATAATAGGTATGAATAAGGCGGTTTATATATGCTTGGGCAGTACTGAAAGATTGTATTGACATAAAAGGATTCCCATTTTTTGAGATATTCACCTTGCGAAATTGTCCCGCCCAAGCATAGACATCTTGAAATAAATATTTATGAATGGCTAAAATATCACTAATGGAGTAGACTTCAATGACTTTCAAGCGTAAGTCTGCAAGCCTTCTAGTAACGAATAAATGCTCATTCCGATAGGCTTCTTCAATATTTGTAACATTTTGTTTGTTGATTAAGACTGTAGAATTTGGATAGGTATATTGATGATTGGGGTCAATGTACTCATATCCTTCGTATTGATTTTTAACCAATATTCAATTCCTTTCGTCTGTTGATAACATAAGTTTTTAAATCAATCACATCTTGAACAGTAGGTTCATAATTTTCAATCATTGATGACCCAATAGCATACCAGACAGTATCAAAATCCGAAAAGTTATCAAAGGGAATCCCTAAAATTGTTAATTCTTCTTTATTTACATCAAGAGTCATGGCACACCTCCTTATATAGAGTTATCCTTATTATACCATAAAATCGGTATTTTTACCTAAAGGGATAGAGACCAAAAGATATATGTAAGCGTATAGATTAATACTTATGAAACGGTTGTAGGAGGAAAATCTCTCCTACACTATTACAGAGAAATTTCTAAAAGGGATAGAGAACCTATCTGGGATGATCGTATCTATTTTTATCATTTAAAAAACATACTTTTTTTAATACTAAATTTTATAATATAATAGATACAATGACTTTTAAAACACTTCTTCCCTATCCATAGGTGGATAGGGTTTTTCGTTGTTCATTACACGTTCTAAACATTCAATACTAGATCTTAGGTGAAACATTTCATGTTTCCTATATTTTTCATCCTGTGAGTTTAATAGTTCGTTTAGGTGACGTCTAATATGCCAAATGACTTTTCTAATATTTGCTTCTTTTAAATTATTCATGACTCCATTGTATAATAAAATATAATCCAATTTCTTTGATTAAGCTAATTTGCATGAAATATAATCTAATCGGTTAATAATAAGCTTAAAAGTTTTTTGAAGGAATCTATTTAGCACAAAAAAACACCTATTCGGGAAAATAGGTGTGAATGATGTTATTTATATCCATATTGTTTTAGTGCGTTATTATATACTTCGCTATCTTTAAGATAGTAGTCGTGCTTAACTCCACTAATATCAACAGAAAAGACCCCATCTTTAAATGAATATTCTTCTGTTCGACTTGCAATATTTTGTCCAGTTAATTCGATCGTATTCTTTTGTTTGTTAATCGTAAAGCTGTCTGCTTCTCCATGATCAATGGAAGCATTTTCTCCTTTAATAGTAAACGCTAACTCGTTTCTTTCACTTGAGATCCAATAATATTCACCATCTAAAGATTGGTAGTTGCTTTTAGAGCAAGCAATTAATGTAATTAATGATAATGAAAATAGTAGTATACCTATTAATTTTCTCATAATTTTCGCCTCCTTCTATAATTTTAATTATACCCAAATAATATTACGAGAGTATATCAGTGTCTGTTATAACGGAAAAATGAAGAAATGTCTATTATAACAGCAAATACTAAACTTTCGGGAAATTGTTATTTTTCGGAAAGTCATATTTAGAAATTGAATGGTATTGTACGAATATTTCTAGGAAGTCTTAGAGGATGATGTGGGGTCCCGTTTTTATTTTTTTAAGAAAATATAAATTAGGTACAAGTCCCTTAATGATATTTTCCCTATTCATATACATACCATTATTTCCCCAGCAGGCAATTACTAAATCAGATTGTGCTACACATTCTAAAATATAATTATCATTTTCATTTCCGATAGGATCATCAACTAAATATATATCCCTTGGGTAAGTACTTCTAAAAGCAAATAAGTTTGCCATAAGTAATGTTCCATATCCCCAAACTTTTGCATAATTTATACATCGTGTGATCGTCGGATCATCGATAGTTTCATTGGCAATTGAAGGATTCAAACCAATAAAAAGAATTGTAGGTTTTGTTTAGTCCCAGGTACGAGATAGTTTATAGCGATAAATCTGATCGTCTGAAATAGTAGCTTCTTTTTGCATAGTTGACCTCCACTTTCTTCTATTATATCATTAATATTTTTTGATATAATATAATCAGAAACAGAGAGGAAATTACAAATGGGAAATAAACGTATCACATGTCAAAAATGTAAAACTTTAATTGAATATGATTCTACATCTACCCATGAAGGCCTCAGAGATTTTGAGGAAATAGAGTGTCCACGATGTGGCCACGTTGTGACACGGGTTTTTACTAATTTAACTCCATCCGTTCGAGTAGTAGATTAGTAGAATAGAAAGGGAAATATTACCATCTCTATTCATGTTTAGTTATTTATTTTTGATATAGTTTAAAATTAAATCAAAGATTGCAATTTTTGGTAAAGAGTAAAAGCCGTAAATTAGAGAAACTGATTATGACTGAAATTCCCTCATTGAATCAAACTTATTTAATTTTTTTGAAATAAAAAAGCAGTACAAGCCTGCTAAAGTTTGATATAAAGCTATTTATAAATTACTTGAGATCCAACCTTCTCAAACCAGGCTTGAAAAAAGCTCGTAAAGCATCACAATTTAGTAAACGTTAAAACTTATTTACACTTATTGAAAGCATTTCGTCTAATACGGGATGCTTTTTTGTCAAGCTTAATTTTTCAAATTGATAATTCTCTTTTCTTGCATTTCAAAAAAAAAAGAACGTACAATAATATTGGAAGGACTATCGCTTAAACAGAGATAGAAAGGAAAAAATTAGGAAACTATATTTCTCTGGTTTAATGTGTTAGAACTAAACGATATATCTTTTCGCATTTTACACTACACTAATAACTACGAAAGGCGAGGTTTATTAAGGAGACTCAACATGCTCAAGAAATTCACTACATGTGCTTTTATCGTTACTCTAATTTCTTCTGTCCTTATCGGAAGTAACATAATATTTGCAAATGATAAAGGCGAGGATATCCAAGCGAAACCACCAACTCTAGAGATAATGGTAAAACAAGCTTCTAAAGATTCTACTCTCTTGGAAACGTTAAATCAATTTTCAGATCAGGATACTATCATTGCCTATCCTGAAAACATGGGTGGCGGGTTTTCTGTTAAATCTGTAGATAGTAGCGAACCTCTAGTCGGAGAAATTCTTGATACTAAAGGGGAAAAAGTCATTTATAAAGACTCTCAACCTGTCACTATTGCCCAAGTAAAGGAAGCGATTCAAAACAAGTAATAAACTGATATAAATAAATATAACCGGCCTATTATTAAATAGGTCGGTTATTTGACTTTCCAATTCTTATTAATGATTCGCCTTACTTTCCTATACAAAGAAATTATCGTATAGCCTTTAAAAATCTTATAAAAATTGAGCTATCTGAAAGATATTTACAGTTATTGAAAGCATTTCGTATCCAAAATACGGGATGCTTTTTCTGCTTCCCCCAAATTTTTGTAATTAGGTGATGCTTGAAATTGATACAAATTTGGTTATTTTTAATAAATATAAGTACCCGTTCATAGTTCACTTGTTGTCCAGGTAAAACTAGAAGGACTCAGTCCTGTTCAATACAGAACTAAATCTTTTGGGTAAATTATTGAAATAACTATTTGGGTGCAGTTCATTGTTGAGATGTGTTTTTTCTAAAGTTATCATCCCATTCCTTCACTGCCTCAGGATTAAGAATAATATTAATTGTCTCTAGAATAGTTTGATGTATTTTTAAAGCCTCCTCTTTGTCACCCCAAAGATAATCAAATATGGCTTTAAGTTCATGTAGATATAGTTTTTCAAAAGAAAAATAGGTTGGATAATTTTTGTTAAATAATAATGTCAGAAGTTTTCGGCTAGCGTTTCTTTCTTTTCGTTCTAAAAAAACAGATAGGCAGTTTAGGACGGTATCAATTTTAATACGATCTAGGTTATTTTTTAGCGACTGAGGAGTATCTTCGAGAATAGTATTAGTGAAGACTATAAGAGCATCCGATGTAAAATAAGGGACGAGATTACCAAGCAGACCGACATCAAGATTTGTCCAGTACTCTAATGAAATAAAGTAGTCAGTGAGTTGAAAAATGGTATCTTGAGGAACGGTTAATTGCTTTAGTTCGCAGATGATTACCTCTAAAACGCGAGCTATGATTTGGTAAATGTATTGACCTTTCTGATCTGATAACTCATAGAGATATGATTTTAGTTCGGAAAGTATCTGAGTATCTTTGTTATTCAGTGCCTCTTCTAACTGCTCGGTTAGCTGGTAAAAATCTTTGTCTCGGAAATCTTTCCATTCAAAGAATTCATTAATTTCAACTAACATAGATCCTAGAAGTCGAAATAGAACATCATTAGAAAGGGTTGTATGACCATTTTCAAAATCTGAAATACTGGTGGCAGAACCAGCAATTTCTCCAAGTGCTTTTAAAGATAGTTTTCTTTGTTTGCGAATTGCCTTAAATTTTTCTCGATTAGTCATGTTCGGATTTCCGAAATTTCTCCTTTTCACATTTTTTATATTATATAATACTGATATCAAAAAGGAAAGGGGAAGAAACATGGTTATCAATGAAATTGTTGAACATGATTTTGATCAAGATTATGATATCTTCAAAAATCTTGTATGCGGTTCAGGCTGCTAAATGCTTTCCGATAAATCCTATGTTCACTTTGTCACTAATACTATTGACCAGTCATTGAGTTAGTAGTTCTCTCGAACTTATGTGGAAGTGTTCACTTTGTTCTATATAATCTGTATTTCAGGAGCAGAAAGAGTATGCTTTCTGCTCTTGAAATATTATTTGTAAGGAGAAGTTTTGATGAAGTATTCACGTTATGTTGTATCAATCCCAAAGAAAGAACATACCTTTTTGTTTAATACAAAGAATAATTTGGCGGTTAAAATTGAAAATCGTTTATTTGAAAAAATTGAAACTGATAGTAAAACTAGGAAGCAATTTTATAATTTTCTTTATACAAGAAAATTTTTACCAGAAAGAAATGAGTTGGAAGAAGCAGTACAAATGTTTAGGGACAGAGATGCATCAACTCTTAGAATCATTATACTTGCTCATGGAGATTGTAATTTTAGATGTAAGTATTGTTATGAAAAATTTGTAGATTGTAGCATAGAATCACAAAAATCGAGTATTTTAAAATTCGTGAAAAATAAATTTGAACAATACCAATTTAAAGATATTCATGTTTCTTGGTTTGGTGGGGAGCCTCTTTTAGGTTATAGAGACATTTTAGATATTTCCAAAGCACTAATTGAGTTATCATCAACCTATGGAATACGCTATCATTCTGATATGACGACTAACGGCTACTTGCTAAATAGTAGAACTTTGTCAAGATTGGTCACAGAATGTCAAGTCCAGTCCTATCAAATTACAGTTGATGGAACTAAAGAGGGTCATGATAATCAACGGGTTTTAAAAAATGGACATGGTTCGTATGACCGTATAATAAAAAATCTTAGCAATGCTCAGAAATTAGACTTGAACTTCCATATACTAATACGATTAAATGTTTCCAAAGAAAATTATTCAGATGTGGAGAATTTTTTAGTAACAGATGCGCAATTATTTAAAAGGGACAAGAGATTTCAATTGCTTTTTAGAAATGTGGGTGATTGGGGATGTGGGGATAGAAAAGAAGGATACGAGGTTAAAAGATTTGCAGAGGATGTTTCTTTTGAACTATCTCAAAAAGCAATTAAACAAGGATACAATTTATTTGATGACTTATTGTTTAGAAGTAATTACTATGCCTGCTATGCTCAAAAAGAGCATACCTACACCATTGATACAAAAGGAAACCTTTTAAAATGTACGGTAGCATTATATGATGAAGAAAATAAAATTGGAAATTTAGATAGTTTTGTTATCGATGATCAAAAACAAAAACTCTGGATAAACAACTATGAATTTTCACAGAAATGTTCGAAATGCCAATTATTATTGATTTGTAAAGGTGGAGCTTGTCCTAAACGTGACATTTTTAATGAACGGACGTTTAATGAAAAGTGCCAACGTATGCGACAAAATATTTTACAAAATTTTGAACTTGCGATTTTATCCAATAAGGTCAATTATGAATTGAAGGCGGAATGAGATGGGAACTATTTTTAAGTATATTTCAAAAACTAAATTATTTTTTTATCTATTATTTTCGCTACTATATTCCTTACAAGGCTTACTTACTTCATTTCTCATACAGGTAGCAGGAAAAGTTGATGTAAATGACAATCGAATGATCCTAACATTTGGATTAAGTGGAGTGTTATTATTTGTCTTTATATACGCTTGTATGTATGTAAATAATATCCTAGCACGAGCAATCATTGAAGATTTTAATGTGCTCATTTCTAAAAAAGCTATTGAGAAGTTCTATCAAAGAACATTGCAATACAGTCCATCAGAATTAAATTCCTTTTTAGCACAAGATATTCTAATGTTTTGGCAAGAGTATCTGGTCCCGCTCATTATTTATCCTATCTTTGGACTATCTATTCTAGCTTCTGTGTCCTATCTTTTGATACAACATATCCAACTAGGTCTGATGTTTACAGTTGGGGGATTTTTAATGATTATACCCCAGTTTATCTTTCATAAGATGTTGAAGAGACGGGGGGAGGAATTAAGTAAAGCTAGAGAAAACAGTATGGCTTCTATCACAGATTTTACCAAAGGAATAGATACTATTCGTAGTAATCAGGCCAGCCATCAGTTTTCAGCCCATGTGTTGGATGCTATCAAAAACACTGAAAGGAAGCAATACCATTATTTTATAAGTCATAATTTAGTCATGTTTTGGACAGGACCTCTCAAAGGTATAGGGCTAGTTATCCCTCTGATGATAGGCTTATTTTTGATGAGAACAACCTCTTTAACTCTGACGACATTACTGGCCATGATGACGGCCTCGATGAATCTTATTTCTCCATTACAACAATTGCTAGAAGGTACTTCTAGTCTACAATCATCCACAGCTATTAGAGATAAGGTAGTTTCTATTTTACAGTTAAGTGATGGATTTACTGACGTAGAGGAAAAAAACGTTGAAGGAAGAAAATTATGTATTGATATTGATCATTTAAGTAAATCATTTGGAGAAAAAAATCTCTTTCAACAGTTATCTCTTAATATTCCTTTTGGGAAAAAGGTTTTACTGACGGGAGCAAGCGGTAGTGGAAAATCTACTCTGTTTAAACTTTTAAGCGGTGAAGATACTGAATTTTCAGGAACTATTTCTTTTGAAAGTGAGAATGGAATGTCTTTTAAGCCATCGTATGATTGTGTATCAGTCATTCATCAAAAGCCTTATATTTTTAACGGTAGTTTAAGAGATAATGTAACTCTCTTCCAAGATTTTTCAGACAGTAGTATAATAGATGTGTTACAGAAAGTTAATCTTCTTAAGGAAGTTGGCAATAATCTTGAACTACACCTTGATGGACAAAATTTATCAGGTGGTCAAATGATGAAATTGGAACTTGCCAGAGCTTTGCTTAGATTGAAGCCCATTCTACTTGTTGATGAGGTAACAGCTTCATTGGATGATACGAATGCAAAAGAGATTCGACAGCTTATTTACTCTCAAGATTGTACAATTATTGAAATTGCTCATAAATTCAATAAAGATAATTATGATGAGGTTATTAAGTTAGAAGATTATAGATTTCGTGATTAACACAGAGTTCAAATTGAAATACAATCCAATATATTGCATTTGATAATCAGTTGTATTGAAAATAAAATACAGATAGAATTCTGCAAGTGTCTGATACTATGCTATTTTAGACTAATTGAAAGCTAACTTTTTATTTTCCCCTATTCAATCAAACTCAATCAGTTTTTTTGAAAAAAGAGATAGAATTCTGTGAGTGCTTGATGCTGATGCTACGCTGTTTTTAGCCCAACTGAAACCCATACTTTCCAACCCAAATGTTACTATTTGTAAGTAAAAGAACAAATAACAAAAAGAGGAGCTTCACACTAAAGTTCCTCTTCTTTTAAATATCCGAATCATTATTTTTATTTCAAAAAAGGTAGTGAAAAAGGTAGTGATTCGGTTGATTTCTATTGCAATGTAGTGAAATTTGAAATTTCAAAAATCGCTTAAAATCAAGGTTTTTAACGTCTATTGACGTGTAGTGAACCCCTATTTCACCTCAGTAAAGATTACGTGTTTACGCAATTTTGGTGAGTATTTTTTCAATTGAAGACGGTCTGGAGTGTTACGTTTGTTTTTTGAAGTAAGGTACAAGCGTTCACCAGATTCTTTGTGTTCAAGTGTAATATTTACGCGCATGGTATCTCCCTTCTATTATTTAGTTGCGTTAGCTTTAGCGATTTTACGTCCTTTGTAGTATCCTTTAAGTGATACACGGTGTGAACGTGAGTAATCTCCAGTTGTTTCGTCAAATTGTACTGATGGAGCAGTCAATTTGTAGTGTGTACGACGTTTGTTTTTCTTCGCTTTTGAAGTGTGACGTGCAGGTACTGCCATTTCTTTATTTCCTCCGAATTAATATTTATGTTCTTGATTTTAAATCAACTATAACAGAATAACATATCTTTTTTGTAAAGTAAAGTTGCTTGACAAAAAAACTTGCCAAGAAAAGATATAGTTAAAAACTATATTTTGCGATAACAAATATATATTTCACAGCTATAACAGCAAGTGCTAGAATAGGCTTATTATTACATTAAGTGAAAGCATAAAAAGGAGTAAATAACTATGAGTAAAGTTCATTATCATTTTGATCATGTTGGTTCTTACCTTCGTCCACAAGCTTTAAAAGAAGCACGTGAAAAATTTGCCAATGGTGAGATTTCGCAAGAAGAATTGTTGAAAGTACAAGATGAATTGGTTAAGGAATTGGTTCATCATGAGGTAGAAAATGGTCTTCAAGTAGTTTCTGATGGTGAATTTGGTCGTTCTTGGTGGCACCTTGATTTCCTATGGAACCTAACTGGTTTTGAAGCTTACCAACAAGAAGATTCATATAAATTCCACGGAGCTAAGACACGTACAACCAACGTTCGTATCAATGGTAAGATTGCCGAAAATCCTAATCATCCTTTCTATCGTGACTTTGAATATCTTAAATCAGTGACTCCTGAAGGAATTACTCCAAAAGTAACTATTCCAAGTCCATCACTCATCATTAACCGTGACCACCGTAGTGATCTTTATGCAGATTACTATGATTCATGGACAGATTTTCTTGATGATTTGGCAAAAGCTTACCATGATACCATCCAACATCTCTACGATTTGGGTGCACGTTATGTGCAGTTGGATGATACGACTTGGGGTTATTTGATTCAACAGTTTGAGAATGAAAAAAATAATCCTGAGAAAACAGCTGAGTTGGTAAAAATTGCTGAGGATGATGTATACACTATCAATAAAGCCTTGGAAGGTCTTCCAGAAGATTTGACTTTGGCTACTCATATTTGTCGTGGAAACTTTAAATCAACTTATCTTTTTGAAGGTGGCTATGATTCAGTAGCTAAATATCTTGGGAAATTGAATTATGATATCTTCTTCTTGGAATACGATGATGCGCGTTCAGGTAGCTTCGCACCACTTCCAACGATTTGGAATAACCGTGACCATGTTGAATTGGTGCTTGGTGTGATTACTTCTAAGGATCCAGCTTTGGAAGATGTAGATGCTGTCATCGCTCGTATTCATGAAGCGGCTGAGCTTGTACCACTTAAGAACCTTGGTATCTCAACTCAATGTGGTTTTGCATCAACTGAAGAAGGCAATATCTTGACTGAGCAAGACGAGTGGAATAAATTACAATTGATTAAAACAATTACTGATAAAGTTTGGTCATAATAGAAAAATGTAGAGGACAGGCTCAGCTTGTTCTCTCTTTTTATGAATATAGAAAGGAAGTGTCATGAATTATCAAGAGATAGGGCCGAAAATTTTAAAAGCTGTAGGAGGAAAGGAAAACATTCATAATCTAACTCATTGTGCTACACGTTTACGTTTTACCTTAGCAGATGATTCTAAAGCTGATGATAAAGTTGTTCAAACTATCTAAGGTATTGTGAGTTTGGCTAAGAGTGGTGGCCAGTATCAAGTTGTTGTTGGGAGTGATGTACCAAATGTATACCGTGCTTTGGAAGGCTTATTAGACCTAGATGAAGTGTCTAAGGAATCATCGGAAAAACAAGACAGAACTCCTCTTCAAAGCTTTTTAGCCCTTATTTCTGGGATTTTCACACCAATCTTACCGGTAATTACAGCAGCAGGGATGATCAAAGCCGTTTTGTCTCTTTTGGTTGTCTTTAAGGTAGCAGCTGTAGATGATGTTAACGATCAAGTTCTTAATTTTATTGGTGATGCTGAATTTTATTTTTTACCTGTATTTTTAGGTGCTTCAGCAGCTCGATATTTTAAGACAAACACTCAATTGGAGATGTTGATTGGTGCTATTTTATTACACCCAACTTTTACGCCGATTGTGACAACTGCCAAGGAATCAGGTCATGGCGTCTCTTTCTTTAGTATTCCTCTTACATTAACTTCTTATTCATCAACGGTTATTCCTGTTATTTTGGCAGTTTGGTTTATGAGTTATGTGGAGCGCTTTGCAATTAAAATTTCACCAAAGGCTGTTAAATTTTTCTTGGTGCTTATGATTACGACCTTGATCACTGCAATTTTAACACTTTTGATTTTAGGTCCAGTTGGTACTGTCATTGGTAACTGGTTGGGTGATTTCTTTAAGTGGTTGGAAAACTTTGGTCCATGGGTTGTTCCAACAATTGTAGGGGCAACCTTCCCATTAATGGTTACTACAAGAACTCACTATGGCTTAGTATCCATTGGAATTAATAGCCGTATGACTATTGGGTATGATACGATTGCACAGCCAGGTGCTTTGGCTTCGAATGTGGCTCAGGGGGGAGTAGCCCTTGCTATTGCTTTAAAAACTAAGGATACCAATAAAAAAGCTCTGGCTTCATCTGCTGGAATTACTGCAATTTGTGGGATTACGGAACCGGCTCTTTATGGGGTAACTTTGCAAAATAAAGCTGCCCTCATAGGATCTATTGTTGCAGGGGGAGTAGGTGGCTTCTTCCTTGGTATTTTAGGGGCGAGAAATTTTGCAGGTGGTTCCCCAGGTCTCTTGACGATTGCAGCCTATATCGGTGAAGATACACTTAAATATTTTACACAGCTATTGCAGGTCTTGTAATTTCTGTTGTGGTCTCTTTTATTGAGATCTTCGTTCTTTATAAAGAAGATTAATGATTGTGGCAGGCCGAGAGGTCTGTTTCTTTCTTACGTTGAAAAAACCTCTACCATTTCCCAAAAGCTATGTAAATTATGATAGAATAGAGTGATTATATCTGTAATAACGGAAAAGGAGGGCAGGTCTATTTGAGATCTGTATCATCATTATGAAACTTCAAAAACCTAAGGGAACGCAGGATATTTTACCTGCTGATAGTGCTAAATGGCAGTACGTAGAAAATGTTGCACGTGAAACATTTAAGAAATACAATTATGGTGAAATTCGTACACCTATGTTTGAACATTACGAGGTCATTTCACGTTCAGTAGGTGATACAACTGACATCGTTACTAAGGAAATGTACGATTTTCATGATAAGGGAGACCGTCATATTACACTTCGTCCAGAAGGAACAGCACCGGTTGTACGCTCTTATGTAGAAAATAAACTCTTTGCGCCAGAGGTTCAAAAACCCGTTAAAGTTTATTATATTGGATCAATGTTCCGTTATGAACGTCCTCAAGCAGGACGCTTGCGTGAGTTCCACCAACTTGGTGTAGAGTGCTTTGGATCAAAAAATCCAGCCACAGATGTTGAAACCATTGCTATGGCCTACCAACTCTTTAATACGCTTGGCATCAAGGAAGTTACCCTTCATTTGAATAGCCTTGGAAATACTGAGAGTCGTCTGGCTTATCGTCAGGCCTTGATTGACTACTTGACACCAATGCGTGATACTTTATCAAAAGATAGTCAACGCCGTTTGGATGAAAATCCTTTGCGAGTACTCGATTCAAAAGAAAAAGAAGATAAGGTTGCAGTTGAAAATGCACCCTCTATTCTTGATTATTTAGATGACGAAAGTCAAGCGCACTTTGACGAAGTGCGTGCCATGCTCGATAATCTTAACATTCCTTATGTGATTGATACTAATATGGTACGTGGTCTTGATTACTACAACCACACGATTTTTGAATTTATTACCACTATTGATAAGTCTGAATTGACAATCTGTGCGGGCGGTCGTTACGATAGTTTGGTTGAATACTTCGGTGGTCCAGAAACAGCTGGTTTTGGTTTTGGACTTGGTTTAGAACGCTTGCTTTTGGTTCTTGATAAACAAGGTATTGAACTTCCGGTGGAAGAAAGTCTAGATGTTTACATTGCAGTACTTGGTTCAGGTGCTAATGGTAAAGCTCTTGAATTAGTTCAAGCTATCCGCTATCAAGGATTTAAAGCTGAACGTGATTACCTTGGACGGAAGATTAAGGCACAATTCAAGTCAGCAGATACCTTCAAGGCCAAGACTGTTATCACTTTAGGTGAGAGTGAAGTGGAGTCAGGTCAAGTTAATGTCAAAAATAATTCTACTCGTGAGGAAGTTACTGTAAGTTTCGAAGAGCTAACTAAGAACTTTGCAGCAGTCCTCAAACAGTTAGAAAAGTAGGGGACATATGATTAGTATAGTTGATATGCTCAAACGGAGTGAAAAGTTTAGTTTGGCTTTTGATCGTAGTATGCCTATTCGTTTCCAACAACAGTTTTGGCAGTTGATTGCTTTTCTTGATAAGCATGAAATTACTTGGTTTAATGATGAGCCTGCAAGTGATCATGCGATGTGTCAGCAATTACTTGGTCAAGTTTGGCGTCAAGATTGTCAAGATGTAGTCTTGAGTTTTGAAACTCAGGAACGTTATTTGGGATGGCAGGTAGACGAGGAAACTGATGAACTTAGTGTTATCATTGAAGATGTTTACGGTTTCCGCTGGAATAGTTTACTTGACTTAGAAACAGCTGATTATCGTTTTGAAGATTTTGAAGAGTTTGCTGAAGATTACGTGGATACTAGTGATTTGTTGAAACAATTTGGCAAATAGTTTGATAAAAAAGAAAGTCTATTAAAATTCTAACCTGAAATGGGTGGGGTTTTGATGGGCTTTTTGCTATAATAGTTAAGACTAAAAAATTAACGAAAGAAGTGTATTTATGGAACGTTCTATGTATGCCGGACGTGTTCGTAGTGAACACATCGGAACTACTATTACTTTGAAAGGTTGGGTATCTCGCCGTCGTAACCTCGGAGGTTTGATTTTCATCGATCTTCGTGACCGTGAAGGTTTGATGCAGTTGGTTGTTAACCCTGAGAATGCGGATGCAACTGTGGTTGAAACAGCTGAGAGCTTGCGTAGCGAATTTGTTATTGAAGTAACAGGAACTGTTGAAGCGCGTGAACAAGCTAATGATAACTTGCCTACAGGTGCTGTCGAACTTAAAGTTGAAGACCTTAAAGTCCTTAATACTGCCAAAACAACACCATTTGAAATCAAAGATGGTGTTGAGGCTAGTGATGATACACGTATGCGTTACCGCTACTTGGATCTTCGTCGTCCAGAGATGTTGGAAAACTTTAAGCTCCGTGCAAAGGTAACTCATGCCATCCGTAATTATCTTGATGACTTGGAATTTATCGATGTTGAAACACCAATGTTGACAAAATCTACACCAGAAGGTGCTCGTGATTACTTGGTTCCAAGCCGTGTTAGCCAAGGCCATTTTTATGCTCTTCCGCAAAGTCCCCAAATCACTAAACAATTATTAATGAATGCTGGTTTTGACCGTTATTATCAAATTGTTAAGTGTTTCCGTGATGAAGATTTGCGTGGAGATCGTCAACCTGAGTTTACACAAGTTGACTTGGAAACCTCATTCCTTAATGAGCAAGAAATCCAAGATATTACAGAAGGCTTGATTGCTAAGGTTATGAAAGAAACTAAAGGAATTGAAGTTACACTACCATTCCCACGCATGTCTTATGATGATGCCATGAATAACTATGGTTCTGACAAGCCAGATACACGCTTTGACATGCTTTTACAAGACTTGACAGAGGTTGTCAAGGGTGTAGACTTCAAAGTGTTTGCTGAGGCACCAGCTGTTAAGGCAATTGTTGTCAAAGGAAATGCAGACAAATACTCACGTAAAAGCATTGACAAGTTGACAGAGTTTGCCAAACAATTTGGCGCTAAAGGTCTTGCTTGGGTTAAGATGACTGACGGAGTTCTAGCTGGTCCAGTTGCTAAATTCTTGACAAGTATTGAAGAAAAGTTGACAGATGCTTTACACCTTGAAGAGAATGATCTAGTTCTTTTTGTAGCAGATACTCTTGAAATCGCTAATAACACACTTGGTGCTTTGCGTAATCAGATTGCTAAAGAACTTGACATGATTGACAATACTAAGTTCAACTTCCTTTGGGTTGTCGATTGGCCAATGTTTGAGTGGTCTGAAGAAGAAGGACGCTATATGTCTGCTCACCACCCATTTACTTTGCCAACAGAAGATTCTGTAGCAGAGCTTGAAGGTGATCTTTCCAAGGTTCGTGCTGTGGCTTATGATATTGTCTTAAATGGTTATGAGCTTGGTGGGGGTAGTCTACGTATCAATCATAAAGACCTACAGGAACGTATGTTGAAAGCCCTTGGCTTCTCTGAAGAATCAGCCTACGAGCAATTTGGATTCCTTCTTGAAGCTATGGACTATGGTTTCCCACCACATGGTGGTTTGGCTATCGGTCTTGACCGTTTTGTTATGCTTCTTGCAGGTAAAGATAATATCCGTGAAGTGATTGCCTTCCCTAAAAATAATAAGGCATCAGATCCTATGACTCAGGCTCCAAGTCTTGTGGCTGATAAACAGTTGGAAGAACTTGCCCTTCATGTAGATTTAGAAAATGAATAAAGCACCTCTTCATAAACATGTTAAATTTGTAGCGAAAAAGTCTGCGAAGAGAATGGGCGTTTTGCAGGCTGTTCGTAGTATTTCCCGTGAAAAGTATACTGAAAAAGTCTCAGCGTCTTTACTTTATGGGCTCTTATCGTCAATCGCCGTTAATTTCTTTTTTCAACCTGGACATGTTTACTCCAGTGGAGCGACAGGTTTGGCACAGGTTTTATCGGCATTGAGTGTTAGAACTTTGGGCTTTGAGATACCAGTATCATTGACTTTCTACGCGATTAATATTCCTCTCTTGATTTTGGCTTGGTATAAGATTGGCCATAAATTTACTATCTTTACCTTCATTACAGTAACGATGAGTTCCCTTTTTATTCAGGTGATGCCACATGTAACCTTGACAGAGGATCCTTTGATTAATGCTATCTTTGGTGGTTTGGTCATGGGAACAGGGATTGGTTTCGGTTTAAAATCTCGTATCTCTAGCGGAGGAACGGATATCGTTAGCCTCACTATTCGTAAGAAAACAGGACGTGATGTTGGTAATATCTCCTTGATTGTCAATGGGATTATCATGGTTTTTGCGGGCATTCTTTTTGGTTGGAAATACGCTCTCTATTCAATGGTTACGATTTTTGTTTCTAGTCGAATAACGGATGCGATTTTCACTAAACAAAAGAAAATGCAGGCTATGATTGTTACAAGTAATCCAGATCCAGTTGTACGAATGATCCAGAAGAAACTCCACCGTGGAGTAACGTTGATTAATGATGCGGAAGGAACATATAATCACGAAAAGAAAGCCGTATTATTGGCGATTATTACGCGTGAAGAGTATACTGACTTCAAGCATTATATGAGAAAAGCAGACCCTAAAGCCTTTGTCTCCATTGCAGAAAATGTACATATTCTAGGTCGTTTTGTTGATCTAGATGACTAATAAAAAAGGAAGTTGACGAATGTTAGCTTCTTTTTTGTTGGAGAGAATTCTTGACGAAATGCTTGCTTGACTTTACAATATCAGTATGATTAGATTTTTAATTCCAACCGCAAAAGAAATGAAGGCCAGTAAGGAAGTTACATCTCAAAAATTATCCAAAAAAAGTGCGGCTATCCTAACTGAAATGGCAAAATTATCCACAGATGAATTGTCCACAGCTTATAAAATAAAGCCTGAGCAGGCTGAGAAAGAAAAGCAGCGCTGGGCTGCGATTTTGTCTGGAGAAGCGAAGAACTATCCGGCTATCGAGCTTTTTAATGGACTGATGTATCGTCACATCAAACGTAGTGACTTATCCACATGTGAAAAAGATTTCTTAGGTCAACAAGTATTTATCACATCTTCTTTTTATGGAATCATTCCCGCTTTTTACCCGATTCAAGAACATCGTCATGACTTTCATACGAAGATTAAGGTTAATGGTCAGTCCTTAAAAAACTATTGGCGTGCTGAATATGATCAATTTTTAGAGGAGAGTCAAGCTCCAGTTGTTTCTTTACTTTCAAGTGAATTTGAGGATGTTTTTAGTCCAACTCTTCGTAAGCAGTTATTCACGGTTAGCTTTATGGAAGACCGCAATGGGGTTCTTAAGACTCACTCTACGATCTCCAAAAAGGCAAGAGGGGCTTTTTTGACAGCTGTTATGGAGGAGAATTGTCAAAGGATTAATGCTTTGCGAAAATTGTCTTTTGATGATTTTAACTATCGTGAGGATTTATCCTCTAACAATGAGCTAGTTTTTGTTAAAATCATTTAAAAAAGTCTGAGTTATCAACTCAGACTTTTTCTTATAGCATATCTTTACGATCGACTTGTTCATAGTTAGTTTGACCGTCATTTAGTTTGTCCCAAATAACGACTGCTCCTTGATCAAGAGATTTTTTGACATCAATAATACGTTGATTAGATGATCCTCTAAACTGGAGCATAAGGTTTTTTTTAGTGATGTCAAAGCGGCCGTCAACGAGAATATCAACGAGTTGAAGAAGTTCTAGTTTATCAGGGGGTTCAAGCATCAACTCCTCCCAAGTATACCCAGTCCAAGACCAGATATCTTTTTCCGGGAGTTCCTTACGAATGCGTTTGACTAGGGGAATGAGAATTCCTGTGTTTAGGAAGGGTTCACCACCAAGTAGCGTGAGACCTTGTACGTAAGGTTGAGCTAGATCCTTCATGATTTGTTCTTCAAGTTCTTTAGTATAGGGAATTCCTGCCTTAAAGGACCAGGTGGCAGCGTTATAGCATCCCTCGCAATGAAACATGCAACCAGAGACGTAAAGGGAGTTACGTACGCCTTCACCATCAACGAAGTTAAAGGCTTTGTAGTCAATAATGCGTCCTTGGCTAAGTTCTTCAGACTTCCATTCTTGTGGTTTTGGTGTATTCCATGTCATGATTCTACTCCAAATCTATCCAATAGCGCTCAGTTTCATGGCGAATGTCCTCCAACTGACCACCGTTGGCTAATATAACAGCTTGGCTAGCAGGATTCTTGATACTACAAGTGACCAGAACACGATGAATATTCTTTTCTTTAGCTATTTGTAAGCCTTGACGGAGAGATTCTTTCGCATAACCCTTTCCTCGTTCGGATGGACGGATAGAGTAGCCGATATGGCCCCCTTTTTCTAGTAAGTAGTCATTTAATCGGAGACGAAGGTTGAGAAAGCCAAGAGCCTGGCCTGCTACGTCAAAACTAACCAGCTGGATAGCAGGAACCCAGTTTTCAGGAATATTGAGTCCCGCTTCCGCTTGAAGATTTTCTTCTAGCCACTCTTCATAAACAAAATTGTCGGGGTTCCAAAATCCACCATCATGAGCAGCTTGTTCCCTTTCAAATTCAACCATCATCTCTAAGACAGCTTCTTTATCTGTTTGACTTGGTCGGCGTAAGATCATATTATTTCTTCTTTCCAGCTTTTTTCAAAAGGGCTTGGACACGTGCTTTTTTATCGTTTTTGACGGTTGCATTTTTTTCGTGGTAACGTTCCACTTGTTGCATGCCTTTATAATCTAATTGATATTTTCCCATTATATTCCTTTCTAAAAATGAAATAAGCAAAGCAGTTGGAAGGTATCATCCAGCTGCTTCTAGTTTATTATAAAAGTATTCTAGGTCTTATTAAAGGTGTTTACCTTCATATTTTATGGTTGAACCGTTCATGTGTTTGACTCGAGCAGAGATTTCTTTGTGGCGTCCTTTAACCATTGGGCGTGCCTGTGGATTTCCTAGATAGCCGCAAGTACGTTTGACAACATCAACTGTTTTAGGATCTGTGTTGCCACAGTTAGGACACATGAATCCACGTTCTGTTGGGGTGAAGTCCCCTTCAAAGTCACACTTGTAGCATTTATCTATTGGAGTATTCGTTCCAAGATAACCGACACGGTCATAAGCAAAGTCCCAGACAGCTTCGAGTGCTTTAGGGTTTTGCTGGAGGACTGGATATTCACAATAATGGATGAATCCACCAGTTGCGCCAGCTTCTGGGTAAGCTTTTTCGAATTCTAATTTTTCAAATGGTGTTGGATTTTTACGAACATCGTAGTGGAAAGAGTTGGTGTAATATTCTTTATCTGTGATATCAGTCACGACACCGAATTTTTCAGTATCCAAACGACAGAAGCGATCAGTCAAACTTTCTGATGGTGTTGAATAAACAGAGAAATGATAATCATATTCGTCAGACCAACCTTCACAAGCATTTTTCATAGCTTTTACGATATTTAAAGTAAATGCCTTGGCTTCTAGATTTGTCTCCCAGTCACTACCATAAAAAACAGATGCTACTTCATAAAGCCCAATATAACCAAGTGATACGGTTGCACGACGATGTTTGAAGAGTTGATTTACATTGTCGAATTTACCTAGACGTTGGCCAAAGGCCCCATACTGATAAAGTATAGGCGCGTTAGCAGGTGTTGCTTCTTTGACACGTTCAACTCGATAGACGAGTGCATCTTTGGCAATTCCCATTCTTTCTTCAAAAATTTCCCAAAATTTATCTTGGTCTCCCTTAGATTCTAGGGCAATTCGAGGAAGATTAAGGGTTACAACCCCCAGATTCATTCGTCCAGAATTAACTTCAACACCATTTTCATCCTTCCACCCCTGTAGGAAGGAACGACATCCCATAGGAGCCTTGAAGGAACCCGTCAATTCAATGACTTTGTCATATGATAGGACATCCGGGTACATACGCTTTGTTGCACATTCAAGAGCTAGTTGCTTAATATCGTAGTTAGGTGAGCTAGGCTCTAAGTTAAGTCCACGTTTTAAGGTGAAAATCAGTTTAGGGAAAATAGCTGTACGGTGTTCGGAGCCAAGTCCTAAAATACGAACTTGTAGGATAGCCTTTTGGATTTCACGCTCAAACCAGCTTGTTCCCAAACCGAAACCTAGAGAGGTAAAGGGAGTCTGTCCATTTGAAGTGAAAAGCGTATTAATCTCATATTCAAGAGATTGCATAGCATCGTAGATATCTTTACGCGTTTTGGCGCGTGCATAATCTTCATGTTTTTCTTCAGCTACCCACTCTTTAGCATCAGCTAAGTGTTTTTTGTAGTTAAGTTCTGCGTAAGGAGCTAAAAACTCATCGATACGGTCTGCAGTACAGCCACCATATTGACTAGAGGCAACATTTGCGATGATTTGTGAAATTTGTGCTGTTGCAGTTTGAATGGATTTAGGACTTTCAACTTCAGCGTTACCAATTTTAAAACCATTTGCCAACATGCCTTTGAAATCAATCAAACAACAGTTGGTCATAGGTGTGTAAGGGCTGTAGTCTAAATCGTGGAAATGGATATCTCCTTTTTGATGAGCATTTGCCACGTGTGGAGGAAGCATCTTAAGTCCTACAGATTTTCCGACAATTCCTGCGGTTAAATCACGTTGTGTATTGTAAAGGTCGCTATCTTTATTAGCATTTTCATGAACAACAGCTTGATCTTTATTAACAAGTTTACTTATGGTGAAATTGATGTCAGTAGCCTGAGAACGCTCAAAATCACGTTTGGTACGATAGTTAATATATTCTTGAGCGATAGTATATTCGTTAGCTTCGAGTAACTCGTGCTCTACAATGCTTTGGATTTCATATATTTTGATATTTTGACTGAAGCGGTCATTGATTTCAGCAACAATACGGTTGGCAATTCCTTCCAACTTTGCTTCAATTAAGGGTGTGATAGGTGTAATAGCCTCACTTGCTTTGAGAATAGCTTCATATATTTTACTTGAATCAAAGACAACCATACGCCCATCGCGTTTGATGACTTTGATATCAGGGTTGATTGTAACCTTTTCTTTTTCTAATGTAATCATCTAAAAATCACCTCGTTACTAATTATAGCACTAGGCAAAAAAAAATCAATATATTGTGGTATATTTTTATTCCAACCACTATATATTGATTTTTCGACCTATTTTAGGACGTAAACAGTATATCGTTCAACGCCTTTTACAGGGGCTTTTTTATAGTTTTTTGAAAGTGTAGATTTAACATCAGAAGGTAGTTGTGTATCCTGTTGGACAACGATATATTGTGCTGAATCTTGGATAATAGTATCAGAAAGAGCTTTCTGATGACTAGATTTAGCTGTGTTAAGTTCTGGAAGAACAAATTGTGAGGCTGCTTTACGACCACTTTCCAGATAAATTTTTGCTGAAGAATCGTAAACGTAGATAGTCTCATCTTTCTTGGTATTTTTAGTGATATAATTTGCGACAGTACTACGTTCAGTATTATTTCCTAAATTAAATAGGAACATAATGATTGGCATCGCAAAAGCGAATGCAAAGACTGCAATAGGTAAGAAGTAATTACGACTAAGGAAGATACCAAAAACTTTAAGTGTGTGAATCTGGTTACCATTACGACGTCGGTGAGAAGTTCGCTCTACTCTCTTTTTAATAGCATCATCTAAAGAAAGTGCTGTTAAGACTAGACCATAAGGTACGATATTGAGCATACTGTAAAGTCCAAAGCTTTGAGAGAACAAGCTGTAAACCACTGTAAAGATAAAACTAAGGAGCAGTACCCACTTGATGCTCTTATCTTTAGCCTCGCCAAGAAGGTGGTTGCTTGTAGTAAGTGCACCAATAAGTAACCCAGAGCCTAAAACAGCAAAGCTTTGATAGGCTAATGTAAGTAGAAAGTCATTTTTTTCTACAGCGAGTTGTGTAAAGTTGTAAACCAAAACTTGGTTAATATAGTCCGATGTAATTTGTAAATTAAGGATAAAGTAAAGACATAGATACAATACTAGAATATTACCAAAAACAATACAAAGAACTTGATAAAAACCACGAGCAAAGTGTTTGTTGACAAGGTTGTAAACGAAGATTGTCACAAGTGACAATATCCAGAAAATAAGAGTTCGAGCTTCAAATAGGGCCCCGGCAGTTCCAGCAAAGCCGTAAAGAATAAAGGCTTCGTCACGACTATGACCCGCAAAGTAACGAGTTAAGAAGAAGATTGCACCTAGGACAAAAGGCATAGCAAATTGGATAGGGTAAAGCCCACCAAAACCAAGTGTTCCATTAGTGACATAGAAAATAATACTAATTAGAGTGGCAATTTCCTTCTTACTTGTCATGTGCATGACAGTCTTGTAAAGGTAACTACCAGAAAGATAGTAGGCGAGGAATTGTATAGGAATTAGCCAAAGAGTTGATCCTAAACGGAAAGCCAGAGAAACCAGGAGGTAATAAAAGAATCCACCTGTCGCAAAAAAGTCAGAGTAAGGTAAGCTACCATTGGCAAACATTTTTGCAATATAAAGGTTTTGAGACTGTATATTATTGGCAAAGTCTGTAAAGCAGGGAACTGATATACTAAAAATACTTAAGATCAAACTGAAAATCAGGATATGACCTTTATGCTTCCATGGAAGTGAGATCTTAGTTTTTTTCTCTATTTGAGAAGAATCTGATTCTTCGGTATGTCCTTGAATTGTCACTTCAATCTTTTCGGATTGACTATCTTGTGTATGAGATCGATGGTGGCTTCGATGATAACCTTGGTAGCCACTTGAATCTACAGTATTGTCTTCGTTGTATGGACTCACAATTAAACTCCTTTGTTGACATTTGGAAAGTTATAAATAGAAGGGTCTTGCCTCCTAATTGTCTTATTTAAAGTATATCAGATAATACCATTTAGTCAATTTTCCTCTAATTTCTTACATTTAATAAAAAATATCTAAAAAAGAGACTGAGATACAATATCCCAATCTCTTTTTAACAAGCCATTTCTTTGCCTATGGCATTGAATATTTTTAGTTTTCGTCGATAAAGCTATTGAAAACTTCTTCGATCATATCCCATTCAGCATCTGAATCTTCAGGGATTGGTTGAAGGTCGCCTTCAGTACCGTCTTCATTTTCAGTGAATGAGTATGCTTGTATTTCGATTTCTCCATTAGCATCTTCTTCAGCACCAGCTGGTACTAAAAGAACATAGTTTTTACCAAATTCTTCGCGTCCATCAATAGTCAACAAGATTTCAAAAAGTGTTTCATTTCCTTGTTCGTCTACTAAAGTGATGACTTCATGATTATGGTTGTGGTCGTGATTGTGTGACATATTGTTCTCCTTTTTGAAGAGAGCGCTGAATAGTGAGGAAAATCTAGTATATTTGCTTGTCAGTTTACTAGATTGTCACTTGACTATTAGGTCTCTATTACACTTTCTTAAAACATTCGATCGAGGTAGTTTTGTAGAATAAGTTGGGCAGCTAATTTATCAATAACTTTTTTACGTTTACCACGGCTGACATCTGCTTGTTCAACTAACATACGCTCGGCTTGAACAGTTGTCAAGCGCTCGTCTTGGTAATCTACAGGAATTCCAAAGATTTCCTTGATTTTGTCACCATAGGCTTTGCTTGCCTCAACACGTGGTCCTTCAGTGTTATTCATGTTTTTAGGAAGACCAACAACAAATTTTTCTACCTTATATTCTTTAACGAGCTCGCCTAGTCGGTCGAAACCAAACTCTTCAGCCTCCTCGTCAATTTTGATAATTTCAACGCCTTGGGCCGTAAAACCGAGGGGGTCACTAATCGCAACTCCTACTGTTTTTGAGCCAACATCAAGTCCCATTACTCGCATTAGAGGTCAATTCCATTTCCTTTAAGATAATAGCGAACGAGTTCTTCAACGATTTCATCACGTTCGTATTTACGAATCTGGTTACGGGCGTCATTATAACGCGGAACATAAGCAGGGTCACCGCTCAGAACATAACCGACGATTTGGTTGATAGGATTATAACCTTTCTCAGCCAACGAACGGTAGACATTTGTCAAAGTATTACTGATTTCATCTTTGCTACCGTCGTCTAGGTTGAAACGAACAGTTTCATCTGTAAATCCCATACTGACACCTTCTTTCTATAAGAATTATCTGTTAGTTCTTTATTATAACATAAGTATACCCAAAAGGGAAAGACGATGAATAAAAAAAGAGATGACTAAAGTCATCTCTCTTAATATCCAATAAGATTAAACGCGTTCAACTTTACCAGATTTAAGCGCACGAGCTGAAGCCCAAACTTTTTTAGGTTTACCATCAACAAGGATAGTAACTTTTTGAAGGTTAGGTTTAACGGCACGTTTAGTTTTGTTCATAGCGTGTGAACGGTTGTTTCCAGAAACAGTTTTACGTCCTGTAAAGTAACATACTTTAGCCATTTCGTGTTTTCCTCCTAGGTAGAATTTATTACGGATGTGCTAGCACCACATACCAAAACATTCTATCATAAGAATTTAGGTTTGACAAGAACTATTTATGATTTCTTTTTGTAACAAAATAGTATATGCTTATTCTAATAAGAAAAAATCAGTTAAAAAAGGAGAGAAGATGCCAGATAATCTTGCTCTACGCATGCGTCCACGTACAATTTCAGAGGTGATTGGTCAGAAGCATCTGGTTGGTGAAGGTAAAATTATTCGCCGTATGGTAGAAGCGAATATGCTATCGTCAATGATTCTCTACGGGCCACCAGGAATCGGGAAGACCTCAATAGCTAGTGCTATTGCAGGAACAACAAAATTTGCTTTTAGAACCTTTAATGCTACAGTTGATAGCAAGAAACGCCTGCAGGAAATTGCGGAAGAGGCTAAATTTTCAGGTGGCTTAGTTCTGCTCCTAGATGAGATTCATCGTTTAGATAAAGCTAAACAAGACTTTTTATTACCACTCTTAGAGAATGGTAATATTATCATGATTGGGGCTACAACGGAGAATCCGTTTTTTTCTGTAACACCAGCCATCCGTAGTCGTGTACAAATATTTGAGTTGGAACCACTCTCTAACGAGGATATTAAGGAAGCTATCCTAGGTGTTTTAGAGGACAAGGAGCGTGGTTTTGACTTTGATGTCCAGTTAGATGATGATGCTCTAGATTTTATTGCTACGGCTACTAATGGTGATTTACGTTCGGCTTATAATTCGTTGGATCTAGCTGTCATGTCGACGCCAGCTTCAGAAGATGGGCTTCGCCATATTACTTTAGATACAGTGGAAAATAGTTTACAACGTAGCTATATCACCATGGATAAAGACGGTGATGGACACTATGATGTGCTCTCTGCTTTGCAAAAATCTATTCGAGGCTCTGATGTTAATGCCAGTCTTCATTATGCAGCGCGTTTGGTTGAAGCAGGAGATCTCCCTAGTCTAGCGCGGCGCTTGACTGTGATTGCATACGAGGATATTGGTTTAGCTAATCCTGATGCGCAAGTTCACACGGTTACAGCTTTGGAAGCTGCACAGAAAGTAGGTTTCCCAGAGGCGCGTATTTTGATAGCCAATGTAGTTGTTGACTTAGCTTTATCTCCTAAGTCGAATTCGGCTTATATGGCTATGGATGCTGCCTTGGCAGACCTTAGAAAATCAGGAAATTTACCGATTCCTCGTCATTTGAGAGATGGGCACTATGCTGGAAGTAAGGAACTGGGCAATGCACAAGATTACAAGTATCCCCATGCTTATCCTGAAAAGTGGGTCAAGCAACAATACCTTCCGGATAAATTAAGAGGTGTGAATTATTTCCACCCCAATGAAACCGGGAAATATGAAAGAGCTCTTGGAGCTAATAAAGACCGAATCGATAAGTTATCTAGATAATGCGAGAGGAATCAACGAAAACGATTGCAAAAAAATTGATTTTTCCTCTTGCAATAATTTTCAAAAGTGGTATTATAAAAACAGAGAAATTGCTGTGGTATACGAATCCACATATAAGTGTTGACCGACTAATTTTTGTATTATCGGGAGACAGAGGTCTATTAACAGTGTGCAGGCTGGCTCACCCAGAAGCAACTGAAGTTAGTAGCGAGTCGCCCACCTGCTTTTTTACGTCGCGGGTTCAATACAAACCGTGGATCATCGGTACCAATACAGCATCCAGCCTCCTTAGCTCAGTTGGTAGAGCAGTGGACTCTTAATCCATGGGTCACAGGTTCGAGCCCTGTAGGGGGTATATTAATATCGGAAAGAGACTTGCTTGTAAGTCTCTTTTTTATTTTTCTAAGAAAGAACTCACTTTAAACAGAACTTTACGTGCTTGTTTGTCTAAACGAGAGTTGTTCCCAATGATAATTTCTTCTAAATATATGCTTTGTGTTATGATAATAGTCAAGAAACAGAATTGAAAAAGGAGACATAAGTTGAAAATTGTAATCATTGGCTATAGTGGTTCTGGAAAGTCGACTTTGGCAAATTTTTTAGGACAACACTATAATTGTCAGGTACTTCATTTAGATAAAATTCATTTCACATCAAATTGGCAAGAGCGAACAGTTGATGAAATGACTGGCGATATATCAACATTTATGCTACAAAGTGATTGGATTATTGAAGGGAATTACTCGGCCTGTCTTTATGAAGAACGTATGAGGGAAGCTGACTGTATTGTATATTTCAACTTTAACAGAGTTAATTGTCTCTATCGGGCGTTTAGGCGTTATTTAACAT
Organism: Streptococcus parasalivarius; assembly: GCF_054785155.1. Classification (NCBI taxonomy): domain Bacteria; kingdom Bacillati; phylum Bacillota; class Bacilli; order Lactobacillales; family Streptococcaceae; genus Streptococcus; species Streptococcus parasalivarius. The sequence continues at coordinate 74,702 of NZ_BAABOB010000005.1, forward strand.
ATAGGGGAAAGACACGTCCTAGCATGGCAGATGGCTGTAATGAAAAATTTGATTTTGCATTTGTGAAATGGATTTTATTAGACGGACGTTCTAAAAAATATGTAGAGCGATATAATGCAGTTATTAAAAATTATTCGGACAAGACAATTATTTTAAAGAATCAAAGGCAGTTAAATGATTATATGAAGCAGGTTAAATAGCTACTAGAACTATTTAGTCGTTAAATAGCTGATAGTTATACATAAGAAGCAAGGTTAAAAGATATAGTAAATAACGAGTTGCAATCTTAGCTATAACTGTCAGAATATTTTGTAAGAAGCGCTTTCAACGTTGAACAAATAGACTTTTTTCTGCTATAATAAACTGTAACGCAAAACTTGTGGGTGAAATTCCCACCGTGAAGTTTTTCAAGAAAGGTGGGGGCAGCCTCGTAAAGGTGGAGCTGTCCGTTATCAAAATAATATGACATCAGTAGTTGTTGTGGGTACCCAGTGGGGTGATGAAGGTAAAGGGAAAATTACAGATTTCCTAAGTCAAGATGCCGAAGTGATCGCACGTTATCAAGGTGGAGACAATGCAGGTCACACGATTGTTATCGATGGTAAGAAATTTAAATTGCACTTGATTCCATCAGGTATTTTCTTCCCAGAGAAAATCTCTGTTATCGGGAACGGTGTAGTGGTCAATCCTAAATCACTTGTCAAAGAGTTGGAATATCTTCATGCAGAAGGTGTGTCGACAGAGAGCCTTCGTATTTCTGACCGCGCACACGTTATTTTGCCGTACCATATTAAACTTGATCAACTGCAAGAAGCCGCCAAAGGTGACAATAAGATTGGTACAACTAACAAAGGTATTGGTCCTGCCTATATGGATAAGGCTGCGCGTGTAGGTATCCGTATTGCAGACCTTTTGGACAAAGAAATCTTTGCTGATCGTTTGAAAACGAACTTAGCTGAGAAAAACCGTCTTTTCAGTAAGATGTATGAAGCTGAAGAATTATCATTCGATGAGATTTTTGAAGAATACTACGCTTACGGACAACAAATTAAGCAATATGTCACAGATACATCCGTTATCTTGAATGACGCTCTTGATGCAGGTAAACGTGTCCTCTTTGAAGGAGCTCAAGGGGTTATGCTTGATATTGACCAAGGTACTTACCCATTTGTAACGTCATCAAACCCAGTTGCGGGTGGTGTTACAATCGGTTCTGGTGTTGGTCCATCTAAAATTAATAAGGTAGTTGGTGTATGTAAGGCCTATACGAGTCGTGTTGGTGATGGTCCTTTCCCAACTGAGTTATTTGATGAAGTGGGTGAACGCATCCGTGAAGTTGGTCATGAATATGGAACAACAACTGGACGTCCACGTCGTGTAGGATGGTTTGACTCAGTGGTGATGCGCCATAGTCGTCGTGTATCAGGTATCACAAACCTCAGCTTGAACTGTATCGATGTTCTCTCAGGTCTTGACACTGTAAAAATTTGTGTAGCTTATGATCTTGATGGTGAGCGTATTGATTACTATCCAGCTAGTCTTGAGCAACTGAAACGTTGTAAACCAATCTATGAAGAATTGCCAGGTTGGGAAGAAGACATCACAGGTTGCCGTAGTTTAGATGAGCTTCCTGAAAATGCTCGTAATTATGTTCGTCGGGTTGGTGAATTGGTAGGTGTACGTATCTCTACTTTCTCTGTAGGACCAGGACGTGAACAAACAAACATCCTTGAAAGTGTTTGGTCAAATATCTAAAGCAAACAAAAGGAGAATCTAGGAAACTAGGTTCTCTTTTCTCACGCCTTAAATATATAGATTAATAGGAATGTTGCAACTGTTAAAAAAGGTTACTAATTTTTCGATATGATTAGGAAAGAAACCTTTCTATTTGATTAGTTTTTCGGTATAATATGGATTGATTAAATGAAAATTAATGAGAACCTACTTTCATGATTTAAAAGTGTGTTCATAATTTTGACGAAGAAAATAAGTGAGCAGATCTCTTAATAGTTTTGGGCAAGAGGTGAATAATGAATAAGATTGTATTTGTTTGTCTGGGGAATATTTGTCGTAGCCCAATGGCAGAATTTGTGATGAAAGAGCTGGACCAAGAAAAGTCTTTGCATATCGAAAGTCGCGCGACATCTTCATGGGAGCATGGAAATTCAGTTCATCAAGGGACCCAAAAGATTTTAAGGAAATATGCTATTTCTTTTGACTCTTCCAAGGGCTCACAACAGATTAGTCAGGCTGATTTTGAGTTCTTTGATTTAGTTGTGGGAATGGATGAGTCAAATGTTGAGGATCTTCTACAGATATCTGCAGGGCGTTATGACGATAAAATCAAGCTTTTCAGACCTGGTGGAGTTCCGGACCCATGGTATACAGGTGACTTTGAAGAAACATACAAATTGGTAACTGCAGGTTGTCGAGACTGGTTACAGTGGATTAAGGATAGACAATGAATTTTAAACAACTAAAGGATTTTGATTTTAAAAATATTGATATTGACCGAAATCAATTTGAGCGTATTACAGTAGGGGTTATTATTTTATGCGCCCTGTCCTTGTTTTTGGTGACTATAAAAACGCAACATTCTATCAAGATTGATGGGACTAAGATTGCCTATAAAGGTCAGATGCAGAACCATCGTTTGAATGGTCAAGGAACTTTGAGCTATGATAATGGTGATACCTATACGGGAGAATTTAAGAATGGTTCCTTTAATGGTCAAGGAACCTTCAAATCTCATGAGGGTTGGATTTATCAAGGAGAGTTCAAGTCTGGTCAAGCCGATGGTCAAGGAAAATTGACTACTGAAAATAAGGTTACCTACAAAGGAAAATTTAAACAGGGGATTTTTAAAGGATGAGAATTAACTGGTTTTCTTATATTCGTGTGACAGGACTTCTTTTGGTTCTGATCTATCATTTCTTCCCAAGTATTCTTCCTGGGGGCTTCATCGGTGTTGATGTCTTCTTTACCTTCTCAGGGTATTTGATTACAGCACTTTTGATTGATGAGGTATCTAGGACGCATCGCATTGATTACCTTGGTTTTATGCGACGACGCTTCTACCGGATAGTACCACCACTTGTGCTGATGGTTCTTATCTGCACCCCCTTGGCACTCTTGGTTCGAAATGATTTTATTGCAGGTATTGGACGTCAAATCACCTCTGTTATCGGTTTTGTAACTAACTATTATGAGATTTTGACTGGGGGAAATTATGAGAACCAGTTTAACCAGCATATTTACCTCCATACATGGAGTCTGGCCATTGAGGTTCACTATTATATTCTTTGGGGTGCCTTGCTTTGGTTCCTAGCTAAGCGTGTTAAACATCAAAATCAATTTAGAAGCCTAGTCTTTATGGTATCTCTTGCCTGCTTTATGGTGAGTTTCCTATCAATGTTTATTAGTGCTTTCTTTGTTGATAGTTTTTCTCGCTTATATTTCTCATCAATTACGCATGCTTATCCATTCTTCCTAGGTTCGCTCTTTGCGACACTTTCAGGTGTATATGAAACGACCGCTAGGTTCAAGAAAAATATACGCCTTTGGACTCTGAAAAAGACGGTCCTTTATATGGTAGGAAGTTTTGCCTTGCTCGTATTGTTGGGCTTAGTTCTCCATTTTGAGGAACGCATTACCTATCTATTTGGTTTTGTTTTAGCTAGTTTGTTCACGGCTGTTATGATTTACTCTGCCCGTGTCCTCCATGAGAAATTGCCTGGAAAATCAGAGCCTGCTCTTATTAGTTATTTGGCAGAGATTAGCTATAGTGTCTATCTTTTTCACTGGCCGCTATATATTATCTTTAGTCAATTGACCAATAATATTATTGCAGTCATTCTGACAACGATTCTGTCAATTGTTTTTGCAACACTTTCCTACTATATAATAGAGCCATTTATTGCAGGAAGAAAGGCCAGTCTCTTTGGAATAGATTTAGACTTGACGCCGTACCGACATATTGTGCTTTATGTTTTTAGTGGTCTTACTTTAATTACAGTGCTTATTTCTCTCTTTGCGCCGGCTGTAGGGAACTTCGAGAAAGATTTAGAAGCTAATGGTTTGTCGCAAGCTCAGACTAAGATGAAATTAACGCGTACCAATGCGGAAAACAGTCAGGCTACTTCATTTGGTGTGAATAAGGGAGTGACAGTTTTAGGGGACTCCGTAGCTCTTAGATCAAAAGATCAGCTGGAATCAAGTATTGATAATGTCGCTATAGATGCAGTTGTCAGTCGTAACCTATCAACAATCAATGATTTGCTTAAAGATTACGCGGATAGTAATGCTCTTGCTAAGGATGTTGTCATTGCTGGTGGTGTTAATGAGATTGACGACTATAAAGGCGTTATTAATAAAATCATCAAGAATTTACCTAAGGGTCACCATATTATCTTTGTGACACCATATAATGGTAGTAAATCTGGTAATGAGGCCCAATCTTTGATTCAGTTACGTAAGTATGAGTTAGAGATGGCTAAGAAATACGACTTTGTAACGGTTGCTGACTGGTATCAAGTGGCTAAAGAAAATATTTCTATCTGGAATGGTACAGATGGGGTTCACTTTGGATCTGATAGCGACTCTATTAACCGTGGTGCTAAACTCTATACTAAGACAATTAAAGAAGCTATAGAGAAAGCTGATAAGGCACCAGTTAAGGGTGGTAAGAAATAATCAAAAGAGAAGGCAAGTCTTGTCTTCTTTTTTATGGACAAATTTTGACTGCATTTTTTGTTTTGTGCTAAAATAAGCCTATGGCAAGAATATTAGATAATGATTTACTAGGAGATGAAGAGTATGTTGAGCGTACCCTTCGTCCTCAGTACTTTAAGGAATATATTGGTCAAGATAAGGTTAAGGACCAATTAAAGATTTTTATAGAGGCAGCTAAACTTCGTGATGAAGCATTGGATCATACTCTTTTGTTTGGTCCTCCAGGTTTAGGGAAAACGACCATGGCTTTTGTGATAGCTAATGAGATGGGCGTCAATTTAAAGCAGACGTCTGGGCCAGCAATTGAGAAGGCTGGAGATTTGGTTGCTATACTCAATGACTTGGAGCCGGGTGATATCTTATTTATTGATGAGATTCATCGAATGCCTATGGCAGTGGAAGAAGTACTTTATAGTGCTATGGAAGATTACTACATCGATATCATGATTGGTTCAGGTGAAACAAGTCGTAGTGTTCACCTAGAGTTACCACCGTTCACTTTAGTGGGTGCAACCACACGAGCAGGTATGTTGTCAAATCCATTGAGGGCTCGTTTTGGGATTAATGGTCATATGGAATATTATGAGTTACCAGATTTGAAGGAAATTATAGAACGCACTTCAGAAATCTTTGATATGACTATAACACCTGAGGCTGCCCTAGAGTTAGCACGTCGTAGTCGTGGAACGCCACGTATTGCTAACCGCCTACTTAAGCGTGTGAGAGACTATGCACAAATTATGGGTGATGGCATCATTGATGATAAGATTGCAGACAAGGCGTTGACTATGTTGGATGTGGACCATGAAGGACTAGATTATGTCGACCAAAAAATTCTCCGAACCATGATTGAGATGTATGGTGGGGGACCGGTTGGTCTAGGGACCTTGTCAGTTAATATTGCTGAAGAGCGAGAAACGGTAGAAGATATGTATGAACCCTATCTAATTCAAAAAGGATTTATTATGCGAACACGAACAGGACGTGTTGCAACGGTTAAAGCCTATGAACACATGGGGTACGACTACACTAAAGAAACTTGATAAAAATCCATCGAAGGTGGATTTTTTTGTTTAGTCAAAAAGAAAATAAAGAAAAAAGAAAAAAACTTTAAAAATCCCTTGCAATGAGTGGGTTCTTTTGTTATTATATTATGGTGCTGTAAATACAGCGCTTAGCTATGATACAAGAGGTTGCGACACGCCTGGTTGCACTGCCACGCAATCCGTGTTGGTTTTCTTGAGGAGCTAGCCTATTATCTTAAATAGACGAAAGAGGAGAAAAAATGGCAAACAAAAAAATTCGTATCCGTTTGAAAGCTTACGAACACCGTACGCTTGATACAGCGGCTGAAAAAATCGTAGAAACTGCAACTCGCACAGGTGCGACAGTTGCTGGACCAGTTCCACTTCCAACTGAACGTAGTCTCTACACAATTATTCGTGCGACTCACAAATATAAAGATTCTCGCGAACAATTTGAAATGCGTACACACAAACGTCTTATCGACATCATCAACCCAACTCAAAAAACAGTTGACGCTTTGATGAAACTTGATCTTCCAAGTGGTGTGAACGTAGAAATCAAACTTTAATTTAAAGTTTGATTCAATGAGCATAAAAAACGCTCGTTAAAAACTTTTTTGAGCATAAAAAACGCTCATAAAAAACTTTTTGAAAAAACAATAAAGTAAAGGAAATATTTTCTCATGACAAAAGGAATCTTAGGGAAAAAAGTGGGAATGACTCAAATCTTCACTGAAGCAGGTGAATTTATCCCTGTTACTGTCATCGAAGCTACTCCAAACGTTGTGCTTCAAGTTAAAACTGTTGAAACAGACGGTTACGAAGCAGTTCAAGTTGGTTTTGACGACAAACGCGAAGTATTGAGCAACAAACCTGCCAAAGGCCACGTAGCGAAAGCTAACACAGCTCCTAAGCGCTTCATTCGTGAATTCAAAAACATTGAAGGCTTGGAAGTTGGATCAGAAATCACTGTTGACACATTCGAAGCTGGAGATGTTGTTGACGTAACTGGTACTTCAAAAGGTAAAGGTTTCCAAGGTGTTATCAAACGCCACGGTCAATCACGCGGACCTATGGCTCACGGTTCTCGTTACCACCGTCGTCCAGGTTCAATGGGACCTGTTGCGCCTAACCGTGTTTTCAAAAACAAACACTTGGCAGGACGTATGGGTGGCAACCGTGTGACAATTCAAAATCTTGAAGTTGTACAAGTTATCCCAGAGAAAAACGTTATCCTTATCAAAGGTAACGTACCAGGTGCTAAGAAATCTCTTATCACTATCAAATCAGCAGTTAAAGCTGCTAAATAATAAGAAAGGAGAAATCAGTTAAAAATGGCAAACGTAAAACTATTTGACCAAACTGGTAAAGAAGTTAGCACAGTTGAACTTAACGACGCTATCTTCGGTATCGAACCAAACGAATCAGTAGTATTTGATGTCGTAATCAGCCAACGTGCTAGCCTTCGCCAAGGTACTCACGCGGTTAAAAACCGTTCAGCAGTATCAGGTGGTGGACGTAAACCATGGCGTCAAAAAGGAACTGGACGTGCTCGTCAGGGTTCTATCCGCTCACCACAATGGCGTGGTGGTGGTGTTGTCTTCGGACCAACTCCACGTTCTTACGGATACAAACTTCCACAAAAAGTTCGTCGCCTTGCATTGAAATCTGTTTACTCAGCTAAAGTTGCAGAAGATAAATTTGTAGCAGTTGAAGCTCTTTCATTTGCAGCTCCAAAAACTGCTGAATTCGCAAACGTTCTTTCAGCTCTTAGCATCGATTCTAAAGTACTTGTTATCGTTGAAGAAGGAAACAAATTCGCTGAACTTTCAGCACGTAACCTTGCAAACGTAACTGTTGCAACTCCTGCAACTGCAAGCGTACTTGACATCGTAAACGCAGATAAACTTCTTGTTACTAAAGAAGCTATCTCATCAATCGAGGAGGTTCTTGCATAATGAATTTGTATGACGTAATCAAAAAACCTGTTATCACTGAGAAATCTATGATTGCTCTTGAAGCAGGAAAATACACTTTCGAAGTTGATACACGTGCACACAAACTCTTGATCAAACAAGCAGTTGAAGCTGCATTTGAAGGTGTTAAAGTTGCTAGCGTGAACACTGTAACTGTTAAACCAAAACAAAAACGTGTTGGACGTTACACTGGTTTCACTTCAAAAACTAAAAAAGCTATCATCACTCTTACAGCTGATTCTAAAGCAATCGAGTTGTTTGCAGCTGAAGCTGAATAATCAAAGGAGAAATTAACGTGGGTATTAAAGTTTATAAACCAACGACAAATGGCCGTCGTAACATGACTTCTTTGGATTTCGCAGAAATCACTACAAGCACTCCTGAAAAATCATTGCTTGTTTCTCTTAAGAACAAAGCTGGTCGTAACAACAACGGTCGTATCACTGTACGTCACCAAGGTGGCGGACACAAACGCCACTACCGTTTGATTGACTTCAAACGTAACAAAGATGGCGTTGAAGCAGTTGTTAAAACAATTGAGTATGATCCAAACCGTACTGCAAACATCGCTCTTGTACACTACACTGACGGGGTTAAAGCTTACATCATCGCACCTAAAGGTCTTGAAGTAGGTCAACGTATCGTTTCAGGTCCAGATGCGGATATCAAGATTGGTAACGCTCTTCCACTTGCAAACATCCCAGTTGGTACAGTTATCCACAACATCGAGCTTCAACCAGGTAAAGGTGCTGAACTTATCCGTGCCGCTGGCGCTTCTGCTCAAGTTTTGGGTCAAGAAGGTAAATACGTACTTGTTCGTCTTCAATCAGGTGAAGTTCGTATGGTTCTTGGTACATGTCGTGCAACTATCGGTACTGTGGGTAACGAACAACAATCACTTATCAACCTTGGTAAAGCCGGCCGTAATCGCTGGAAAGGTATTCGCCCAACAGTTCGTGGTTCTGTAATGAACCCTAACGATCACCCACACGGTGGTGGTGAAGGTAAAGCACCAGTTGGACGTAAAGCGCCATCTACTCCATGGGGTAAACCTGCGCTTGGTCTTAAAACTCGTAACAAGAAAGCTAAATCTGACAAACTTATCGTTCGTCGTCGTAACGAAAAATAATTTAGTCGCTTAGCTCATAACATCCGCCAACTCGGTAGCATTTCTTAGTGCAAGCCGCTGTGGTACATTCAATTTAAAGGAGAAAACTACAAAATGGGACGTAGTCTTAAAAAAGGACCTTTCGTCGATGAGCATTTGATGAAAAAAGTTGAAGCTCAAGCAAATGACGAAAAGAAAAAAGTAATTAAAACTTGGTCACGTCGTTCAACGATTTTCCCAAGTTTCATCGGATACACTATCGCAGTTTATGATGGACGTAAACACGTTCCTGTTTACATCCAAGAAGACATGGTAGGTCACAAACTTGGTGAATTTGCACCAACTCGTACTTACAAAGGTCACGCAGCTGACGATAAGAAAACACGTCGTTAATAGGAGGAGGACACAATGGCAGAAATTACTTCAGCTAAAGCAATGGCTCGTACAGTGCGTGTTTCACCTCGTAAAACACGTCTTGTTCTTGATCTTATCCGTGGTAAGAACGTTGCTGATGCAATCGCAATCTTGAAATTCACTCCAAACAAAGCAGCTCGCATTGTTGAGAAAACTCTTAACTCTGCTATCGCTAACGCAGAAAACAACTTTGGTTTGGAAAAAGCTAACTTGGTAGTATCTGAAACATTCGCAAACGAAGGACCAACAATGAAACGTTTCCGTCCACGTGCGAAAGGTTCAGCTTCACCAATCAACAAACGCACAACTCACGTAACAGTAGTTGTGTCAGAAAAATAAGGAGGTAAACTCGTGGGTCAAAAAGTACATCCAATTGGTATGCGTGTCGGGATCATCCGTGACTGGGATGCGAAATGGTATGCTGAAAAAGAATACGCAGATTACCTTCACGAAGATTTGGCAATCCGCAAATTCATTCAAAAAGAACTTGCAGACGCTTCAGTTTCAACTATTGAAATCGAACGTGCTGTAAACAAAGTTATTGTTTCACTTCACACTGCAAAACCAGGTATGGTTATCGGTAAAGGTGGATCAAACGTTGACGCTCTTCGCGCTCAACTTAACAAATTGACTGGAAAACAAGTACACATCAACATCGTTGAAATCAAGAAACCTGATTTGGACGCTCACCTTGTTGGTGAAACAATTGCTCGCCAACTTGAGCAACGTGTTGCTTTCCGTCGTGCACAAAAACAAGCTATCCAACGTGCAATGCGTGCTGGAGCTAAAGGAATCAAAACTCAAGTATCAGGTCGTTTGAACGGTGCAGATATCGCCCGTGCAGAAGGATACTCTGAAGGTACAGTTCCACTTCACACACTTCGTGCTGATATCGATTACGCTTGGGAAGAAGCTGACACAACTTACGGTAAACTTGGTGTTAAAGTTTGGATCTACCGTGGAGAAGTTCTTCCAGCTCGTAAAAACACTAAAGGAGGCAAATAACAAATGTTAGTACCTAAACGTGTTAAACACCGTCGTGAATTCCGTGGAAAAATGCGCGGTGAGGCTAAAGGTGGTAAAGAAGTATCATTCGGTGAATACGGTCTTCAAGCTACAACTAGCCACTGGATTACAAACCGTCAAATCGAGGCTGCTCGTATTGCCATGACTCGTTACATGAAACGTGGTGGTAAGGTTTGGATTAAGATCTTCCCACACAAATCATACACTGCTAAAGCTATCGGTGTACGTATGGGTTCTGGTAAAGGGGCACCTGAAGGTTGGGTAGCACCAGTTAAACGTGGTAAAGTAATGTTCGAAATCGCAGGTGTTTCTGAAGAAGTTGCACGTGAAGCGCTTCGTCTTGCTAGCCACAAATTGCCAGTTAAATGTAAATTCGTGAAACGTGAAGCAGAATAAGGAGAAGACATGAAACTTGAAGAAATCAAAAAGTTTGTTGCTGAGCTTCGTGGCTTGTCTCAAGAAGAGCTTGCTAAAAAAGAAAACGAACTTAAGAAAGAACTTTTCGACCTTCGTTTCCAAGCTGCAGCAGGTCAACTTGATCAAACTGCTCGTTTGAACGAAGTGAAAAAACAAATTGCACGTGTTAAAACTGTGCAATCTGAAATCAAATAATAGATTGGGAAAGGAGCAATTCTAATAATGGAACGTAATCAACGTAAAACCCTTGTTGGACGCGTAGTATCTGACAAGATGGATAAAACAATCACAGTTGTAGTTGAAACTAAACGTAACCACCCAGTCTATGGTAAACGTATCAACTATTCTAAAAAATACAAAGCACATGATGAAAACAACGTTGCTAAAGAAGGCGATATCGTTCGTATCATGGAAACTCGCCCACTTTCAGCTACAAAACGCTTCCGTCTTGTAGAAGTTGTGGAAGAAGCTGTTATTATCTAATAAAACTAAAAGGAGACAATTGAAATGATTCAACAAGAAAGTCGCTTAAAAGTTGCTGATAATAGCGGTGCTCGTGAAATCTTGACTATCAAAGTTCTTGGTGGTTCAGGACGTAAATTCGCTAACATCGGCGACGTTATCGTTGCAACTGTTAAACAAGCTACACCAGGTGGAGCTGTTAAAAAAGGTGATGTTGTTAAAGCTGTTATCGTTCGTACAAAAACTGGTGCTCGCCGTCCAGACGGTTCATACATCAAGTTTGATGATAACGCTGCAGTAATCATCCGCGATGACAAAACTCCTCGTGGAACTCGTATCTTTGGCCCTGTTGCACGTGAATTGCGTGAAGGTGGATACATGCGTATCGTATCTTTGGCGCCAGAAGTACTTTAATCTGAATTAACACAAACTTAGTCCCCTGAAATGTTCAGGGTGCCCATTAGGGCGTAAGAAATAATAGGAGAAATACTCAAATGTTTGTAAAAAAAGGCGATAAAGTTCGCGTTATTGCTGGTAAAGACAAAGGAACTGAAGCAGTAGTTCTTAAAGCTCTTCCAAAAGTAAACAAAGTTGTTGTTGAAGGTGTTGCAATCATCAAAAAACACCAAAAACCATCAGCTGAAAACCCTCAAGGTGCTATCGTGGAAAAAGAAGCACCAATCCACGCTTCAAACGTTCAAGTTCTTGACAAGAACGGTGTAGCTGGACGTGTAGGTTACAAAGTTGTTGACGGCAAAAAAGTTCGTTACAACAAAAAATCAGGCGAAGTGCTTGACTAATCACGAAGGAAAGGAGAAAGTATTAAATGGCTAACCGTCTTAAAGAAAAATACACTAACGAAGTAATTCCAGCTTTGACTGAAAAATTCAATTATTCTTCAGTTATGGCTGTGCCAAAAGTTGATAAAATCGTTATCAACATGGGTGTTGGTGAAGCTGTAAACAACGCTAAAACTCTTGAAAAAGCTGCTGCTGAGTTGGCACTTATTTCAGGTCAAAAACCATTGATTACTAAAGCTAAGAAATCAATCGCTGGCTTCCGTCTTCGTGAAGGTGTAGCGATCGGTGCTAAAGTTACCCTTCGTGGTGAACGCATGTACGAATTCTTGGATAAATTGGTATCAGTATCACTTCCACGTGTTCGTGACTTCCATGGTGTTCCAACTAAATCATTTGATGGACGTGGTAACTACACACTTGGTGTTAAAGAACAACTTATCTTCCCAGAAATCAACTTCGACGATGTTGATAAAGTACGTGGTATGGATATCGTTATCGTAACTACTGCTAACACTGACGAAGAAGGTCGTGAATTGCTTAAAGGCCTTGGAATGCCTTTTGCAAAATAATCTAGGAGGTAAATAAATTGGCTAAAAAATCAATGATTGCTAAGAACAAACGCCCTGCGAAGTTCTCTACGCAAGCTTACACTCGTTGCGAACGTTGTGGACGTCCACACTCAGTTTATCGCAAATTTAAACTTTGCCGTGTTTGCTTCCGTGAATTGGCTTACAAAGGTCAAATTCCAGGTGTTACCAAAGCTTCTTGGTAAAAACAAGGTACATTTAAGTTAGTTTCACCTAATTTGGATGTATTTAACACAATCTGAGCCTAGCTCAATCATTAACTAGCAAGTGAATTATTCAAACTACTAGTAAGAGGAGAAAATATAAAATGGTTATGACTGACCCAATTGCAGATTTCTTGACACGTATTCGTAACGCTAACCAAGCTAAACACGAAGTACTTGAAGTACCTGCATCAAACATTAAAAAAGGTATCGCTGAAATCCTTAAACGTGAAGGTTTCGTAAAAAATGTTGAAGTTATCGAAGATGACAAACAAGGTATCATCCGCGTATTCTTGAAATACGGACAAAACGGTGAACGTGTTATCACTAACTTGAAACGTATTTCTAAACCAGGTCTTCGTGTTTACTCTAAACGTGAAGATGTTCCTAAAGTTCTTAACGGACTTGGAATCGCGATCATTTCTACTTCAGAAGGTCTTTTGACTGATAAAGAAGCTCGTCAAAAGAACGTTGGTGGAGAAGTTATCGCTTACGTTTGGTAAGAAGTTGATACTAAGCACTTATCTCAAATGATTTGTGCGAGTTTCGTTGATTATATTCTATGAAACTCATCCCCGTGAAAACTAGTCACTTTGTGGCTTGATAATCTAACAGGAGAATTAAATACTATGTCACGTATTGGTAATAAAGTTATTACTTTGCCTGCTGGTGTTGAAGTAACAAACAACGATAACGTTGTTACTGTTAAAGGACCTAAAGGCGAACTCACTCGTGAGTTTAACAAAAACATTGAAATCAAAGTTGAAGGCAACGAAGTTACACTTCACCGTCCAAACGACTCAAAAGAAAACAAAACAATCCACGGTACTTCACGTGCAAACTTGAATAACATGGTTGTTGGTGTTTCTGAAGGTTTCAAAAAAGAACTTGAAATGCGCGGTGTCGGATATCGTGCGCAACTCCAAGGAACAAAACTTGTTCTTTCAGTTGGTAAATCTCACCAAGACGAAGTTGAAGCTCCAGAAGGTATTACTTTTGAAGTACCATCTGCAACTTCAATTGTCGTTAGCGGTATCAACAAAGAAGTTGTTGGTCAAACAGCAGCTTACATCCGTAGCCTTCGTTCACCAGAACCTTACAAAGGTAAAGGTATCCGTTACGTTGGTGAATACGTACGTCGTAAAGAAGGTAAAACTGGTAAATAATAGGATTTTATCCTTGTGGCAATTCTTTTTGGATTGTATACTTACCAAAAGCTCTCATGAGCAAGCATTATAATTAAGAGGTGAAAATTGTGATTTCGAAACCAGATAAAAACAAACTCCGCCAAAAACGCCACCGTCGCGTTCGCGGAAAACTCTCTGGAACTGCTGATCGCCCACGTTTGAACATTTTCCGTTCTAATACAGGCATCTACGCTCAAGTAATTGATGACGTAGCGGGTGTAACGCTCGCAAGTGCATCAACTCTTGATAAAGAAGTTTCTAAAGGAACTAAAACAGAACAAGCCGTTGTTGTCGGTAAACTTGTTGCTGAACGCGCAGTAGCTAAAGGTATTTCTGAAGTGGTGTTTGACCGCGGTGGATATCTCTATCACGGACGTGTTAAAGCTTTGGCTGACTCAGCTCGTGAAAACGGATTGAAATTCTAATAGGGAGGACACTTAATAATGGCATTTAAAGATAATGCAGTAGAACTTGAAGAACGCGTAGTTGCTATCAACCGTGTTACTAAAGTTGTAAAAGGTGGACGCAACATGCGTTTTGCTGCTCTTGTTGTTGTTGGTGACCGTAATGGTCGCGTAGGATTTGGTACTGGTAAATCTCAAGAGGTTCCAGAAGCTATCCGTAAAGCAGTTGAAGCAGCTAAGAAAAACCTTATCGAAGTTCCTATGGTTGGTACAACTATTCCTCACGAAGTTCGTTCAGAATTTGGTGGAGCGAAAGTATTGTTGAAACCAGCTGTTGAAGGGGCTGGGGTTGCCGCTGGTGGTGCAGTTCGTGCCGTCATCGAATTGGCTGGTGTTGCTGATGTAACATCTAAATCACTTGGTTCAAACACTCCAATCAACATCGTTCGTGCGACTGTTGAAGGATTGAAACAACTTAAACGTGCTGAAGAAGTTGCGGCTCTTCGTGGCATCTCAGTATCTGACTTGGCATAAGAAAGGAGATAACAATGGCTCAAATTAAAATTACTTTGACTAAGTCTCCAATCGGACGCAAACCAGAACAACGTAAAACAGTTGTTGCTCTTGGACTTGGTAAATTGAATAGCTCAGTTGTTAAAGAAGACAACGCTGCTATCCGTGGTATGGTCAACGCAGTATCTCACTTGGTAACTGTAGAAGACGTTAAATAAAAATTGATTTAAGTCGTGAGGGTTACCTTGCGACTTAAACTGAATTTCATGTATAGGCGAGTTTCTAATCAAGCCACCTTACTTGGTTAGAGGCGCTAGCATTTTACAAAAAGAGGAGAAAATAATAATGAAACTTCATGAATTGAAACCTGCTGAAGGTTCTCGTAAAGTCCGTAACCGTGTAGGTCGTGGTACTTCATCTGGTAACGGTAAAACTTCAGGCCGTGGTCAAAAAGGTCAAAAAGCTCGTAGCGGTGGTGGCGTACGTCCAGGATTTGAAGGTGGACAAACTCCATTGTTCCGTCGTCTTCCAAAACGTGGATTCACTAACATCAACGCTAAAGAATACGCACTTGTAAACCTTGATCAATTGAACGTTTTTGAAGATGGTACAGAAGTAACTCCAGCAGTTCTTAAAGAAGCTGGAATCGTTCGTGCTGAAAAATCAGGCGTTAAAGTTCTTGGTAACGGCGAATTGACTAAGAAATTGACTGTTAAAGCAGCTAAATTCTCAAAATCTGCTGAAGCAGCTATCACTGCTAAAGGTGGTTCAATCGAAGTCATCTAATGAGGGGTAACTCATTATGTTCTTTAAACTATTAAAAGATGCGTTGAAAGTCAAAAACGTTCGTAATAAGATTTTATTTACAATCTTCATTATTTTCGTTTTTCGTGTCGGGACTCATGTAACGGTTCCTGGTATCAACGCTGAAGGTTTGAAACAATTAAGTGATTTACCTTTCTTGAATATGCTTAACTTGGTGTCTGGTAATGCTATGAATAGCTTCTCTATCTTTTCGATGGGGGTTAGTCCGTACATTACAGCATCAATCATTGTCCAACTTTTGCAGATGGATATCTATCCAAAATTTGTGGAGTGGGGCAAACAGGGTGAAGTTGGTCGTCGTAAATTAAATCAGGCGACTCGTTATATTACTCTTGTTTTAGCATTTGTTCAATCGATTGGTATTACAGCTAGTTTCAATACACTCTCATCAATTTCATTGGTTAAGACACCTAATGTTTCAACCTATTTATTGATTGGGACAATTTTAACTGCTGGTAGCATAATTGTGACATGGCTTGGTGAACAAATTACTGATAAGGGCTTTGGTAATGGTGTGTCGATGATTATCTTTTCTGGTATCATTGCTTCCATTCCAAAGATGTTCTCAACAATTTATGAGGATTTCTTTGTCAATGTTCGTTCAGGAGAATTGACACGTTCATATATCATCGTCGCATTGTTGATTGTGGTAGGTTTGGCGATTGTCTTCTTTACGACATTTGTACAACAAGCAGAATATCAAATTCCAATTCAATATACGAAATTGGTTCAAGGGGCTCCAACGAGTTCATACTTACCTTTGAAAGTCAATCCAGCTGGTGTTATTCCCGTTATCTTTGCTAGCTCGATTACGACAATTCCTAGTACGTTTCTTCCATTCTTCTCTAAGGTTACGTGGTTATCACATTTACAAGGACTACTCTCGTATAATACACCTAGTGGAATGATTACTTATGCGATATTGATTATCTTATTCTCATTCTTCTACACATTTGTCCAAGTAAATCCTGAAAAAACTGCTGAAAATCTTCAAAAGAATGGGTCTTACATTCCTAGTGTTCGTCCAGGTCGTGAGACTGAAAAGTACATGTCTTCATTGCTTAAGAGATTGGCAACAATCGGGGCTGTATTTCTCGCGTTTATTTCATTGGCTCCAATTGCGGCTCAACAGTTTATGCACCTTACAAGCTCAATCGCGCTTGGTGGTACATCTCTCTTGATCTTGATTTCAACTGGTATCGAAGGTATGAAACAACTCGAAGGTTACCTATTGAAACGTCAGTACGTTGGATTTATGAATCTTGAAGACTAAGTCTTCTCATGAACAATTGAGAGGGAAAGAAAGGTTACTTTCTGTCCCTTCTCTTTTGTTTTTTGATAACTCTACCAATGTGTTAAAACCTTGATAGAGTTATTTGAAAACAAAAATAAGGAGTTCGTAAGATGAATCTTTTAATTATGGGTCTACCAGGTGCTGGTAAAGGGACTCAAGCTGCAAAAATTGTTGAAGAATTTGGTGTAGCTCACATCTCAACTGGTGATATGTTCCGTGCTGCTATGGCTAACCAAACAGAAATGGGTGTATTGGCCAAATCATTCATCGATAAAGGTGAATTGGTACCAGATGAAGTAACAAACGGAATCGTTAAAGAGCGTTTGGCTCAAGACGACATTAAGGAAAAAGGATTCCTTTTGGATGGTTTTCCTCGCACAATCGAACAAGCTCATGCCTTGGATCAAATCTTGGTTGATCTTGGTTTGGAGCTTGAGGGAGTAATCAATATCGAAGTGGATCCATCTTGCCTTCTTGAACGCTTGAGTGGTCGTATTATTCACCGCGAAACAGGTGAAACTTACCATAAAGTATTCAACCCACCAGCTGACTACAAGGAAGAAGACTATTACCAACGTGAAGATGACAAACCAGAAACAGTGAAACGCCGCTTGGATGTGAATATTGCTCAAGGTGAGCCAATTATTGCACATTACCGTGAGCTTGGTCTTGTATCAGATATTCAAGGTAACCAAGATATCGACGATGTATTCGCTGATGTTAAAAAAGCGATTGCAGCAATTAAATAATTATATAATCTTACTTGCGTATCAGACTTAAGCATGTTATAATATTTTAGTCTGACTTATAATTGTTACCTCTGTGCTCAGAGGAAATCAAATCGAAATTTTAGGGGGTACTTTTGCGTGGCAAAAGAAGACGTGATTGAAATTGAAGGTAAAGTTGTAGAAACTATGCCTAATGCTATGTTTACTGTTGAATTGGAAAATGGACACCAAATTTTGGCGACAGTTTCTGGTAAAATCCGTAAAAACTACATTCGTATTTTGGTCGGTGACCGTGTGACTGTTGAAATGAGTCCTTATGATTTGACACGTGGACGCATCACATACCGCTTTAAATAATCGAAATAATTGGAGGGATTGAAACATGAAGGTAAGACCATCGGTTAAACCAATTTGCGAATACTGTAAAGTTATTCGTCGTAACGGTCGTGTTATGGTAATTTGTCCAACAAATCCAAAACACAAACAACGTCAAGGATAATATAGAAAGGAGAAATCATGGCTCGTATTGCTGGAGTTGACATTCCAAACGATAAACGTGTAGTAATTTCACTTACTTACGTATACGGTATCGGACTTGCAACATCTAAGAAAATCTTGGCTGCTGCAGGCGTTTCTGAAGACATCCGCGTTAAAGATTTGACAAATGATCAAGAAGACGCTATCCGTCGCGAAGTGGATGCAATCAAAGTTGAAGGTGACCTTCGTCGTGAAGTTAACCTTAACATCAAACGTTTGATGGAAATCGGTTCATACCGTGGTATCCGTCACCGTCGTGGACTTCCTGTCCGTGGACAAAACACTAAAAACAATGCCCGCACTCGTAAAGGTAAAGCTGTTGCGATTGCAGGTAAGAAAAAATAAGAAAATAAAATAGGAGGTAAAAACATTGGCTAAACCAACACGTAAACGTCGTGTGAAAAAGAATATCGAATCTGGTATTGCTCACATTCACGCTACTTTCAATAACACTATTGTTATGATTACAGATGTGCATGGTAACGCTGTAGCATGGTCATCAGCTGGTGCTCTTGGTTTCAAAGGTTCTCGTAAATCTACACCATTTGCTGCACAAATGGCTTCAGAAGCTGCTGCTAAATCTGCACAAGAACATGGTCTTAAAACAGTTGAAGTAACTGTTAAAGGTCCTGGTTCAGGTCGTGAGTCTGCTATCCGTGCTCTTGCTGCTGCAGGTCTTGAAGTAACAGCAATCCGTGATGTAACACCTGTACCACATAATGGTTGTCGTCCTCCAAAACGTCGTCGTGTGTAATCTTTAATAACAATAGTACACAAGGTTCGTTTCGAGGGAGTATAATAAATGATTGAGTTTGAAAAACCAATAATAACAAAAATTGATGAAAATAAAGATTACGGCAAATTTGTCATCGAACCACTAGAACGTGGTTATGGTACAACTTTGGGTAACTCTCTTCGTCGTGTACTTTTGTCATCACTTCCAGGTGCTGCCGTAACATCAATTAAGATTGATGGAGTACTCCACGAATTTGATACCGTACCAGGCGTCCGTGAAGACGTGATGCAAATCATCCTTAATATTAAAGGACTTGCTGTAAAATCTTACGTCGAAGACGAAAAGACAATTGAACTTGATGTCCAAGGTCCAGCTGAAGTTACTGCTGGAGACATCTTGACTGATAGCGACATTGAAATTGTTAACCCTGATCATTATCTTTTCACTATCGCTGACGGCGCTTCTTTGAAAGCGACTATGACAGTAGCTACAAACCGTGGTTATGTTCCAGCAGATGAAAACAAGAAAGATGATGCACCAGTGGGAACATTGGCTGTAGATTCAATCTACACACCAGTGAAAAAAGTCAATTATCAAGTTGAACCTGCCCGTGTAGGTAGCAATGATGGTTTTGATAAATTGACAATCGAAATCATGACAAACGGAACAATCATCCCTGAAGATGCCCTCGGTCTCTCGGCTCGCGTTTTGATTGAACACTTGAACTTGTTTACTGACCTTACTGATGTTGCTAAAGCTACTGATGTAATGAAAGAAACTGAAAAAGTGAACGATGAAAAGGTGCTTGACCGTACCATCGAAGAACTTGATTTGTCTGTACGCTCATATAACTGTTTGAAACGTGCCGGTATTAATACCGTTCATGATTTGACAGAAAAAACTGAGCCTGAAATGATGAAAGTCCGTAACCTAGGTCGTAAATCTCTTGAAGAAGTCAAAGTTAAGTTGGCTGATCTTGGACTTGGACTCAAAAACGATAAATAATAATATAGGAGGATAACATGGCTTACCGTAAACTTGGACGCACAAGCTCACAACGTAAAGCGGTTCTTCGTGATTTGACTACAGATCTTATCATTAACGAAGCAATCGTTACAACTGAAGCACGTGCTAAAGAAATCCGTAAAACAGTTGAAAAAATGATCACTCTTGGTAAACGTGGTGATTTGCACGCACGTCGTCAAGCAGCTGCATTTGTACGTAACGAAATTGCATCTGAAAGCTATGATGAAGCAACTGATAAATATACATCAACAACTGCTCTTCAAAAACTTTTCTCAGAAATCGCACCTCGTTATGCTGAACGTAACGGTGGATACACTCGTATCCTTAAAACAGAACCACGTCGTGGCGATGCTGCCCCAATGGCAATCATCGAACTTGTTTAATTTTTATCAATTTTGTTGAGTGTTATGATGATGGAATAGCTTAGCTTTTCTTAGTCTAGCTCTGGTCTACCGCTGGGCATACGCCTAGCGGGAACACTCATCATAAAAATGGGAATAAATAAGCATGTAACGCTTGTTTACGAAAGGTAATACGGTTATTTTTCGTAAGCAGGCGTTTTTTTGTCTATAAATCGTCTGAATATTTTGATATAATGGAATAAGCTTATTTTAAAAAGGGGGACATTATTTTGACAACAGCCAAGGAACTGCTTAAGCAAAGGTACTATGAGCCAATTAAGGAGCAACCCGAATTATTTGTGGGGATTGAGTTGGAATACCCAGTTGTTAATTTGAGTGGTAATGCTACAGATGTCTCTCTTACAAAACAGTTACTAGTCTATCTCTTAGATAATTTTGATTTTCAAGCTGATAAGTATGATTCTGATAATAATCCTATTCAGCTTATTGATAAAACTTCTGGAGACATGATTCTTTTTGAAGTTTCATACAATACGATCGAGTTTGCTTTTGCAAAGGCTGAGAGAATTTCTGAGGTTGAGGAACGTCTGGATACTTACCTCAGTATGATTCAACCCTATCTTCGCGATCATAATCATGAGTTGCAAGGATGGGGCGTGAATCCAAACTGGGCAAAGAATGATAATAGACCTGTTAAATCTCCTCGTTATGAGATGCTTATGGATTTTCTCGAGCTCTCTAAAGCAAAGAATGATTCTTTCTTTCACGATTATCCTGAATATGGCTCTTTTATCTGTGGAAGTCAGGTACAGTTAGATGTATCAAAAACATCCTATTTGAGGGTTCTAAATGCTTTTAATCAAATAGAGGGACCCAAGGCGGTATTATTGGCAAACTCTGAATTTTGGGGTTCTGATTGGGATCTTGCGCTTTCCCGTGATGTTTTCTGGGAGAATTCCATGCATGGTGTGTTTGAGGAAAATGCAGGAGTATTTCCCAAGGTATTTAAGAATGAAGATGACTATTTTTCTTACTTGTCTGAGACAGCCCTTTTTACTGCTAAGCGTGGTGACGAAACCTACTATTTTGAACCAATACGTGCTAAAGACTATCTAAGTACGCCATCTATCAAAGCACACTCTATTCGTGGCGAAGTAGTCACTATTGACCCAAGTGAGGAAGATTTTAAGACTCATCGTTCTTATCAATTCCATGATTTAACGACACGAGGGACTATTGAGTTTCGTAGTGTATGTACCCAACCTTTCTCATCAACCTTTGCGCCAGCAGCCTTTCACCTTGGTCTTTTAGTCAATTTGGTAAATCTAGAAAATATTTTGAATGACTCACCTTTTTTTGAAGCATTTGACTATGATTACCCTAGAATTCGTCGTTTATTTTCGAAAAAAGATATTTCTGCTACAGACCTCAAAATGATTTTACCTTTGACAGAATCGTTATTGTCTTGTGCTGAGGATGGCTTAAAATCACGTGGTTTTGGAGAAGAAGTTTACTTAGCTCCCCTTAGAGAGAAATTAGATAGGCTGAATAAGAGTTTAGCTTAACCTTTGACTAGAGATATGATAGATAACTTTTGCTAAAAAATTTTAAAAAAGTCAAAAAAGTATTGACGTCAGCAAACAATAAATGGTATTATATAATAGTTGTTTCGAAAGAGACAAGAGAAAGTTACTAAAAAACTTTCAAAAAAGTATTGACATGAGTTGTCAATCTTGATATAATAACTAATGTTGTTAGCGGAAATGGCGGAATTGGCAGACGCGCAGGACTAAGGATCCTGTGACCGCTTTAGGTCGTGAGGGTTCAAGTCCCTCTTTCCGCAGAGTAACCAGTCACATGACTGGTTTTTTTGTATTAAAAAATCAAAACGCTTACAAATTGTAGAAAAGCTAGTTTTTTGAGTTCAATTGTGATAGAATAAACTTGTAAACGGGTTCAAACCCAAAAAAATATAGGAGGCCTTTATAATGGCAATCGTTTCAGCAGAAAAATTTGTCCAAGCAGCTCGTGATAATGGTTACGCAGTTGGTGGATTTAACACAAACAACCTTGAGTGGACTCAAGCTATCTTGCGTGCAGCAGAAGCTAAACAAGCTCCAGTACTTATCCAAACTTCTATGGGTGCAGCTAAGTACATGGGTGGTTACAAATTGTGTAAAGTCCTTATCGAAGAATTGGTTGAATCAATGGGTATCACTGTACCAGTTGCTATTCACCTTGACCACGGTCACTACAATGACGCTTTGGAATGTATCCGTGTAGGTTACACTTCAGTTATGTTTGACGGTTCACACCTTCCAGTTGAAGAAAACCTTGAAAAAGCAGCTAAAGTTGTTGAATTTGCACACGCTAACGGTGTATCAGTTGAAGCTGAAGTTGGTACAATCGGTGGTGAAGAAGATGGTATCATCGGTGATGGTGAATTGGCACCAATCGAAGATGCTAAAGCTATGGTTGCAACTGGTATCGACTTCCTTGCAGCAGGTATCGGTAACATCCACGGTCCTTACCCAGAAAACTGGAGCGGACTTCACCTTGACCACTTGCAAAAATTGACAGAAGCTGTTCCTAACTTCCCAATCGTATTGCACGGTGGATCAGGTATTCCTGATGATCAAATCCAAGAAGCTATCAAACTTGGTGTTGCTAAAGTTAACGTTAACACTGAATGTCAAATCGCATTTGCTAACGCAACACGTAAATTTGTTGCTGAATACGAAGCAAATGAAGCAGAATACGACAAGAAGAAACTCTTCGACCCACGTAAATTCTTGAAACCAGGTTTCGAAGCTATTACAGAAGCTGTTGAAGAACGTATCGACGTATTCGGTTCAGCAAACAAAGCTTAATTAGACTATATAAGCTTGAAATGAAAGGGTTTGTCCAATATGGATAAGCCTTTTTCTTGTGTTTTGCCACAGATTTGCCACACTTTCTAAATGTCAGTCCCTTTTGATTATAGATGTAGTGCAAACAAAGCGCAATTAGGCTATTAAAACAAGGTCCTTTCTGGGTCTTGTTTTTTTGTACCCAAATAAATAGTTAGTATCTGCGAATCAATCTGTGATTGAGAGGAAACAAATTTTAAAGATTGGATATCACTTAGGTCGATAGATTCTATTTCCTAACTTTTTAAGATATGCTATAATATGAATATGTTTGATAATTATATTGTACCTGTATTTTTTGGTGGTGGAGCTCTTGCTCTACTAGGTTTAGTATTATTTGGTTGGGCCTTGCCTTCATTTTTGAAGGGTAAGTGGTCTTATTTGATTTCTTTGCTAGGTTTAGGTTTGGTTTCTTTTGCCTATTTTGATGCGGCAATTGTTATCACTTATAAAATTTGGCTTGGATTGCTAGGTGTCATCATGATTGGTTGGGGACTTCCTTTTAACAATCGCAAGGGACGCCGTGCGATGACTATTTTCTGGGCTGTCATGGCAATCGTTGTAGGTATTGCTGCTATTGCATTCACTATTGCTTATGGTGTCATTAACCGCCACTAACATGAAACTGTAAAACATGCTATAATAATGGCATGTTTTATTTTATGACCCTATCATTTATTATCATGCCTGCCTTGGGCTGCTTCTTAATAGGCTTGGCTTTTGCTAAATCAGATCGTTGGGAGTTTTCTTGGATATTATCCTTAATAGGTTTGGTGGCCTTTATTTCTTCTTTTTGGCATATAGCACGTGTAGATTTATGGTTTATGCTAAGTTATAGTGTTGGTCCTTTTTTGATGGGATTTGGTTTCTCCTGGGACCTCAGTAAGAAACGCCGTGGGCAGTTATTATTATTAGGGGTATTTTTCCTTATCTTTTTTGTGATTCTGTACTATCTTATTGTGCGAATCCTGAATACAGCTGTTGTCTAAAGGAGGGCTGTTGTGATGTTGCTAGATTTAGAAGAGAAGACACGTGTGCTTGTAGAAGATATTGTTGAACGTTCCGCTATTGGGCGAGGAGCTATCTTTGTCTTGGGATTGTCTTCCAGTGAGGTCGCTGGTGGGATAATCGGCAAAGCCTCTAGCCGTGAAATTGGCCAACGAATTGTGAAAACGATTCTTGAAGTTTTGGAACCTAAAGGAATTTACTTGGCTGTTCAAGGCTGCGAACATCTGAACCGTGCTTTGGTTGTTGAGCGTGAGCTCGCTATGGCTAAAGATTTGGAAATTGTTAATGTTCTTCCGACCTTGCATGCTGGGGGAAGTGGTCAGCTGGCTGCTTTCGACTATATGAAGGATCCTGTTGAGGTGGAGGAAATTGTCGCTCAGGCTGGTATCGATATTGGGGATACCTCTATTGGTATGCATGTGAAGAGGGTCCAAGTTCCTCTTCGCCCGATTACTCCAGAATTAGGTGGTGCTCATGTGACTGCTTTGGCGAGTCGTCCTAAGTTAATTGGTGGAGCTCGTGCTGAGTATCTAGCAGATCCTATCCGTAAAAACTAAAAAGTATCGGACATTCTTGTCCGATACTTTTTCTGTGAGCAGAGCCCTTTCTTTCAATGACGACGCTTGGCATAATCGACAAATTTGAATTTTTCAAGTTTGTGGCGACTTTCCGTAAATTGGAACTGTTTTCCATTAGTTAAATAAACTTTAGAACGGATACAAACAACGTGCTGGTCTTTACCTAGGTCGATAAGAATCTTATCTTGATCGGTAGCATTATCAATAGTGATTTCTTTAAAGGCGTGGGAAATGCTAAGGTTGAGCTGATTCTCGATGTAGTCGTAAATAGAGTGTTCAGCAATGTTACGGTTTAGTTGAGGAACAAGGCTAGTATCTAGGTAATCAATATCTATAACAGAGGCGCAGCTATCAACGACTCTTTGACGAACAACACGCCAGACCTGTCGGCTATTAGAAAACCCAGTTCTTTCTGAGAGTTTGGAATCAACGATGATTTTATCCAGAGAAATAACGTTGGTTTGCGAATTAAGGCCTTGTTGTACTATTAGCTCCTGGTAACTAGTAAGGTCAGACACAGGAAAGTTGATTTGTTCCTGGTTAATAACCTGGGAGCCAGAACCATGAATCTTTTTGACCAAGCCTTCTTCAACGAGTAAGGTTAATGCTTTTCGTATAGTGTCTCGACTAACCTGGTAAGATTGAACCAGTTCTTGCTCGGTGGGGAGAAAGTCTCCCACTTGATATTTTTGATCATGGATAGCTTTCTCTAAATCCTTATAAATAATCTGATATTTTTTCATTGTTCTCCTCATTTGTAGGTGAAAAAACATACAACTAATGTTTTTTTCAAAAAATATGTTTAAAAAATTCCGGAACACTTGCAGACAAATTTGTAATCGTTTACAATTAGTTTATCAAGTTAATCAGATATTGTCAAAAAAGAAAAGGAGATTCAAATGGGTAAATTTGAACAAGAAGCCAAAGATTTGCTTGCTGCAATCGGTGGTAAAGAAAATGTGACTGCTGTTACTCACTGTGCGACGCGTATGCGTTTCGTTCTTGGTGATGACAAGAAGGCAGATGTGAAAACAATCGAAGCCATTCCTGCTGTTAAGGGGACTTTCACCAATGCAGGTCAATTCCAAGTTATCATTGGTAATGATGTGCCAATCTTTTATAACGATTTCACAGCTGTATCAGGGATTGAAGGTGTTTCTAAAGAGGCTGCTAAATCAGCTGCCAAGAGCAACCAAAATCCAGTTCAGCGTGTTATGACAACCTTAGCGGAGATCTTTACACCTATTATTCCAGCCCTTATCGTTGGGGGATTAATTCTTGGTTTCCGTAATGTTCTTGAGGGTGTGCATTGGTCAATGCTTGACGGTAAGACAATTACCGAGGTTTCGCAGTTCTGGTCAGGTGTGAATCATTTCTTATGGCTACCTGGTGAAGCTATTTTCCAATTCTTGCCTGTAGGTATTACTTGGTCTGTTTCTCGTAAAATGGGAACTAGCCAAATTCTTGGAATTGTTTTGGGAATCTGTCTGGTGTCACCACAATTGCTTAACGCTTATTCAGTAGCATCGACACCAGCGTCTGAAATTGCTAAGAATTGGGTTTGGGATTTTGGATTCTTTACTGTTAATCGTATAGGTTATCAAGCGCAAGTTATTCCTGCCCTTCTTGCTGGTTTATCACTTTCTTATCTTGAAATTTTCTGGCGTAAACATGTACCAGAAGTAGTATCAATGATTTTTGTACCGTTCTTGTCATTGATTCCAGCCCTTATTTTGGCTCATACTGTTTTAGGTCCTATTGGTTGGACTATTGGCCAAGCCCTTTCAACAGTGGTTCTTGCTGGTTTGACAGGTCCTGTAAAATGGCTTTTCGGTGCTGTTTTTGGTGCACTTTATGCGCCGTTCGTTATTACTGGTCTTCACCACATGACCAATGCTATCGATACTCAGTTAATTGCAGATGCTGGTGGAACAGCTCTTTGGCCTATGATTGCTCTATCAAATATTGCTCAAGGTTCAGCTGTTTTTGCTTACTATATTATGCATCGTCATGATGAACGTGAGGCTCAAATTTCACTTCCAGCTACTATTTCAGCTTATCTTGGTGTTACAGAACCAGCCCTCTTCGGGGTTAACGTCAAATATATTTACCCATTTGTTGCGGGTATGATTGGTTCATCTATCGCAGGTCTTCTATCAGTAACCTTTAACATTACAGCGGCCTCTATCGGTATTGGTGGTTTGCCTGGTATCCTATCAATTCAACCTAAATATATGATTTCATTTGCAGCAATCATGCTTGTTGCTATCATTGTACCTATGGTCCTAACTTTCTTCTTCCGCAAGGCGGGTCTCTTTACTAAGACAGAAGATGATACAGAACTTAAGGAAGAATTTGCAGCTCAAGAAGAGGCTGAATTTGCATCACATACTGCAACTCCAACAGTTCTTGCTGAATCAGCAGAGGTTGTTAGCCCACTTGCTGGTCAAGTTAAACCACTTAGCCAAGCAACAGACCCAGTTTTCTCATCAGGTGTCATGGGACAGGGGGTAGTCATCGAACCAAGTCAAGGCGAATTGGTTTCACCAGTAAATGGTACAGTGACAGTACTCTTCCCAACTAAGCACGCCGTAGGCATCGTTTCTGAAGAAGGTATTGAAATGCTAATGCACATTGGTATGGATACTGTTAGCCTTGACGGAAAAGGTTTTGTGGCTCATGTTGAACAAGGTGATAAAGTTGTTGTTGGTCAACAATTGATTAGTTTTGATATGGATGTTATTAAAAAGGCTGGTTTGGTCACTGAGACTCCAGTTATCATTACAAATCAAGATGATTTTCAAGCAGATGTTGAAGGGGATCTTCCACGTGATATCAAACGTGGTGATGCTCTCATAATTGCTCATCGAACAAAATAAGCTAAGGGGTGGAGACGTTACGATTCCACCTCTTCATATAAAGGACAAAAGAGGAAAATTACATGGTATTAGATAAAACAAAGGTTGTATACCAAATTTATCCAAAATCATATAAGGACACTACAGGAAATGGAATCGGTGATTTCAGAGGCATCATTGAAAAAATTCCTTATCTATCAGAGTTAGGCGTGGATATGGTTTGGCTCAATCCTTTCTATCCGAGCCCACAACGTGACAATGGTTACGATATTTCAGACTATACAGCCGTTAACCCTGTCTTTGGAGACATGACTGATTTTGAAGAAATGGTCCGTGTCGGAAAAGAGCACAAGATTGATTTCATGCTAGACATGGTGCTCAACCATTGCTCAACGGAGCATGAGTGGTTCCAAAAAGCTTTGGCTGGAGACCAGTATTATCAAGATTTCTTCTTTATTCAGGATCAACCAACCGACTGGTTGTCTAAATTTGGTGGTTCTGCCTGGGCTCCTTTTGGAGATACAGGGAAATACTATCTTCACCTCTTTGATGAAACACAGGCGGACCTTAATTGGAGCAATCCCAATGTCCGTAAGGAGTTGTTCAAGGTGGTCAACTTCTGGCGTGACAAGGGAGTCAAAGGTTTCCGTTTCGATGTGATCAATTTGATTGGGAAAGATGAAGTCTTAGTGGACTGCCCTGAAAATGAAGGGAAACCAGCTTATACGGATAAACCAATTGTCCATGACTATCTTCGTATGATGAATGAAGCAACCTTTGGTTCTGATGATAGCTTTATGACAGTTGGAGAGATGTCATCGACAACAATTGACAACTGTGTTCTTTATTCAGCACCGGAGCGTCACGAGTTGTCTATGGCCTTTAACTTCCATCATCTTAAAGTAGATTATGAAGATGGTCAAAAATGGACTATTACTCCCTTTGATTTTGAAGAGCTCAAACGTCTCTATCATACCTGGGGTAAGGAAATGAGTGAACGAGGTGGTTGGAGTGCCCTTTTCTGGAATAACCATGACCAACCTCGTGCCTTGAATCGCTTTGTGGATATTAAGAACTTCCGTAATGAAGGAGCGACCATGCTAGCAGCTAGTATTCACCTATCACGTGGAACACCTTATATCTACATGGGCGAAGAAATCGGGATGATTGATCCAAATTATGATTCTATGGCAGATTACGTGGATGTCGAGTCCATCAATGCTTACCAAATGCTCTTGGACCAAGGCAAGTCTCCTGAGCAGGCCTTCAAGATCATTCAAGCCAAATCACGAGATAATTCGCGTACGCCCATGCAATGGGATGCTTCTGAACATGCAGGTTTTTCAACAGGCACTCCATGGTTGAAAGTTGGGAAGTCCTACAAAGATATCAACGTTGAAAATGAAGTGGATGGCCCAATCTTCACCTTCTATAAAGAATTGATTCACTTGCGGAAGGAAATGCCCATCATTTCAGAAGGAAGCTACCTGCCAGCATTGGAGGACAGTCAAGAAGTCTATGCCTTTGAACGCCACTTAGACGGCCAAAAACTCATGGTACTCAATCATTTTTATGGAAGTGAAGTCGAAGTAGCGATTCCAGCAGAATATCAGTCAGGGCGCGTGCTCTTGTCAAACTATGATGATGCAGAGCTTGCTGAAAAGGTAAGTCTTAAGCCTTATCAAACCCTAGCAATCTTAGTAAAATAAGCCAAACTTTCCTCAGTAAATGCTTTTGCTGGGGAATTTTGTTATAATGAAAGCACTTTTAATGTTGATGGAGGAAGTGTAATGACACGCTTACAAGATGATTTTTACCATGCGATTAATGGTGAGTGGGAAAAAACAGCAGTGATTCCCGATGATAAACCACGCACAGGAGGTTTCTCAGATTTAGCAGATGAAATTGAAGACCTCATGCTTGAAACAACTGATCAATGGTTGGCAGGAGAGAATGTTCCTGACAATGCCATTCTACAAAACTTTATAAAGTTTCACCGTATGGCTGCGGACTTTGACAAACGTGAGGCATTGGGTATCGAGCCTGTTAAACCTTGGATTGAAGAATACAAGAAGCTTTCCTCATTCTCAGAATTTGCTTCGAAAATTGCTGACTATGAGATGTTTGGTAAGCCAAATGAGTTCCCATTCGGTGTATCTCCAGACTTTATGAATGCTCAATTAAATGTCCTCTGGGCAGCAGCGCCAAGTATTATTTTACCTGATACAACCTATTACACTGAGGATAATGAGAAGGGCAAGGAGCTTTTAGGAATTTGGCGTGAAATGGAAGAAGAACTCCTTGAGAAATATGGCTTTACAGCTGAAGAAATCAAAGATATCTTGGACAAGGTTATCGCCCTTGATGCTAAGTTGGCCAAGTATGTCCTTTCGAGTGAAGAATCTTCCGAGTATGTGGAACTCTACCACCCATATGATTGGGAAGACTTTACCAAGCTAGCACCGGAACTCCCACTTGATAACATCTTCACAGAAATCTTGGGACAAGTTCCTGATAAAGTTATCGTTCCTGAAGAGCGCTTCTGGACAGAATTTGCGGCGGAATATTATTCAGAAGATAATTGGGAGCTACTTAAGGCGAGCCTACTTATCGATGCTACGACAATTTGGAATGCCTATTTGACAGACGAACTTCGTGTTCTATTTGGAAAATATGGTCGTGCGCTTTCAGGAACACCACAAGCCTGGGATAAGAAAAAAGGAGCCTACTATTTGGCGCAAGGACCTTACAATCAGGCTCTTGGACTTTGGTATGCAGGTGAAAAATTCTCTCCAGAAGCAAAAGCAGATGTTGAAGCGAAGGTGGCAACTATGATTGATGTTTATAAATCACGCCTTCAAACTGCGGATTGGTTGGCACCAGAAACACGTGAAAAGGCTATTACGAAACTTAATGTTATTACGCCTCACATTGGTTATCCAGAAAAACTACCTGAGACATATGATAAGAAGATTATTGATGAAAACTTATCACTTGTTGAGAATGCACAGAAGTTAGTCGAAATTTCAGTTGCACATAGTTGGAGTAAGTGGAATCAACCTGTTGATCGTAGTGAGTGGCATATGCCTGCCCACATGGTTAATGCTTACTATGATCCACAGCAGAACCAAATTGTTTTCCCAGCAGCTATCCTTCAAGCCCCTTTCTATGACCTTCACCAATCGTCATCAGCCAACTACGGTGGTATTGGTGCTGTCATTGCTCATGAGATTTCCCATGCCTTTGATACAAACGGTGCTTCCTTTGATGAGAACGGTAGTCTTAAGAATTGGTGGACTGAAGAGGACTATGCAGCCTTTAAGGAACGTACTGACAAGATTGTGGATCAGTTTGAGGGCTTGGACTCTTATGGTGCCAAGGTCAATGGTAAATTGACTGTTTCTGAGAATGTTGCTGACCTCGGTGGTGTAGCCTGTGCCTTAGAAGCAGCTAAACGAGATAAGGATTTTTCAGTTCATGAATTCTTTGTTAATTTTGCGACAATCTGGCGTATGAAGGCGCGTGAAGAATACATGCAAATGTTAGCTAGCGTGGATGTGCATGCTCCAGCCAAATGGCGCACCAATGTTATCGTGAGCAACTTCGACGAATTCCACAAGGAATTTGACGTTAAAGAGGGCGACGGCATGTGGCGTGCCCCAGAAAATCGCGTGATTATTTGGTAATAATGATGAAATCTGTCCAAAAATGGACGGATTTCTTTATTTTTATCGCTGTAAGGGTTTACATAGTGTCTAGAAAACGATATAATATACTTGTGTTAAATCTTGTGAAGTTTTTAACAAGTATTCAAAGGAGTTTCATATGACTAAACAAACTAAAGATGTTCAAACAGTAATAGATGAATTGGCAACAAAAGGGGTTGAAGCCCTTGATGCTATGGCTAACTTTACGCAGGAGCAAGTGGACCATATTGTTCACCAAGCTGCGATTGCTGCTCTAGATAAACACATGTATTTGGCGAAATTGGCCGTTGATGAAACAGGGCGCGGCGTTTACGAAGATAAAGCCATCAAGAACATGTATGCTTCTGAATACATTTGGAATAGTATTAAATATGACAAAACTGTAGGCGTTATTGCTGAAGATAAAGAACAAGGTTTGGTTTCTATCGCTGAGCCGGTTGGTGTTATCTGTGGGGTTACACCAACAACTAACCCAACTTCAACAACCATTTTCAAAGCCCTCATTGCTCTTAAGACACGTAACTCTATCATCTTTGCCTTCCACCCATCAGCTCAGAAATCATCTGCAGAGGCTGCTCGTATTGTTCGTGATGCCGCTATTGAAGCAGGTGCACCTAAGGACTGCATCCAGTGGATTGAAGAGCCATCTATCGAAGCAACTGGTCTTTTGATGAACCATCCTAAGATTGCCACAGTACTTGCGACTGGTGGACCTGGAATGGTTAAGGCTGCTTATTCAACTGGTAAACCAGCGCTTGGTGTAGGAGCCGGAAATGTCCCATCTTATATCGCTGCTGATGCTAAGGTTAAACGTGCGGTCAACGATATCATCGTTTCAAAAACTTTTGATAATGGTATGATTTGTGCGTCTGAACAAGCAGCTATTGTTGATGCAGCTATTTATGACGAAGTTAAGGCTGAATTTGAAGCACATCAATGTGTCATCATTTCTAAAAAAGCTGACATTGCTAAATTGGAAAAAGTCGTTCTTAATGAAGCGCGTACAGCTGTAAATGGTGCCATTGTAGGTCACTCAGCTATTGAAATTGCTGAAAAAGCTGGCCTTAAAGTTCCTGCAGGTACAAAAATGCTTTTGGCAGAAATTCCAGATGCAACAATGGAACACCCACTTGCCTTGGAAAAATTGTCTCCAGTACTTGCTCTTATCAAATCTGATGGCGTTGAAGATGGATTCAAAAAAGCAGAAGGTATGCTCAATTTGGGTGGTCTTGGACACACTGCTGTTATCCACACTGAAAATGAAGAGCTCCAACTCCAATATGGTATCCGCATGAAAGCCTGCCGTGTCTTGGTTAATAGCCCATCAGCTGAAGGTGGTATCGGTAATATCTACAATAACATGATTCCATCATTGACTCTTGGTTGTGGTTCACACGGTCATAACTCAGTGTCACACAATGTTAGCTCATTTGATCTCTTGAATGTTAAAACATTGTCAAAGCGCCGCAATAACATGCAATGGTTTCGCGTCCCACCAAAAATCTTCTTCGAAAAAGATTCAATAACTTACTTGCGTCACATTGAAGCTGAGCGCGTGATGTTGGTTTGTGACCCTGGTATGGTTCAGTTTGGTTATGCAGACTTGGTTAAACGCCAATTGGAACTTAACCGCCACAGACCGGCAGTAGATGTTTTCTCAGATGTTGAGCCAAACCCATCTACTAATACCGTTTATAAAGGTTTGGAACGCTTTGTAGATTTCCAACCAGATGTAATCATCGCTCTTGGTGGTGGTTCTGCAATGGACGCTGCTAAGGCTATGTGGATGTTCTTTGAACACCCAGATGTAAGCTTCTTCGGTGCTAAACAAAAATTCTTGGATATCCGTAAACGTACTTACAAGATTCCTTACGCTCAGAAGACACAATTCATCTGTATCCCAACAACTTCAGGGACAGGTTCAGAGGTAACGTCATTTGCGGTTATCACTGATAGTGAAACTCATATCAAGTACCCATTGGCAGATTATGCTTTGACTCCGGACATTGCTATCGTTGACCCTGCTTTGGTTATGAGTGTACCTGCTAGCGTTACAGCAGATACAGGTATGGACGTTTTGACTCACGCCATTGAATCTTATGTATCAGTCATGGCTAGTGACTATACACGTGGGCTTTCACTCCAAGCAATTAAACTTGTTTTTGAAAATCTTGAACATTCTTACCGCTTTGGTGATGAAGAATCACGTGAAAAAATGCATAATGCGTCAACAATGGCTGGTATGGCCTTCGCCAATGCCTTCCTTGGTATCAACCACTCACTAGCTCATAAGGTTGGTCCTATGTTTGACATTCCACACGGACGTACTAATGCGATTTTGATGCCTCACGTTATCCGTTACAACGGTCGTGATCCTCAAAAACACGCTATGTTCCCTAAATATGACTACTTCCGTGCAGACAAAGATTACGCAGATATCGCTCGTTTTATGGGATGGGGTACTGACAAGCAATCAGATGCTGAATTGGTTGAAGTTTTGGCACAAAAAGTATACGAATTGGGTATTGCCGTTGGTATTGCCATGAACTGGAAGGGACAAGGTGTTACTAAGAAACTTCTTCAAGACACTGCCTATACTTTGGCCGAACATGCTTATGAAGACCAATGTACAACAGCTAATCCGAAAGAACCACTTATTTCAGAATTGAAAGAAATCATCGAAATTGCCTTTGATTATAAAGGATAAGCGATAGACTAAAGTAGCTCTATAAGGGCTACTTTTTTTGCTAGAAACCTTCTATATTAGAGTGTTTATCCAAATTAAAAATAAAGGACTTTCCCGAATAAGATAGAAAAACGCTTTAAGAATTGTTATAATAACCTTACAGCGAGATAAGGAGATTCCTATGACAAAAGAAGAAGGGCTTAGTTTGGGTGAAACAGCACATCCTCTCAAGTCTCGTGAATTGAGGCCACCAGTGGCTTCTGCAGCAGGGAATAGAGCGACTAATAAGTTTAAAGAGTTTAATGCTGATAGGATGGTTAGTGTTCAATTCAATCCTAGTCAACAAGTAAAAGAATCAAAGGAGCCAGTAACCTCAAAGAATATTGTGGGGATGGTATCAGGTGTGATTGCAGCGATACTCACCATACTTTTGATTGTTTGTCTCGTGATGGGATACCGTTATCGAGCCGCAAGCATTGAGGGTGATTGGACAAGCCCAACCTTTAGTGAGAAAATGTTAGCCACTCTGAAAGATACTGCTAATACTAAGAATAAAGTTAGTAATGCTTTACCACAAGGTCAAGATCTTATCACCGATATCAATACAGTAATGAGTATTACTGACAATAAGGCTCACTTAAAAGTGAGCTTTGTTTACAATCGTAAAGGTCTTTATCAGGCTTACCAGAGTAGAGTTACTGAATTGAAAGGTCAGTACGGCGAGGGGTTCTCGGAGGTTTTTGATAGTTATTCATTGTCAGAAAAAGACTACTATAAACAGTTTGATGAGACAGTGAAGAAAGAGCTTCCAAAGAGTTATACCTACGATGCCAAAACCGGTCGTGTCACAACAACTGCTTTTACGGGTGATATTAACCGTTGGGAGCAAACAATCACTGTGGATAAGGCTGGAGATTCAGATGCTTTTAAAAAAGGTGATGTATTAGATTATACGCCTAACAATGGAGGCTTTACTATTAAGGCACACAGTGAATTTGGTGACATTAGCTTTACAAAAAATAAATAAAAAAGGAAATTAAAGGGGAATATAAATGACAAGAGCAGAATGGTTGGACTATTTTGAAACGGTAAACGGACGTAAGCCGAGTGTTCAGGAAATGGCGGATGCTTTGAAAGCTGGAGAGTTTGTTAATGAAGCACCGGCTAAAACTGAAGATACAGCTACTACTGAACCTATTAAGGTTGAGGCAGAAATCGTCGAGACAAGTACTAGTCCTCTACCAACTGAAACGGCACCAGTAGTAACAGCAACTGCACCTTCTACGGTTCCTTTTCCAGAAGGACAAGCAGCTATGGCAAATTTGGCTCCTAAAAAACCAATGGATCCCAAAAAGAAAAAACGCATCCTAGTCTCAGTTTTGTCAGCAGTAGTCCTTGTTTTCTTATGTATCGGTGGCTTTATGACTTACCGTTATGTGACAGGTAATATTGATGGCAAATGGTACAGTAGTTCTCTAGGTAGAGAGTATAGCTCAAGCATGTCTGAAAGTTTGACAGACTTGGATAGTAAGGAGCTTGAAAAGTACTTTAAAGATACTGCTGTAACCATGAAAGTAAAGGGTAGCAATGCGAAGGTGACTGCTAGCTATACTTTTGATAAGAAAACCTATATCAAGGACTATCGTGAGAGGGTTCAGAAGTCCTTCTCAGCCTTTGGAGATTTATTTAAAGCCTTCTATGGAGATTCTTTTGAAAACTATTATAGCGAGGAAACCATAGAAAAAGAACTTGATGAAGCTCTTGAAAAAGCTGCGAAAGATAATGGTCAAAAGTATGATTCGAAGACAGGCGAAACAACAACAACCCTTTTCAAAGGGAAGGTTAGTCGCTTGGGACATAAGATGACTGTTACTTCTGTCAACAAAGATGTTGATATCGATGGTCTCAATGTGAAAAAAGGTCAAGAGCTAAAAGTGACTAAAAAAGACAAGAAAGTAACGCTTAGTGGTGATGGTAAATCAAAAGATATTACTTTCTCAACTAAGAATGACACCAAAGATAAATTTTAAAATGACATCCGGAATCGCTATTCCGGATTTTTTCATGTCTTTGAGGGAAGAGAATAAGGTGATATCCGAATGATTTTCTCACGAGTCACAATACGTGTAGAAATATTCTGACAATTATGCTACAATAGAGCCACAGACTATCTAAAAAGAGGATTTACCATGACACTTGTATACCAATCAACACGTGACGAAAATAATAAAGTAACTGCCAGTCAAGCTATTCTTCAAGGTTTGGCAACAGATGGTGGCTTGTTCACACCATTGTCAATACCTGAGGTTGCTTTGGACTTTGATCAATTGAAAGATGCTTCTTACCAAGAAGTTGCTAAATTGGTCTTGTCAGCTTTCTTGGATGATTTTACGGAAGAGGAATTAGATTACTGTATCACAAATGCTTATGACGACAAGTTTGATACAGCTGCTATTGCACCAGTAGTTAAACTTAAGAACCACTACAACCTTGAACTTTTCCATGGTTCTACTATCGCTTTCAAAGATATGGCCCTTTCAATCTTGCCTTACTTGCTAACAACATCAGCTAAAAAGCAAGGTGTTGATAATAAGATTGTTATCTTGACAGCGACATCAGGTGATACTGGTAAGGCTGCTATGGCTGGTTTTGCAGATGTTCCTGGAACTGAAATTATTGTCTTTTATCCAAAAGACGGTGTTTCAAAAATCCAAGAATTGCAAATGACCACTCAAACAGGAGCTAACACTCATGTTATTGCCATTGATGGTAACTTTGATGATGCCCAAACCGATGTGAAACGTATGTTTAATGATGTTGACTTGCGTGAGAAATTGTTGGCTCATCATACGCAATTCTCATCAGCTAACTCAATGAACGTCGGTCGTTTGGTACCACAAGTGGTTTACTATGTATATGCCTATGCGCAGTTGGTTAAGGCAGGTCATATCCAAAACGGAGATAAGGTTAACTTCACAGTACCAACAGGAAACTTTGGTAATATCTTGGCGGCTTATTATGCACGTCAGATTGGTGTTCCGGTTGGCAAATTAATCTGTGCCTCTAATGAAAATAACGTCCTCACAGACTTCTTCGCAACGGGTACTTATGACAAGAAACGTGACTTCAAGGTAACGACAAGTCCTTCTATGGATATCTTGGTATCTTCTAACTTGGAACGCTTGATTTTCCACCTTCTTGGTAATGATGCTGCTAAGACTAAAGAGCTCATGGATGCACTTGTGACTAAGGGCGAGTATACTTTGGCTGGTGCAGATAAAGATATTCTTGATCTGTTTGCAGCAGGTTTTGCAACTGAGGATGAAACAACTGCTGAAATCAAACGTGTCTATGATGAAAACAAGTATATCGAAGATCCTCATACAGCGGTTGCCTCAGCTGTTTACGAAGCATATGTTCAAAAGACAGATGACCACACCCCTACAGTTATCGCTTCAACAGCTAGCCCATACAAATTCCCACGTGTGGCTATTTCAGCTGTCACTGGTAAAGACAGTGGGGATGATTTCAAAGCAGTAGAAGATTTGCACCAACTTTCAGGTGTAGCTATCCCAGCTGCTGTAGATGGACTTGAACATGCGGAAGTTCGCC
Organism: Streptococcus parasalivarius; assembly: GCF_054785155.1. NCBI lineage: Bacteria > Bacillati > Bacillota > Bacilli > Lactobacillales > Streptococcaceae > Streptococcus > Streptococcus parasalivarius. Next base: position 112,421 of record NZ_BAABOB010000005.1, read on the forward strand.
ATAAAACAGTTGTTGCGGCAGCTGATATGCAAAAAGCAGTTGAAAGCTATCTTGGTGTATAAGAATAAAAAAATAGGAGCTGAGAAATCAGCCCTATTTTTATCAATATAGAAGAGAATATTATGACAGAAACAAAGAAAATTCTAAACATAGCCTTGCCTGCTATGGCCGAAAACCTTCTACAAATGTTGATGGGGGTTGTCGATTCTTACCTAGTGGCTCAGGTTGGTATTGTCGCCATATCAGGGGTTTCCGTAGCCAATAATATAATCACGATTTACCAAGCTATCTTCATTGCTCTAGGAGCCTCAAGTGCCAGTGTCATTGCTAGAAGTCTAGGGAAGGGAGATGTTAAAGCGACTAACCGAGACACCTGGGATGCTATTATTATTACCCTTGCTCTTAGTCTCATTCTTGGTTTACTTTCCATTTTTGGTGGTGGGGCCGTTCTTAATCTTTTAGGTACTGAGCAATCTGTAACTCAGGCTGGTAGTCTCTACCTTGCTCTTGTCGGTGGAGGAGTGGTTTTCCTAGCCTTAATGACTACTTTTGGTAACATACTACGGGCCAAGGGACGGCCTCGTATTTCCATGGTCGTCAGTCTTTTAACTAATGTCCTTAATGCTATTTTATCTTCTTTAGCTATCTTTGTGGGACATTGGGGGATTATTGGGGTCGCAACGGCTACGGTTTTTTCTCGTCTGGTTGGGACAGTGATACTGTGGCAAGCGATGAAACTGGATGTGAAGCAGCTTGAAGTTACCAAACCTTTCAACAGGGAGTTATTGGGGATTGCTCTGCCAGCAGCAGGTGAACGACTGATGATGCGTGCTGGAGATGTGGTCATTGTGGCTATTATTGTTACCTTTGGTACAGCCGTTGTCGGTGGTAACGCCATTGGTGAAAACCTCACTCAGTTTAACTATATGCCTGGTATGGGAGTCGCCACGGCTACAGTTATCTTGGTTGCCAATAGTCTGGGGCGAGGGGATAAGGCGCAGATGAAGCGTATTATACGAGAGTCTTATTGGATTTCAACCTTCTTGATGGTTCTGGTTTCAGGGGGTATCTTGCTTTTTGGACAAGGATTATCAGGTCTCTTTACAGATAATAAAGCAGCTATTGCGGCTAGTCAGGTAGTTATTCTTTATTCTTTCCTTGGGAATCCTGTGACTTCGGCGACTCTAGTCTACACTGCAGTTTGGCAAGGTCTGGGTAAGGCTAAGATGCCTTTCTATGCGACAACTATTGGGATGTGGATTATCCGAATTTTCTCAGGATATTTCCTTGGAGTGAGTCTGGGAATGGGTCTTGCGGGTGTTTGGATTGCAACCGTTGTTGATAATGTATGGCGTGCGGTCTTCCTCTATGTGATGTACCGTCGTTATCTCATAAAGAGAAAGTTTTAATGATAAATATTGAGGAGATACTCTTATTCAAAGGGTATCTTCTTCTTATTTTTTACAAGTAAGCTCGAATATGGTAAAATAAGCTGATAAAAACTTTTTGAGGTAGTAATTATGACTGTAAAAATCAATACAAAAGATGGTCAAATCGAATTGTCAGATGATGTCATCGCAACAGTAGTTGGCGGTTCAGCAACAGAAATTTTTGGCGTTGTCGGTATGGCAAGTAAGAGTGCTATCCGAGATAATTTTCAAGCACTTCTTGGAAAGGAAAACTACGCAAAAGGAGTTGTCGTGAAATCTACTGATGCAGGTATCACTGTGGATGTTTACACTGTTATGAGTTACGGTGTTAAGATTAGTGAGGTTTCAAAAAATATTCAAGAACGTGTGAAATTTAATCTTGAGAATCAACTCGGTATCAAGGCTGAAACAGTAAATGTTTACGTTCAAAATATTAAAGTCGTAGGAGAAAACTAGTGTCTAAAATTACAACAAGCTTGCTTCAGGAGATGGTCCAAGCGGCAGCAACACGTCTAGGTAAGCAAGCAGAATATGTGAATTCACTCAATGTCTTCCCAGTACCAGATGGAGATACTGGAACAAACATGGGAATGACTATGGATAACGGAGCCAAAGCTGTCGCAGATCAATCAGCTTCAACAGTTGGTGAAGTTGGTCAGATTTTATCTAAAGGTCTTTTGATGGGTGCCCGTGGTAACTCGGGTGTTATCACGTCACAATTGTTCCGTGGATTTGGTCAAAGTATCAAGGATAAAACGGAACTTGATGGTCAAGATTTAGCTCATGCCTTCCAAGCAGGGGTTGAAGTTGCCTATAAAGCAGTTATGAAACCTGTCGAAGGAACAATCCTTACAGTATCACGTGGTGCAGCTTCAGCAGCGATTAAGAAAGCTGAATCTACAAATGATGCTGTTGAGGTTATGCGTGCAGCTCTCGATGGAGCTAAAGCTGCCTTGGCTAAGACACCAGAGATGCTTCCAGTTTTGAAAGAAGTTGGTGTGGTAGACTCAGGTGGTCAAGGTTTGGTCTTCATTTATGAAGGTTTCTTGTCAGCCCTCACAGGTGAGTATATCGCTTCAGAGGACTTCCAAGCGACACCTGCTACGATGACAGAGATGATCAATGCAGAACACCATAAGTCAGTTGCTGGTCATGTTGCAACAGAAGACATTACCTTCGGTTACTGTACGGAAATCATGATTGGTCTCAAACAAGGTCCGACTTATGTGAAAGACTTTGATTACGAAGAGTTCCAAAATTACTTGAGTAACCTTGGGGATTCTCTTCTTGTGGTTAACGACGATGAAATTGTAAAAGTTCACGTCCATACAGAGGATCCAGGTCTTGTTATGCAAGAAGGTCTTAAATATGGGGCTCTTGTCAAAGTTAAGGTTGACAACATGCGTAACCAACACGATGCACAAGTTCAAAAAGAAGAAGCTATCCAAGCTGCACCTTCTGCTCCTAAAGACTTTGCCCTTATTGCAGTTGTTGCCGGAGATGGACTTGCAGATATCTTTAAATCACAAGGTGTTGACTATGTGATTTCAGGTGGTCAAACAATGAACCCATCAACAGAAGATATTGTTAAAGCTATTGAACAGGTCAATGCTAAGAATGTAATCATCTTGCCAAATAATAAAAACATTTTTATGGCAGCGCAATCAGCTGCTGAAGTAGTAGATGTCAATGCGGCTGTTGTTGAAACACGTACAGTTCCACAAGGATTTACAAGTTTGCTTGCTTTTGATCCTAGCCAAAGTATCGAAGCTAATGTTGAAGCTATGACAGCTAGTCTTTCAGATGTAACAAGTGGTAGCGTGACATTGGCGGTACGTGATACAACTATTGATGGTCTTGAGATTCATGAAAATGATATCCTTGGTATGGTGGATGGTAAGATCCTTGTGTCTACACCAGATATGGACCAAGCCCTTCTTGACACCTTTGACAAGATGATTGACGAAGACAGTGAAATTGTTATGATTTACGTCGGCGAAGAAGGTAATCAAGAACAAGCTCAAGCACTTGCGGAAAAATTGGAAGAGGTTCACGAAGATATCGAAGTTGAAATCTTCCAAGGAGACCAACCAGTTTATCCATACCTCTTCAGTGTTGAATAATTTTGAATAATCATTTAGGAAGTCTTAGGGCTTCCTTTTTGTTTTGTCAGTTTTGATATAGCAGGGATATCTTTTCGGAATTGCAAAAATATTCTGAAAACTCCTTGACATTACTTTCCAAAGTGGTAACATATGTTGTAAGAAATTTTATAGATTGAAGGTAACATCATGAGAAGTGATATGATCAAAGTTGGTGTTGATAAGTCACCAGCACGCGGACTTTTGTATGCGACTGGGCAAGTTAAATCTGCCAAGGATATGCAAAAGCCCTTCATTGCTATTTGTAACTCTTATATTGATATTGTTCCAGGGCATGTTCACTTGCGTGAATTGGCAGATATTGCCAAAGAAGCTATCCGTGAGGCTGGTGGTATTCCTTTTGAGTTTAATACCATTGGTGTGGACGATGGGATTGCCATGGGGCATATTGGGATGCGTTACAGTCTTCCATCTCGTGAATTGATTGCCGATTCTGCAGAAACAGTTATTAATGCCCACTGGTTTGACGGGGTTTTCTACATTCCTAACTGTGATAAGATTACACCAGGGATGATTTTGGCGGCTATGCGTACTAATGTGCCAGCAGTATTTTGTTCTGGTGGACCTATGAAGGGTGGCGTTGACATGACTGGTCATCAAGCGACGCTATCAAGTTTGTTTGAAGCTGTAGGTACCTACCAGGCTGGAGATATGAGCAAGGAAGAGCTCGATTATTTGGAGAAAAATGCTTGTCCAACTTGTGGTTCATGCTCAGGAATGTTTACCGCTAACTCAATGAACTGTTTGATGGAAGTTTTGGGCCTTGCCCTTCCAGGTAACGGTACTATCCTAGCTGTTTCAGATGAACGTCGTGAATTGGTTCGTCAAGCAGCCACAAAATTGATGGATAACATCAAAAATAATGTTCGCCCACGTGATATTGTGACCAAAGAAGCCATCGATGATGCGTTTGCTCTAGATATGGCCATGGGTGGTTCAACCAATACTGTTCTTCATACTCTTGCTATTGCGCGTGAGGCCGGTATTGACTATGATCTTAAAGACATTAACGAGATTGCCAAGAAGACCCCTTATCTCTCTAAAATTGCACCTTCAAGTGTTTACACTATGCATGATGTCCATGAAGCTGGTGGTGTTCCAGCCATTATCAATCAGTTGATTAAAAAAGGTGCTATTAAGGGTGATCGTATTACAGTTACTGGTAAAACTTTGAAAGAAAACGTAGCTGGTACTGAAATCAAGAATGAAGAAATTATCCATCCAATTGAGCATCCTATCTCACCAGTTGGTGGTTTGTCTATCCTTTACGGAAATATTGCTCAGGATGGAGCTGTTATCAAGGTCGGTGGTGTAGATCCATCTGTTAAAACTTTCCGTGGTAAAGCTATTTGTTGTGATTCACAAGATCAGGCCCTTGAATTGATTGATAATGGAACAGTTAAGAAGGGCCATGTCGTTGTCATTCGTTACGAAGGTCCTCAGGGTGGGCCTGGTATGCCAGAAATGTTGGCACCAACTTCTAAGATTGTCGGACGCGGTCTTGGTAAGGATGTGGCTCTGATTACGGATGGTCGTTTCTCAGGAGCTACTCGTGGTATTGCTATTGGTCACGTTTCTCCAGAAGCAGCAGAAGGTGGTAATATCGCCCTAATCGAAGATGGGGATGAAATCGTGATTGACCTACCAAATCGTACCCTTGATCTGCTTGTCGATGATGCAACCCTTGAAGAACGCCGCAAACATTTGAAACCTTTCAAATCAAAAATTTCAAGTGGTTGGTTGCGTCGCTATACAGCCTTTGCTAAATCAGCCAATGTTGGCGGAACTTTGATGAGTGACGAAGAATTCGAAGAACGTAAAGCAGAACGTCAATCACAAGAAAAAAACTAAGAACATTCTTTCCGAAGAGTTTGTGATATTTTTCTCTGAAACCCTTGCAAATTTAGTTAAAAATGTTATCATAGTATACAAGGTTTTGAATTTTTAGACAATTCGAAAAAAACAACTGCTAAAGGAGGTCCATGTGAAGAAAATTGAACTTGAAGAAGCACGCTCTGGTGCTGATTTAATTCTTGATACACTTCTTGAACTTGGGATTTCAACTATTTTTGGGTATCCTGGCGGAGCGGTTCTTCCTTTGTATGATGCTATTTACAAAAATGAAGAGATTAATCATATCTTATCTCGTCATGAGCAAGGAAGTCTGCACGAAGCTGAGGGTTATGCTAAATCAACTGGGAAACTTGGTGTTGCTCTTGTAACGAGTGGCCCCGGTGCAACGAATGCTATTACCGGCATTGCAGATGCTATGAGTGATAGTGTACCTCTCCTAGTCTTTACAGGTCAGGTTGCAACACCAGGTATTGGTAAGGATGCCTTCCAAGAGGCTGACATTGTCGGAATTACCATGCCAATTACTAAATACAACTACCAGATTCGCGATACGGCTGATATTCCGCGTACTATTCGAGAAGCGGTTTATATCGCAACGACAGGACGTCCTGGTCCGGTTGTTATCGACCTTCCAAAAGATGTTGTAGCTAAGGAAACAGCCTTCATCAACGATCCTGAAATCAATCTTCCAAGTTACCAACCGACGCTAAGACCAAACGAGATGCAAATTAAGAAAATCTTGAAACAGTTGGGCAAAGCTAAGAAGCCGGTTATTGTAGCTGGGGGTGGAGTGGCTTATTCTGAATCTGCTAAGGAGTTAGTTGCTTTTGCAGAACGCTACCAAATTCCAGTTGTTACAAGTCTTCTAGGTCAGGGAACAATTGCTACTAGTCATCCCCTCTTCTTGGGTATGGGTGGTATGCACGGTTCATATGCATCTAATATTGCTATGACTGATGCTGACTTTATGATTGCCATAGGTTGTCGTTTTGATGACCGCTTGACAGGTAATCCAAAAACATTTGCTAAGAATGCCAAGGTTGTTCATATTGATGTGGATCCGGCTGAGATTGGCAAGATTATTGCGGTAGATTTACCAGTTGTTGGTGATGCCAAGAAAGCTCTTGAAATGCTCTTAGCAGAACCAGTGGTTAAGAACAACACTGAAAAATGGATTGAAAAAGTCACAAAAGATAAAGAGCGTGTACGTTCTTACGATAAGAAAGAACGTATGGTACAGCCTCAGGCAGTTATCGAGCGTATCGGTGAATTGACTAAGGGTGATGCAGTTGTTGTCACTGACGTTGGGCAACATCAAATGTGGACAGCTCAGTATTATCCATACCGAAATGAGCGTCAACTGGTGACATCAGGTGGTCTTGGAACCATGGGATTTGGTGTTCCAGCAGCAATTGGTGCTAAAATTGCTAATCCTGATAAAGAAGTTATCCTCTTTGTTGGTGATGGTGGTTTCCAAATGACGAACCAAGAATTGGCTATTTTAAATATTTACAAGGTGCCAATCAAGGTTGTTATGTTGAATAACCACTCACTTGGTATGGTGCGTCAATGGCAAGAGTCCTTCTACGAAGGGCGCACGTCAGAGTCTGTCTTTGACACTCTTCCTGATTTTCAACTAATGGCTCAAGCTTATGGCATTAAGTCTTATAAGTTTGATAATCCAGAAACGATTAATCAGGATTTGGAAGTTATCAAAGAGGATGTGCCGATGTTCATCGAGGTTGATATCTCTCGTAAAGAGCATGTTTTGCCAATCGTTCCAGCTGGTAAGAGTAATCATGAAATGTTGGGGGTGAAGTTCAATGCGTAGAATGTTAACAGCTAAACTTCAGAACCGCTCAGGTGTTCTTAATCGCTTCACTGGAGTGCTTTCACGCCGTCAGGTCAATATTGAGAGTATTTCCGTTGGAGCAACGGAAAATCCTGATGTTTCACGTATTACAATTATCATTGATGTGAATTCTCATAATGAGGTTGAGCAGATTATTAAACAGCTTAATCGTCAGATTGATGTGATTCGCATTCGTGACATCACTGATCGTCCCCACTTGGAGCGTGAGGTTCTATTGGTCAAGGTGTCGGCACCAACTTCTAAACGTGCTGAAATCTTGGCAATCATTCAACCCTTCCGTGCTTCGGTGGTGGATGTTGCACCAAGCTCTATCACTATCCAGATGACTGGTGATGCTGAAAAGAGTGAGGCGCTTCTACGAGTTATTCGACCTTACGGTATCAAGAATATTGCTCGTACGGGTGCTACTGGATTTACCCGCGATTAAAAAATCCATTATAAATTTGTTAACCCAGCCTTAAAAAGGCAATTAAATATTATTTTAGAAAAGAGACATACTACTATGGCAGTTCAAATGGAATATGAAAAAGACGTAAAAGTACCAGCACTTGATGGTAAAAAAATAGCCGTTATCGGTTACGGTTCACAAGGTCACGCTCACTCACAAAACTTGCGTGATACAGGTCACGATGTTATCATCGGTGTTCGTCCAGGTAAATCATTTGATAAAGCTAAAGAAGATGGTTTTGATACTTACACAGTAGCAGAAGCAACTAAATTGGCTGATGTTATCATGATCTTGGCTCCAGACGAAATCCAACAAGAACTTTATGAAGCAGAAATCGCTCCAAACCTTGAAGCTGGTAACGCTGTTGGTTTTGCTCACGGATTCAACATCCACTTTGAATTCATTAAAGTACCAGCAGATGTTGATGTATTTATGTGTGCACCTAAAGGACCAGGTCACTTGGTACGTCGTACATTTGAAGAAGGCTTTGGTGTACCTGCTCTTTACGCAGTATACCAAGATGCTACAGGTAACGCTAAAGACATCGCTATGGACTGGTGTAAAGGTGTTGGTGCAGCACGTGTTGGTCTTCTTGAAACAACATACAAAGAAGAAACTGAAGAAGATTTGTTTGGTGAACAAGCAGTTCTTTGTGGTGGTTTGACTGCCCTTATCGAAGCTGGTTTTGAAGTCTTGACTGAAGCTGGATATGCTCCAGAATTGGCTTACTTTGAAGTGCTTCACGAAATGAAATTGATCGTTGACTTGATCTACGAAGGTGGATTTAAGAAAATGCGTCAATCAATTTCAAACACTGCTGAATTCGGTGACTACGTATCAGGTCCACGTGTTATCACTGAACAAGTGAAAGAAAATATGAAAGCAGTTCTTGCTGACATCCAAAACGGTAAATTCGCTAACGACTTCGTTAACGACTACAAGGCTGGACGTCCAAAACTTACTGCTTACCGTGAAGAAGCTGCTAACCTTGAAATCGAAAAAGTTGGTGCTGAATTGCGTAAAGCAATGCCATTCGTTGGTCAAAACGACGACGACGCATTCAAAATCTATAACTAATGTGATAGTCTCGAAAACCAGCCTAGTGCTGGCTTTTTTGTGTTCTGAAGAGAGTAGTTGGGAATCAATCCTACTGCTCTTTTTTGGTAGATAAATTGTAAAATATAGTGCAACAAAAAAACTCACTCTATTAAGGAGTGAGAATAGCCATAAATTAGTAAGTCAAGACAAAGTTTTTCTTCTTACCACGACGGATAACAGTAATTTCATTATCAATTTTATCTGTATCTGAGAGAGTGTAATCCAAGTCTTGTACACGTTCACCGTTGATGTAGATAGCGCCGTTTTGGACATCTTCACGTGCTTGACGTTTAGATGGTGAAATTTTTGCATTGACGAGAAGTTCAACGATGTTCAGATTTTCATCTGCTGAAATTTCATAAGTTGGGACACCGTTAAGGGCAACTTTAAGGTCGCGTGCTGAGAGAGCTTTAAGGTTACCAGCGAAGAGTTGTTCAGTGATGTGAACAGCTTGTTCGTAGGCTTCTTTACCGTGAACCAAAGTAACAACTTCACGAGCCAAAACCTTTTGTGCCAAACGTTGGTGACGAGCTTGGTCAAATTCTTTACCGATCTCTTCGATTTCTTCAAGTGACAAGAAAGTGAAAATCTTCAAGAAGCGAACGGCGTCATCATCCATGACGTTGAGCCAGAATTGGTACATTTCGTAAGGGGTTGTTTTAGTAGCATCAAGCCAGACAGCGTTACCTTCTGATTTACCGAATTTCTTACCAGTTGAATCTGTGATAAGTGGTACAGTGATGACGTGTCCAGATTTATCTGCTTTACGACGCAAGAGCTCAGTACCTGCTGTCATGTTACCCCATTGGTCAGAACCACCAATTTGGAGGGTTACGCCGTACTTATCGTTGAGTTCATAGAAATCGTAACCTTGCATGATTTGGTAGGCAAACTCAGTGTAAGAGATACCTGTTTCGATACGTTTCTTAACAGATTCTTTACTCATCATGTAGTTAACTGTGAAGTATTTACCTACGTCACGCAAGAAATCAATGAAGCTGACTGAACCAAACCAGTCATAGTTGTTGACCATAACGGCCTTGTTGTCACCATTTTCAAAATCAAGGAAACGAGAGAGTTGTCCTTGGATTTTTTCAACCCAACTTTCAACAGTTTCTTTGGTTTGCAGGCTACGTTCAGCATCTTTAAATGATGGGTCACCAATCAAACCTGTTGCACCACCAACGAGGGCGTAAGGCTTGTGTCCAGCCAATTGAAGTCGGCGACTTGTAAGGATAGCGACAAGGTGTCCAAGGTGGAGACTGTCTGCTGTTGGGTCATAACCAGTGTAGTATGAGACTGGTCCCTCTTCAAAGGCTTTTACAAGGGCTTCTTCATCAGTGGTTTGAAAAATCAAGCCACGTGCTTTTAGTTCTTCAAAAATTGTCATGATATTCTCCAGTAAAGTATATTCTGCACCATTATACCAAAAGAAAGCAACCCTATGCAAGCTTTGTCAAAGTTTGTTATAATAGGCTTTGAGGTATTTCTATGAATTTTGAAAAAATAATAAATTATTTTAGGCGACTAGGGCAGACTATTCGTACAAAGTTTGCTGGTTCTAGGTCTAAAAGAGGAGATAAATCTTTTAAAGAAAGGAAAGCTACGACTGGATCTAAGTGGAATCGTAAGCAAGCACGGAAGTCGCCTGAGGATGGGATGACACTCTTAGACATGGGTGATATTTTCTTAAAAACCTTAAAGCTCTTGTCTGATTTCTTTTATGTGGTTATTATCGTTCTTACCTTATTCGGTGCAGGAATTGGTTTGGGTTATCTGGGGAGTCAAATTGAGTCTGTTCCGTCGATTAAGGACAAAACCTTGTTGAATCAGATTAGTGAGGTTAGTTTGGTATCTTCGATGAGCTATTCCGATTCCAAGAAGATTGCGGATATTGATACTGACTTGCTGAGAACACCTATTGAGAGCGATGCGATTTCTAACAATGTCAAAAATGCCATCATTGCGACTGAGGACGAAAATTTTAAAAAGCATAAGGGTGTTGTACCAAAGGCAGTTTTTAGGGCTTTGGTGTCATCAGTTTTGGGGGTTGGCTCTTCAAGTGGTGGTTCGACGCTAACGCAACAGTTAATCAAGCAACAGGTAACAGGCGATGCGCCAACCTTTAAACGTAAGGCGGCGGAGATTATCTATGCCTTACAATTGGAGCGTCGCGCTTCTAAAAATGAAATTTTAACCGATTATCTGAATGTTTCTCCTTTTGGACGTAACAACAAGGGGAAAAATATTGCTGGTATTGAGGAGGCTGCTCAAGGTATCTTTGGGGTATCTGCAGCGGATTTGACAGTTCCTCAGGCGGCCTATCTGGCAGGTTTGCCACAGAGCCCGATTGTATACTCACCTTATACAGCTGACGGTCAATTAAAAAATGCAGAGGATCTTTCTTATGGCTTAGCACGTCAGCAAGATGTACTCTACAATCTTTATCGCGGTGGCTATTTAGATAAGTCGCAGTATGAAAGCTATAAGGATTATGATATCACTAAAGATTTCAAGGCTGGTGAGAAGTCTGATGCCGTAAGTCATGACTATTTGTACTATTCTGTCATGTCTGAGGCTCAGGATGTCATGTATGATTATCTCGTTAAACGTGACAAGGTATCGAGTCAAGATTTGAAAAATGATAAGACCAAGGAAAGCTATCGTGAGAGGGCCCTACAAGAGCTACAAACCGGTGGCTACAGCGTTAAGACAACTATTGATAATGCAGTTTATAATGCGATGCAAGATGCTGCGAGTCAATATGGTGGCCTCCTCGACCAAGGTGGGAATAGTGGAGTTGAAGTCGGAAATGTGCTCATGGATAATGCGACTGGAGCAATTCTAGGATTTGTTGGTGGTCGTAGTTACGAAAATAATCAAAATAACCATGCCTTTGATACGGCACGCTCCCCAGGCTCATCTATTAAGCCTATTATTGCTTATGGAATTGCTATTGATCAAGGTTTGATGGGTAGCTCAAGTATCCTTTCTAACTACCCAACTAATTTTACGGGTGGAACGCCTATTCTCCATGATGGTGATAAGGGTACAGCTATGATGAACCTACAAGAGGCACTCAATACCTCGTGGAATATTCCAGCCTTTTGGACTTATCAAATGCTTCAACGTCATGATGTTGATGTTGAGGGTTACATGACCAAGATGGGCTATAAGATTGCTAACTACAATATCGAGAGTTTACCTCTTGGCGGGGGAATTGAAACCACGGTTGCCCAGCAAGTAAATGCCTATCAGATGCTTTCAAATGGTGGCGTCTATGAGAAGGGTCATATGATTGATAGTATTACTGACCGGACTGGCGAAGTTATCTATCAGCATAAATCTGAAGGGGTTCAAGTCTTTTCAAGAGCTACGGCTAGCATCATGGATAACCTGCTCAAGGAAGTTGTGGTTAAGGGAGCGACAACTCAATTTCATTCTGAATTGAAAAATGTCAATGGTGCAGCAGCCTCAGCTGACTGGATGGGTAAAACAGGAACGACAGATAACTTTGCGGATGCTTGGTTGATCGTCTCAACGCCTGGTATTACTCTTGGTGGTTGGGCTGGTTATGACAATAATACACCAACCAATTCTAAAACGGGTTACACCTACAATGCGCAATATATGGCTCGTTTAACTTCCGCCATCTACAATGCCAATCCAGGTATTTTTAAAACGGGAGATAAGTTTAATATCGATTCAAGTGCTATTAAGGCAAGTGTGCTCAAATCAACAGGCCTTAAACCAGCAACAGTGTCTGTCAATGGTCGTAATGTTTCTGTAAGTGGTGAAATGGTTGATACTTATTGGGCTAAAAATGGGCCTGGAGATACAACCTACAAATTTGCTATTGGTGGAACTGACAGTGACTATCAAAAAGCCTGGTCTAGTATTCTTGGAGGCCATTAGGAATTCCCAAGAATACTTGCAAAAAAGCAAAAAATTAGGTATAATGTAGACAACTATTTGTCGTCTTACTTGGTTGAAATATTGTCCAATCAAGAGATACAGCAGTTAAATCAACGTTTTTTCGGTCAGATTTAGCTGCTATTTTTGTGCTTATTTTTAGGATTTTCAAGTGTTGTAACTCATATTTAAAGGTTCTAAAAATTCACAAACTAAGTTTTTTGCTTATCCTTAATCAGATAAGTGGATGTTAGTGTTGAATCACTTGTTAATGGGACAAGTAACTGAACAAGGCAGAAGACAAATATTTAAAGTGCACGACTTGCAAAGCAGGTCTCGAATGTAGAAAAGGAGTAGAAGACTTGGCAGGACATGACGTTCAATACGGGAAACATCGTACCCGTCGTAGTTTTTCAAGAATCAAAGAAGTTCTTGATTTACCAAACTTGATTGAAATCCAAACGGATTCATTCAAAGAATTCTTGGATACTGGTCTTAAAGAGGTTTTTGAGGATGTACTTCCTATCTCAAACTTCACAGACACTATGGAATTGGAATTCGTTGGTTACGAATTGAAAGAGCCTAAGTATACACTTGAAGAAGCTCGTATCCACGATGCATCATACTCAGCACCTATCTTTGTGACTTTCCGTCTTATTAACAAAGAAACTGGTGAAATCAAAACTCAGGAAGTCTTCTTCGGAGATTTCCCTATTATGACTGAGATGGGTACTTTCATCATCAATGGTGGTGAACGTATTATCGTTTCTCAGTTGGTGCGCTCACCTGGTGTTTACTTTAACGATAAGGTTGATAAAAACGGTAAAGTGGGTTATGGATCAACAGTTATCCCTAACCGTGGGGCATGGCTTGAGCTTGAAACAGATTCAAAAGACATTGCCTACACTCGTATCGACCGTACACGTAAGATTCCATTCACAACGCTTGTGCGTGCGCTTGGATTCTCAGGTGATGACGAAATTGTTGATATCTTTGGTGATAGCGAGTTGGTTCGTAATACCATTGAAAAAGATATCCACAAAAACCCAGCAGATTCACGTACTGATGAAGCGCTTAAAGAAATTTATGAACGTCTTCGTCCAGGTGAACCAAAAACTGCCGACAGCTCACGTAGCTTGCTTGTAGCTCGTTTCTTTGATCCACGTCGTTATGACTTGGCTGCTGTTGGTCGTTACAAAGTCAATAAAAAACTTAACATCAAGACACGTCTTTTGGGACAAACAATTGCTGAAAACTTGGTAGATCCTGAAACAGGTGAAATCCTTGTTGAAGCTGGTACTGAAATGACACGTGATGTGATTGATTCAATCGCAGAATACTTGGATGGTGATTTGAACAAATTTGTATACACACCAAACGATTATGCGGTGGTTACAGAACCTGTTGTTCTTCAAAAATTCAAGGTTGTTGCACCAAATGATCCAGATCGTGTGGTTACAATTGTTGGTAATGCCAACCCAGATGATAAAGTTCGTGCTTTGACAACAGCGGATATCTTAGCTGAAATGAGTTACTTCCTCAACCTTGCCGAAGGTATCGGTAAAGTAGACGATATCGACCACCTTGGTAACCGTCGTATCCGTGCGGTTGGTGAATTGCTTGCTAACCAATTCCGTATTGGTTTGGCTCGTATGGAACGTAACGTACGTGAGCGTATGTCAGTTCAAGATAACGAAGTCTTGACACCACAACAAATCATCAATATTCGCCCTGTAACTGCAGCTGTTAAAGAATTCTTCGGTTCTTCACAGTTGTCACAGTTCATGGACCAACACAACCCATTGTCAGAGTTGTCACACAAACGTCGTTTGTCAGCCTTGGGACCTGGTGGTTTGACACGTGACCGTGCCGGATATGAAGTTCGTGACGTGCACTACACGCACTATGGTCGTATGTGTCCAATTGAAACACCTGAAGGACCTAACATCGGTTTGATCAATAACTTGTCTTCATACGGACACCTTAACAAGTATGGTTTCATTCAAACACCATATCGTAAGGTTGACCGTGCAACTGGTAAAGTAACCAACGAAGTGATTTGGTTGACTGCTGATGAAGAAGATGAGTACACAGTTGCTCAGGCTAACTCTAAATTGAACGAAGATGGAACATTTGCAGAAGAAATCGTTATGGGTCGTCACCAAGGTAATAACCAAGAGTACCCATCACACCTTGTAGATTTCGTGGATGTTTCTCCTAAACAGGTAGTTGCCGTTGCGACAGCATGTATTCCTTTCTTAGAAAACGATGACTCTAACCGTGCCCTTATGGGTGCCAACATGCAACGTCAGGCTGTGCCTTTGATTGATCCTAAAGCACCTTATGTTGGTACTGGTATGGAATATCAAGCTGCCCACGATTCAGGAGCTGCAGTTATCGCCCAACACGACGGTAAAGTTGTCTACTCTGATGCTGATAAAGTTGAAGTTCGTCGTGAAGATGGTTCTCTTGATGTTTATACTATTCAAAAATTCCGTCGTTCAAACTCAGGTACTGCCTATAACCAACGTACTTTGGTTAAGGTTGGCGATATTGTTGAAAAAGGTGACTTTATCGCTGATGGTCCATCTATGGAAGGTGGAGAAATGGCCCTCGGTCAAAACCCTATCGTCGCATACATGACATGGGAAGGTTACAACTTCGAGGATGCCGTTATCATGAGTGAGCGTCTTGTGAAAGATGACGTTTATACATCTGTTCACTTGGAAGAATTCGAATCAGAAACACGCGATACAAAGCTTGGGCCTGAAGAAATCACACGTGAATTGCCAAACGTTGGTGAAGAAGCCCTCAAAGACCTTGACGAAATGGGTATTATCCGTATCGGTGCTGAGGTTAAAGAAGGTGACATTCTTGTTGGTAAGGTAACACCTAAGGGTGAAAAAGACCTTTCTGCTGAAGAACGTCTTCTACACGCTATCTTTGGTGATAAATCTCGTGAAGTACGTGATACGTCACTCCGTGTCCCTCACGGTGGTGATGGTGTCGTTCGTGATGTTAAAATCTTCACACGTGCAAACGGTGACGAATTGCAATCAGGTGTTAATATGCTTGTTCGTGTTTACATCGCTCAAAAACGTAAGATCAAGGTCGGAGATAAGATGGCCGGTCGTCACGGTAACAAAGGGGTTGTTTCTCGTATTGTTCCGGTTGAAGACATGCCTTACCTTCCAGACGGTACACCAGTTGATATCATGTTGAACCCACTTGGGGTACCATCACGTATGAACATCGGTCAGGTTATGGAACTTCACCTTGGTATGGCTGCACGTAACTTGGGTATCCACATCGCAACACCAGTCTTTGATGGAGCAAGCTCAGAAGACCTCTGGGATACTGTTCGTGAAGCAGGTATGGATAGTGATGCTAAGACAATCCTTTACGATGGACGTACAGGTGAACCATTTGATAACCGTGTGTCAGTTGGTGTCATGTACATGATCAAACTTCACCACATGGTTGATGATAAACTTCACGCTCGTTCAGTAGGTCCTTACTCACTTGTTACCCAACAACCTCTTGGTGGTAAAGCACAATTTGGTGGACAACGTTTCGGTGAGATGGAGGTTTGGGCCCTTGAAGCTTATGGTGCATCAAATATCCTTCAAGAAATCTTGACTTACAAGTCAGATGACGTTAACGGACGTTTGAAAGCCTATGAAGCTATCACTAAAGGTAAACCAATTCCAAAACCAGGTGTACCAGAATCATTCCGAGTACTTGTTAAAGAATTGCAATCACTTGGTCTTGATATGCGTGTCCTTGATGAGGATGACTACGAAGTTGAATTACGTGATCTTGATGAAGGTGAAGACGATGATGTCATGCACGTTGATGATCTTGAAAAAGCACGTGTACAACAAGCCAAAGAAGCTGCTGAATTAGAAAAAGCTAAAGAAGAAGCTTCAGATAAAACAGAATAAAATAAGCTTTAGAGAGGGAGTTCACTCTCTCTGCTAAGGTAGCTGATAAAGGTGAGAATAGCGCTGCTATTGTCAATAGAACAAAAGAAAGGTAATACTAGTGGTTGACGTAAATCGATTTAAAAGTATGCAAATCACACTAGCTTCACCAACTAAGGTCCGTTCATGGTCTTATGGTGAAGTTAAGAAACCTGAAACAATCAACTACCGTACGCTCAAACCAGAACGCGAAGGTCTCTTCGACGAAGTGATCTTTGGTCCTACCAAAGACTGGGAATGTGCGTGTGGGAAATACAAACGTATCCGTTATAAAGGTATCGTTTGTGACCGCTGTGGTGTTGAAGTAACACGTGCTAAGGTTCGTCGTGAACGTATGGGTCACATCGAGTTGAAAGCACCAGTATCACACATCTGGTACTTCAAGGGAATCCCTTCTCGTATGGGATTGACTTTGGACATGAGTCCTCGTGCGCTTGAAGAAGTTATTTACTTTGCAGCTTACGTGGTTATTGATCCAAAGGAAACACCACTTGAACCAAAATCTCTCTTGACAGAACGTGAATATCGTGAAAAATTGCAAGAGTATGGACACGGTTCATTTGTCGCTAAAATGGGTGCCGAAGCTATCCAAGATCTCTTGAAACAAGTAGATTTGGAAGCTGAAATTGCTGAACTCAAAGAAGAGTTGAAAACAGCAACTGGTCAAAAACGTGTTAAAGCTGTTCGTCGTTTGGACGTTCTTGATGCCTTCTACAAGTCTGGTAACAAACCAGAATGGATGGTGCTTAACATCTTGCCAGTATTGCCACCAGACCTTCGTCCAATGGTTCAATTGGATGGTGGACGTTTTGCGGCATCTGACTTGAACGATCTTTATCGTCGTGTTATCAACCGTAACAATCGTTTGGCTCGTTTGCTTGAATTGAATGCCCCAGGTATCATCGTGCAAAACGAAAAACGTATGTTGCAAGAAGCGGTAGATGCCCTTATCGATAATGGACGTCGTGGTCGTCCAATCACTGGACCAGGTAGTCGTCCACTTAAATCTTTGAGCCACATGCTTAAAGGTAAACAAGGTCGTTTCCGCCAAAACTTGCTTGGTAAACGTGTTGACTTCTCTGGACGTTCCGTTATCGCCGTTGGTCCAACACTTAAAATGTACCAATGTGGTGTGCCACGTTTGATGGCCATCGAACTTTTCAAACCATTTGTGATGCGTGAAATCGTTGCGCGTGAATACGCAGGTAACGTGAAAGCCGCTAAACGTATGGTTGAACGTGGTGATGAACGTATTTGGGATATTCTTGAAGATGTTATCAAGGAACACCCAGTACTTCTTAACCGCGCACCTACCCTCCACCGTTTGGGTATCCAAGCCTTCGAACCTGTCTTGATTGATGGTAAGGCCCTTCGTCTTCACCCATTGGTATGTGAGGCCTACAATGCCGACTTTGACGGTGACCAAATGGCCATCCACGTTCCATTGTCTGAAGAAGCTCAAGCTGAAGCACGTTTGCTCCTTCTTGCGGCTGAACACATCCTTAACCCTAAAGACGGTAAACCGGTCGTAACGCCATCTCAGGATATGGTTCTTGGTAACTACTACTTGACTATGGAAGAAGAAGGCCGTGAGGGTGAAGGTATGGTCTTCAAGGATATTGATGAGGCAGTTATGGCTTATCGTAATGGTTATGTTCACTTGCATAGCCGTGTCGGTATCGCAGTAGACAGCATGCCTGATAAACCTTGGAAAGAAAACCAACTTCACAAGATTATGGTTACAACTGTTGGTAAGATTCTCTTTAACTCAATCATTCCAGCAGAAATTCCATATCTTCAAGAAACAACAAATGAGAACTTGACAGATAGTACACCAGATAAGTACTTCCTTGAACCAGGTCAAGATATCCAAACAGTTATTGATAGTTTGGAAATTAATGCACCATTCAAGAAGAAAAATCTTGGTAACATCATCGCTGAAACCTTCAAACGTCTTCGTACGACTGAAACATCAGCCTTCCTTGACCGTTTGAAAGACCTTGGTTACTACCACTCAACACTTGCTGGTTTGACAGTGGGTATCGCCGATATCCCAGTTATCGATAACAAACAAGAAATTATCGATGCTGCTCACCACCGTGTTGAAGAAATTAACAAGGCCTTCCGTCGTGGTTTGATGACAGATGATGACCGTTATGTTGCTGTTACAACAACATGGCGTGAAGCGAAAGAAGCACTTGAAAAACGTCTGATTGAGACACAAGATCCTAAGAACCCAATCGTTATGATGATGGACTCAGGAGCTCGTGGTAACATCTCTAACTTCTCTCAACTTGCCGGTATGCGTGGTTTGATGGCTGCTCCTAACGGACGTATCATGGAATTGCCTATCCTTTCAAACTTCCGTGAAGGTTTGAGCGTTTTGGAAATGTTCTTCTCTACTCACGGTGCGCGTAAAGGTATGACCGATACGGCCCTTAAGACAGCCGACTCAGGTTACCTTACTCGTCGTTTGGTTGACGTTGCCCAAGATGTTATCATCCGTGAAGATGACTGTGGAACAGACCGTGGTCTTCTCATCCGTGCGATTACTGACGGTAAAGAAGTTACGGAAACACTTGAAGAACGTCTTCAAGGTCGTTACACTAAGAAATCAGTTAAGAATCCTACAACAGGTGAAGTAATCGTAGGTCCAGATACTTTGATTACTGAAGACATGGCTGCTGCTATTGTCAATGCTGGTGTTGAAGAAGTAACTATCCGTTCAGTCTTTACATGTAACACACGTCACGGTGTCTGCCGTCACTGTTACGGTATCAACTTGGCAACAGGTGATGCGGTTGAAGTTGGTGAAGCAGTTGGTACTATCGCCGCTCAATCTATCGGAGAACCTGGTACACAGCTTACTATGCGTACCTTCCACACCGGTGGGGTAGCCTCAAACACCGATATCACACAGGGTCTTCCACGTATCCAGGAAATCTTTGAAGCACGTAACCCTAAAGGGGAAGCGGTTATCACTGAAGTTAAAGGTACTGTTATTGAAATCGAAGAAGATGCCGCAACACGTACTAAGAAAGTCTTCGTTCAAGGTAAGACTGGAATGGGTGAATACGTTGTTCCATTTACAGCTCGTATGAAAGTTGAAGTGGGTGACGAAGTACACCGTGGTGCAGCCTTGACAGAAGGGTCAATCCAACCTAAACGTCTCCTTGAAGTGCGTGATACCTTGTCAGTTGAAACTTATCTTCTTGCAGAAGTACAAAAAGTTTACCGTAGCCAAGGGGTAGAAATCGGTGATAAACACGTCGAAGTAATGGTTCGTCAAATGCTTCGTAAAGTACGTGTTATGGATCCAGGTGATACAGATCTCCTTCCAGGTACACTCATGGACATTTCTGACTTCACAGATGCTAACAAGGATATTGTTATCTCTGGTGGTGTTCCTGCAACATCTCGTCCAGTCCTTCTTGGTATTACGAAAGCCTCACTTGAAACAAATTCATTCTTGTCAGCGGCTTCCTTCCAAGAAACAACACGTGTGCTTACAGATGCAGCTATCCGTGGTAAGAAAGACCATCTCCTTGGTCTTAAAGAAAATGTTATCATTGGTAAGACTATTCCTGCTGGTACAGGTATGGCTCGTTACCGTAACATTGAACCACTTTCAGTTAACGAAGTTGAAGTTATTGAAAATATTGCTGTTGATGAAGCAATTGTGGAATCATCTGAAGACTAAAACGAAATCAAAAGAACTCACAATTCATTGTGAGTTCTTTTCGTATTTATATGACTAGAATTTCTTCAATTTTTGATAAATATAAAATATAAGACCATTTTTTTTATCTTTTCCAGAAAATTTTGTATAATAGGAACACCAAAGATGAAGTGAGAAAGAAAAATGTACCAAGTAGTTGAAATGAAAGGGGATTTGGAACCGTGGTGGTTCTTAGAAGGCTGGCAAGAAGATATCATCAGTACTAAGGAATTTGAAAATTTTTATGATGCCCTCAAGTACTATAAAAAACTTTGGTTTGCCATGGAAGAAACCTTGCCAAGCTATATCAGCCGTAGTAGTGTCATGACTGCTTTTTGGAACCAAGAGGATAAACACTGGTGTGAGGAGTGTGACGAATATCTGCAGGTCTATCAATCGATTGCTCTTTTGGATGATTGGCAGGAAATTCCTGAGGAAAAATACCGTCCGGGATATGAAAAGCGAAATGACCTTCCAAATCATGCCCACTGTAAAATTAAACGTTAAACAATGCAGAAGCTCGAATTTTTTCGGGCTTCTTTTCATTTTCTTAAACTTTTTACGAATAGGTCTATGAGGAGGTCCTTATGGTAACAGAATTTGCTAAGGAAATGATCAAAAATGCTGATAGTTGTGGGGCTCAAGACATCTATGTCATTCCACGTCAGGATAATTACGAGCTCTATATGCGAGTTGGCCAAGAGAGGAGATTGATTGATGTATATCGGCCTGATTTCATGGCTAGTCTTATTGGTCACTTTAAATTTGTGGCGGGAATGATGGTGGGTGAGAAGCGTAGGAGTCAACTAGGTTCCTGTGACTATGATTGTGGTGGTCAAAGGGTTTCTCTGCGTTTATCAACCGTTGGGGATTATCGCGGCTTAGAAAGTTTAGTTATTCGTGTTCTACATTCCGAACGTCGAGAATTGGTGTATTGGAATCAAGGAATCCAGCCGATTATGGATGCTTTGGATTATCGTGGCTTGTATCTCTTTGCAGGTCCCGTAGGTTCTGGAAAGACTACGCTTATGCATGAATTGGTTCAGGAGCGTTTTAAGGGACAGCAGGTGATTTCGATTGAAGATCCTGTGGAAATTAAACAGGATAATGTCTTGCAACTCCAGGTAAATCAAGCAATTGACATGACCTATGATAATTTGATTAAGCTATCACTACGTCATCGCCCGGATGTTTTGATTATTGGAGAAATTCGGGATAAGGAGACTGCTCGAGCGGTTATTAGAGCTAGTCTGACAGGAGTGACTGTTCTTTCAACTATTCACGCAAAGAGTGTGGCAGGTGTTTATGAGCGTCTTCTGGACCTCGGTGTAGATAAGTCTGAGTTGGATAATGCTCTTCAAGGGATTGCCTATATGCGTTTGATTAAGGGAGGAGGTGTGATTGATTTTGCCAGTGAAAATTTCCAAAGCCATTCGTCAACCAGCTGGAACCAACAGTTGGAAGGCTTGGTTCAACAAGGACATCTCACTGAAGGGGATATCCAAGGGGAAAAAATTAAAGATTAATCAGCAAGTCAAGGTTATCCAGCTTTTCAAACAACTTCTAAAGGCAGGGTTTACTTTAACTGAAATCGTAGCCTTTTTGGAGCGAAGTCACTTGTTGAAAGAATCGTCATTATCTCTTATGAAAGCAAGCTTAATGCGAGGCGACAGGCTAGACCAGATGTTTGCGTCAGTGGGTTTTTCGGACAATATTGTTACTCAGATTGCCCTTGCTGATAAGCACGGTAATCTTCTAGGGAGTTTAACCAAGATTGAAACCTACATGCTTCGTATGACCAAGGTTCGTAAGAAACTCATGGAGGTAGCGACCTACCCTATCCTACTCCTGGGTTTCCTGATTCTGATTATGTTAGGACTTAAAAATTATCTTTTACCGCAACTGTTAGAGGGTGATGGTAAGGATAATTGGGCTGTACAGTTGGTTCAAATCTTTCCTCAGCTCTTCTTTGTGAGTTTGTGTGGACTTCTTGTATTAAGCTTAATTCTTTATCTATGGGTCAAACGCCAGCCAGCTCTTGTCTTTTATCGACGAATGGCAAAAATCCCTTTTATAGGGCAAACTGTCAGGCTATATACGACTGCCTATTATGCTAGGGAATGGGGAAATCTCTTAGGGCAAGGTATTGACTTGCTAGACTTAGTTGCTCTAATGAAAGAGCAAAAATCAAAGCTCTTTCGTGAGCTGGGGGCTGATTTAGAGGAAGCCTTGATGCTCGGACAGAGTTTTCCTGACCGTATTGCTAGTCACCCTTTCTTCACTAAGGAACTATCCTTAATTATTGCTTATGGAGAGGCTAATGCTAGGTTGGGCTATGAGTTAGAAGTCTATGCTGAAGAGGTTTGGCAGGCTTTCTTTAACCGTCTTAATAAGGCAACAACCTTTGTGCAACCCCTCATTTTTGTTATTGTTGCTGTCGTGATTGTAATGATCTATGCAGCTATGCTATTACCAATGTATCAAAATATGGAAGGAATGATGTCATGAAAATGATGTTGAAAAAATTGAATGCCGTTAAATTACGAGCTTTTACACTGATTGAAATGCTAGTCGTGCTTCTCATTATCAGTATTCTCCTTTTGCTCTTTGTACCTAACTTGAGCAAGCAGAAGGATTCTGTTAAAGAGACTGGAAATGCGGCTGTGGTCAAGGTCGTGGATTCTCAAGCAGAACTTTATGAAATGAAGAATAACAAGACAGCTAGCTTAGCCGCTCTTGTTTCAGAAGGTCAAATCACGCAAAAACAGGCAGATTCATACAATGATTACTATGCGAAACATGGTGGCGAAAGCCGCTCAGTGGCCAATTAGAGCCTTTACCTTGTTGGAGAGTCTGGTGACTCTAGCAGTGGTTGCCTTTCTCACTCTGAGTTTATCAGGCTCAGTCACAGGTATTTTTCAGCAGGTTGAGACTAATCTTTTTTATCTGCGCTTTGAGTACCTATACCGAGATAGTCAGCGCTTGGCAGCGGCGGAAGGGTCCAATGTTGAATTGCAGTTGTCCAAGGATAAAATCAGTAACGGAAAATCAAGTCTGGTGATTCCTAAAAATATACATCTGGATAAGGGGCAGAAGCTAGTGTTTGATGCCAAAGGAGGCAACTCTAGCCTCACAAAGATTCGTTTTTCAAGTGATAAGGAGGTGGTGACCTATCAGCTTAACATGGGCAGCGGTAAATATAAAAAGACGGTCTCTTAGAGGCTATATTCTTATCGAAAGCTTGGTAGCAATGGCTGTCTTAGTACTCGTCAGTGGTCTTATCTTGGATCAGATCAATACCAATCGTAGGCTAATGGCTAGGAATCTACACCAACAGGAGGTTTTGAGTGTGGCAACCATGGCAGTTCAGACAAAACAGGATCAGTTGACCTTAAATGGTATCACAGTGACAGTAAAACGTAGCCAGCAAGGTATCGCGGTTTATGAATCAGGAAAGGAGATTATTCATGTCTCTCAATAGCAAGGTTCGTGCTTTTACCCTTTTGGAATGTCTAGTAGCCCTATTGGTGATTGCTGGTTCAGTTCAAGTTTATCAAGGTCTGACTACAGTATTGGTGAGCAATGTTAAGCAAGTCAAACAACAAGAAAACCAAGACTGGCTTCTATTTG
This sequence comes from Streptococcus parasalivarius, assembly GCF_054785155.1. Lineage (NCBI taxonomy): Bacteria > Bacillati > Bacillota > Bacilli > Lactobacillales > Streptococcaceae > Streptococcus > Streptococcus parasalivarius. Next base: position 136,529 of record NZ_BAABOB010000005.1, read on the forward strand.
TTCAACAGATGGAGGCAGAGTTAGAAGGTTGTCAGTTGGTAAAGGTAGAAGGGAACAAACTCTATGTTAAGCAGGATAATCAAGACCTGGCTTTTGGCCTTTCAAGTGCTACTGATTTTCGAAAAACAAATGCTGACGGTCGAGGCTACCAACCCATGCTTTTCAATGTAAAATCTAGTACGATAAGTCAAAATAACCAGATAGTCACCATCCAAGTGACTCTAAAAAATGGGCTACAAAGGAGTTTTGTTTATGCTTTTGAAAAAACAGGTTAGGGGAGGCGTTCTTCTCTACGCTCTTTTTATGGCTGGCATTTTCACACTTCTTCTGCATGTTTATCTGGAGCGGGTGGTTGCTAGCTCTAGACAGAACCAAGCGCAAATGATATCCAGTCAGAGTCGTCTCATGGCAGAGATGACCATGGACTTGGCGGACAAGGAAGCAGGGGCTTTTAGTTTTTCCCAGGGAACTACGACTTACGAGGTTAAGGACAAACAAGTGATTGTTAGAGTTGCCAGTAAAGGCCAAATCAAGACCTATCGTTATGTGAAGAAGCAGGAGCAGAAATAGAAATTCTCTTTCCTTTTTGATATGATAGAAGGACGGAGGAAATCATGAATTTTGAAGCAATTGAGACAGCCTTTGAGCTGTTGTTAGAAAATGTCCAAACCATTGAAAATGATCTTGGAACCCATGCTTACGATGCGCTTATTGAGCAAAATTCCTATTATTTGGGGGCTGAGGTAGCTAATGAAGTCATCATCAAAAACAACGAGAAATTACGTGCCCTTAATCTAAGCAAAGAGGAGTGGCGTCGCGCTTTTCAGTTCTTGTTTATCAAGCTAGGGCAATTGGAAGCCTTACAAGCCAATCACCAATTTACACCTGATGCTATTGGATTTATCATTCTTTACCTACTTGAAGGTTTGACCAAGGACGACCAATTAGATGTTTTGGAGATTGGTTCGGGGACAGGAAACTTGGCTGAAACTCTTCTAAATAATAGTCAGAAAAACCTTAATTATATGGGAATGGAAGTTGACGATCTCCTTATCGATTTGTCAGCTAGTATTGCTGATGTGGTGAATTCAAGTGCAGTTTACATCCAAGAAGATGCTGTTCGACCACACATTCTCAAAGAGAGTGATGTTATTATCAGTGACCTACCTGTTGGTTACTACCCTAATGATGAGATTGCGAGTCGTTTCAAGGTTGCAGCAACTGGTGAACACACCTATGCCCATCACCTTCTCATGGAGCAATCACTCAAGTACTTGAAGAAAGATGGTATTGCTATTCTTTTGGCACCAACTAATCTTTTGACAAGCCCACAAAGTGACTTGCTTAAGAAATGGCTATCAGGCTATGCTGATATTATTGCTGTTATCACCCTTCCAGAAGCAGCTTTTGGCAATAAACATAACATGAAGTCTATCTTTGTGCTTAAAAAACAAACTGAAAACGCTCCTGAGACCTTTGTTTATCCACTTAGCGATTTGCAAAACCCAGAGGTCCTCAAAGATTTTACAGAGAATTTCCAAAAATGGAAATCAGATAATTCCATTTTCTAGCAAAACATGGTAGAATAGGACTATATTATTGAAAGCGTTTTACAAAGAGGTGGCTTATGACAAAAACAATAGCAATTAATGCAGGAAGCTCAAGCTTGAAATGGCAACTATATGAGATGCCAGATGAAGTTGTTCTTGCTAAGGGTTTGATTGAACGTATCGGTTTGAAAGATTCTGTTTCAACAGTAAAATTTGATGACCGTTCAGAATCGCAAACTCTAGATATTGCTGACCATGTTCAGGCAGTAAAAATCTTGCTTGATGATTTGATTCGTTTTGATATTATCAAGAGCTATGATGAAATTACAGGTGTTGGTCACCGTGTGGTTGCTGGTGGAGAATATTTCAAAGAATCAAGCTTGGTGGATGAAGATGCCTTGGCTAAGATTGAAGAATTGTCAGCCTTAGCACCTTTACACAATCCAGGTGCAGCTTCAGGGATTCGTGCCTTTAAGGAGCTCCTCCCAGATATTACAAGTGTTGCTGTTTTTGATACAGCCTTCCATACATCTATGCCGGAAGTGGCCTACCGTTATCCAGTGCCTAATCGTTACTATACAGACTACCAAGTCCGTAAGTATGGAGCACACGGAACTAGCCACCAATATGTTTCTCAAGAAGCAGCTAAGTTGTTAGGTAAGCCAATTGAAGAAACTAAGATTATCACAGCCCATGTGGGAAATGGTGTTTCAATTACTGCCGTTGATGGTGGTAAATCAGTAGACACGTCAATGGGGTTGACACCACTTGGTGGCGTTATGATGGGAACACGTACTGGGGATCTTGACCCTGCGATTATTCCATTTGTTATTGACCGTGAACCTGAGATGGCAGATGCTGAGCGTATCCGTCACGTCTTTAATAAGGAATCAGGTCTTCTTGGCATTTCTGAAAAATCAAGTGATATGCGTGATATCATTGCTGGTAAGAATGCTGGCGATGAAAAATGTGCCTTAGCTTATAATCTTTATGTGGATCGTTTGCGTAAATACATTGCTCAATACTTCGGTGTGTTGAACGGAGCAGATGCTATCGTCTTTACAGCAGGTATTGGTGAAAACTCTGCAGAAGTTCGTGCTTCAGTTTTGGATGGTCTCACATGGTTTGGTATTGAAGTGGATCCTGAAAAGAATGTCTTTGGACATGTAGGCGACATTACAACAGCAGAGTCAGCTGTTAAAGTATTTGTTATCCCAACAGATGAAGAGTTGGTGATTGCGCGTGATGTTGAGCGCCTTAAAACTAAATAAGTTATCAAAAATTTGATAAGACCAGAAAAGTTGGCTGAGTGATTGGCTAGCTTTTTTGAATGCACTGACAGAATCATTCGAATATTTCTATTTATGTGTAATTACTATAAGTAAAGAAAACTTTACAAAAAATGTAAAAAAGACTTTACAAAACATGTAAAGTGAACTATACTATAAATGTAAAGTTAACTTAACAAAGAAAAGTAAGGAGTTTAACTATTTGAGAATAAACGATAAGGTTGAGGTGCCACATGGAAACAAAAATTCAGGAACTTCGCAAGGCTAATAAGATTAGTCAGGCAGAGTTAGCAGATGAGATGGGGGTCACGAGGCAGACCATCATTTCACTCGAAAAAGGTCGCTATAATGCGTCGTTGGAACTGGCTTTTAAAATTGCTAGATATTTTGGAAAGACTATTGAAGAAGTCTTTATTTTTGAGGAAGATTAAGGAGAAAAGATATGTTTAAACAAGTCATGAAGAAAATTGGTGTTATTGTTTTAGCGCTCACTCTACTAATCTTAGATTTAACACTATTAGGTGCTTTCCCGCTACTTACTCAGGATGGTAAGTTTTCACTTGTGGAGCAAATAGGTTACGGTATTTGGGCATTAGGGAGTTTGGCTATTTTTATCGTGATTGCTTATAGATTTAAACTCTTATCGCTTAAAGAGATTAATTGGAGACGTCTCGTTGCGATTGCTTCTCTTAATCTCGTCATCTTTTTCCTAGGTGATCTTCTAGGGTATTTTATTGGTCAGTTAACACACAATGCGACTATGGAAAATCAAGATGCTTTAAATGCTATCTTTGCCCACGTACCATTCTATCTTCACCTAGTAGTCGCCGGTTTTATTATTCCGATTATGGAAGAAATCATTTTTAGGGGACTCTTAGCAAAGGTGCTCTTTGGAAAATACTTTAAGACGGGTCTTGTTATTTCCAGTCTTCTCTTTATGGCTGGTCACTCAGCATTTACGCTTCAGACAATTGTCATCTATGGTATTATGTCAGCTGGTCTTGCGATAACATATTATAAGACTAAGCGTATCGAGTACAGTATGGGTGTTCATATCTTAAACAATAGCATAAGTATACTACTCAGTCTTTTCGTTTAAGGTAAATATGATGTTTAACTCTATGAATGAAATAGTTTTAAACTATTCTTTTAAAGGATAATAAAGGGAGTGTTAAGATATGTTAATAAAAATGTTATTAGGAAAGAGAAAAACAGAGGCTGAGTTTAAGAAATATATTACACGAGTAGCGGAGCCCACTGAAAAAGTAATCTCTACAGTTTAAATAACATAAAAAACATACTAAGATTAGTAGTGAAGAAATCTCCGACGGGAGAGAGTACTCACTACTTTTTCTTTATGTTAAAGTAGAGGTGTCTTGTTAAGTCGTGGCTTCTTATGGCGCTAGACGTCGAGTATTGAAAATGAAATCACTAAAATAAGGAATCATTCAAGACAAAGAGGTAAACATAATGCGGACAGTTTTTGGAATTGATGTGAGTAAAGCAAGCTCAGAAGTCGCTATTCTTGTGAATGGTGAAAGGGTTCATGGCTATACTATGCCTAATGACATTATCGGATTTTCTCGTCTACTGATGGATCTAAAGACCGTGAGTAACCCTGAAATTATTTTCGAAGCTACTGATGTCTACTCTCGCCGACTTCAGGCTTTTCTAGAAGAAAACAGCTATGACTATACATGTCTTAATCCTTTGGAAGCTAAGAAGCAACTTGATGGATTACGAGTTCGGAAAACCGATAAGATTGATGCAGAGAAACTAGCTTCGTCACAATTCGTTTTAAGCCGTAAGCCAACTTACGTTCAAGAAGAAGTCTATCAAAACTTGCATGATCTTAGCCGATTCTACCAAAATCTGACAGAGGATATCGTAAGGACGAAGAATAGGCTGCACAAAGTTCTTCAAGTCGCCTTCCCAGAAATCGAGATTCTACTATCTACTCCTACAGGTGAGCAATATTGGAATCTCGTGTCCATCTTCCCAACAAAGCATTGGGTGTTGGAATTATCAGAAGTTGAGTTGAAAGAGACTATTCGCAACTCAACCTCTAAACGCATTTCAGAGAACAGAGTAGGTAACTTGGCTGAGAAGTTAGTTGGACTGGCAAAGCAATCGTATTCTGCCACTTCAAAAACCTCTCCTATGATAGAAGAGGTTAAGTATAATGCACAGGAACTTATAAGGTTGACAAACCGTCGGGAACAAGTTTTAGAACAGTTGGTAGAGTTAGCTAAACCTCTACCTGAATATGAGATTCTTCTCTCTATTCCTGGTATCGCAGAAACAACGGCTACAAGCGTTATTGGCGAATTAGGAGACATTCGTCGTTTTAAGTCTGCTAATCAAATCAACGCTTTTATCGGTATTGATCTCAACCACTATGAATAGGGAGATTTCCTAGGTCAAGAGCATATCACTAAGCGTGGGAATCCTTATGCAAGAAAAATTCTGTACAAATGTATTCACAATATCGCTACAGCTAGCCATACCAATCCTTGCCATATCGCAGATTTCTATGAGAAACGCAAAAGACAATCGCAGACAACTTCAACCAAGCCACACACGATTGCCTCTATACATCGCCTTATTAGGACAATATATTATCTTAAAATGCATAATAAACTTTACGACTATACTTTAGCCCAAAGTCATTAAAGTCATCTATGCCCTATAATTCTAACACCTTGTTTCAAAAAATTCCAGATAAGGTGTCGTTTTTATATGCTCAAATGTCAGAAAAAACGGCTTAAACTATTCCTAAAAAAATTCCCTTCATGAACTTTCAGAAATAATGTTGAGTCAGAAACCGTATTATACTTGACAAATGGTAGAAAAGAGCCTATTAAGTATTGTCAAATCTGCCCTTCAAAAGTGAGGTGTTATAAAGAGAGGGCTAAGTCTAAAACTTATTCTACTCCCCTTAAAAGTGATGAACACCTCTTTCAGAAGAGATTTCAGAAAACAGCATATTTTAAAGAAAAGACTAGACATCGCTACAAGATAGAAGCCAAGAATGCGGAACTTAAATACAGACATGGTATTGATGTGGCTAGAGCATCAGGTCTTTTCAATATGGAATTACAAGCGGGAACGACTATATTCGTGGTTAAGTGGTTAATATGAAGAGGATTATAGCTTTAATAAACTCAAAATAAGTAAACAAAAGGAGTAATCTACCTAAATATGAGATAGATTACTCCTTCTTTATGTTATTTAAACTGTAGAGATTACTTTTTCAGTGGGCTCCTATCAGGTCCTCTCTTTTTGTATGTTTAGAGTGATGAAAATACACTTCCTAAAGTTAATAAAGTTTCTAAAACCGAATCCCAACCGTTTGATGTCTTTAAATAACTTGTTAGTCGCTTCAAGTTTTTCGTTTAAATGGTCTGTTTCTAGTGCGTTTTATTTGAAAAAACATCAAAAATAGCGCAAAAAACTCTTCTTGTGCTATACCATAATTGAGATTTTTTAAATTTTTGGTGTTAGAACTGTTGCCTCAGTCCTAGCACTTTTTCTTTGTCGTATTCTTGGTGTGCTGCGAGAATTTTGTAAATGATACGAAGCAGCTTATGAGCGCAAGCAATGACGGCTTTCATCTTACTTCCTCTTTGGGAAATTTTGCTATAAAAGGATGAAAATGCGCTGTCTTTAGAGTGAGCCGCAATCAATCCAGACATTGTCAGTGCCTGTTTGATGTAACGATTTCCTTGTGTGATGTGCGAGGATTTTTTTAATACCAGCACTTTCGTATGAACCAGGGCAGAGTCCTGCTCAAGATGCTAAATGTGCGTCCGATTGAAAAGCCCTCACATCTGGTCCAATCTCAGCTAAAATAGTGGCTGCACAAGTTTCACTCACACCAGGAATTATTTGAAGTAATCTATTTTCTTCAGGGAAACTCCTTTTCGATATAAGCTATTATTTCACTCCTTAATTTATTCATGAGTTTTTGATACAATTGATATTCTTCTAGGCTTTGGTCCAAGAGAAATCGATCCTCCAGTGACAACTTCCCATTCATGGCCTCCATTAATTCTTCGGGACTTGCTTTGACATGCTTGTGAATACAAGCTGTCACATTGTCATAATCAATGAGTTCCCCATTGATAAAGAGCGTTAAAAGAGACTGTCCTGTCTTAGAGAAGATATCAGAAAGATAGCTGGTTAGTTTGATATTAGCACGTTGTAAGAGGTTATGAAACTCATTCTTTATTTGAGTTTGACGTTGTTTGTAAGAACGTAACCTACGAGTGAGTAAACGTAACTGCATCACTTCAGGGCTTGGAATGTAAGATGGCTCAATAAGTCCACAACGTCCGAGCTGTGCAATCCATTCGGCATCTTTCATGTCTGTTTTTCGACCAGGCACATTCTTAATATGTTGGGGGTTAGCTAATATCAAATTGAGTTCTGAGTCTGAGACTATATTAAAGAGTGGTACCCAATATTGGCCAGTGCTTTCAAAAAAGACATGTGTGACGTGATTTTCCAATAACCAATCTAAGGCGTTTTGGAGAGCTATAGTTGTTGTACCAAATTTTTTCTGAATCTTTTTAGGTTTATTGCTTTCTAGTGGACCATCTAGAATACAACAAACGATAGACTTTTGGTGGACATCAATTCCACAACAAGTTTCAATCATAACTTCCATTACAAAAACCTCCTGTTAACTATTGAACAATAGAACAAGAGGCTATTAGTAATTTTATTTTCATGCTCAAGGCATATTCGAGTTATCTCATGACTCTTGTTCATCCAGTTTTTGTTACAGGCTAGGCAAAGCCCTATTAAAGACCACGGATTTGTATTGTTCACCTTCATTATAAGCCGAACTTTCTTTTCTGTCATGAGTTAGCAGGCTAAGCCTGCTTAGAGTTTTTGATGTGTTGTTTGTGTTTAAGAAAAGTCCTAAAGACAGTTTGAAAGTAATGATTGACCTTGCTCATATTTTGCTCTATGAGTTCGAAAAACTCATCTATTCTTTTCTGTCAAAAGTGAAAAAGCAAAAACTGATAGAGGTTATAATAATTAGCGAGTTCTCTTGAAAAGTTTAGTGTCTTCTCTACGACTTCATGTTATGCTAAAGTTTAGCGGGAAGTCTTTGAATAAAACGAGTTGAGAGATAACTTACGACTGTCCTTTTGAAAGAGTCGCCAGTGATTTTTCAAGGCTCTATAAGGCAGCGACTTCTTATCAAAATGATAATTATTATAAATAGATTTGTATTTACTTACTATTATATAATATTTAATTTGACATCTACCTTACTTTCTAATATAATCAATTACGTAATCGATTACAAAAAAATATGAAAAAGGTGATACATATGTCAGATGAAGTATTCTTATTTGAAGAAATTGAAGAAATCGTAGCCCCTACCGATGGTGAATTTTGGGGGGGAGTTGTAATTGGAGTTGGAGTTGTTCTCATAATTGGAGCAGCTTGTTGTTAAATAGATAGAGAGTGATAATCATGCAAGATAATTTTTTATTTGAGGAAATTGAAGAAATATCAGTACCAGTTAGTGATTTTTCAGTTGGACTTGCTACAGGTATTGGAATTGGTATAGGAATCCTTGCTCTTGTTGGCTGTTGATGTTGAGCTTTATTAAATTAGAAAGCGATAAAATAAATATATTTGCGGAATAATTCTCTGTTTTAGTTAAATAATTTACTAACATCAAGTTTTTTCAATTTTATTTTAGACAGTCATTTGATTTTTCCGTAGTAGTCTTGTAGTAAGAAATCAATAGAATTAGTCATTGTTTTATTGGTTGCGGACTGAGGGGCTAGAGTATACTTTACTCAGTCCCTCTTTTATTTATTAAAGGTTAGGTTTATTATGAGAATAGTTGATAAAATCAAGATATTATCTACTCCTTATGAGGGACACTATCATCTATATATACCATCTAATAAGAAACATGTATTAGTTGGGAAACAAGAAAAAAAATGGTTAGAGCAACTAATAGGTCAAGACTTTACGATATCGGATTTATTGGTATTAGTAGGTGAGAAACACTATTTAAGATTTTATGCTGCACTCAGTAAGATGGGCCTTATAGATTCTATGAAATCAAGAAAGATAAATATTTTTAAAATATCTTGGGATTTTAATATAACATTATCTGAAAAAATAATCTATAAAAAATTTAATAAAGTTTTTGAAAAAATCTTATTTGGCATTTTCCCACTGTCACTTATTTTGCAATGTTTTATTATTTATGTTTATAGGGCAGATATTTTTACTAATTTCCAAAACTTCCCAATAACGCTAAATACTCTTTTATTTTGGTGGCTTGTTGTTATTATATCTGCAACGATACATGAATTTAGTCATGCAATAGTTGCGAAAAATTATCAAATTGAAATTCCGAATTGTGGAATAATGCTACTTTTGTTTAATTTGGCTTTTTTTGTAGATTTAAGTGGGGTGCAATTCCTAAAAAATAAAAAACAATTTTTGAAAATTATGTTGGCAGGAATTGCTTCAAATTCTATTTTATCACTTATAGGTTTACTTGTTTCAGTGTTTACATCATATAAATTGTTTGGACTCTTATTTTTTATCATTAACTTGGGTATGATTTTTATTAATTCGATTCCTTTTTTTCAGTATGATAGTGGTATCATTTTAAGATACTTGAATTCCAACAATAATAACTTGAATTTTCAATACATAGTTCAGCTTTTAATAGCATTTATTATTATTTATTTCCCTTTGAATCAACTATTACACTTTTTGATACCTAATGTTATTGTTCGTAGTATAGGAGGAGTGGTTATTTCTATACTGCTTTCTATATTATATATGAGAGAAAGGACGAAATATGTTCTACGTAAGTAGTTATGTTTTTGCTTATGAAAAAGAAGGTATAATGTATTTGCGTGGTCGGAGTATGCGCGAAATAGCCATAGAATCTCAAATCTCACAAGAATTTATCAACGATTTATTTAATAGTTGTAAGGAACTGTTGGAGATAGAAGAAGTATTAGGCAGTGAACTAACATTTGAACTATTAAATGAACAAATTTTAATTTCGGATGAGATAGATATTGACAGTAGATATTCTAGAACTAAAGGTTACTATTCGTTATTTTACGATGAAGATTATAAGAAAATACAGGATAAAACGGTATTAGTGTTAGGAGCAGGAGCTTTAGGATGTCATATATCTCTAAGTCTGAGTATGTATGGAGTGAAGAAACTTATCGTCGTTGATTATGATATAATAGAATCATCAAATTTAAATAGGCAAATTCTTTATACCGAGTCGGATGTTGGTAAGGAAAAGATTAATGTTCTTTCTGAAAAAATACACAAGTATAATTCAGATGTTCAAGTAGTACCTATTTCTATTAAAATTGCTTCAGTAGAAGAATTAGAAAAAATTGTTGCGGAATATGGGAGTATAGATTTTATCGTTAAAGCAATTGATACACCCATTGATATTATAAAAATTGTCAATCAATTTGCTGTATTACATAAGATTCCCTACGTATCAGGAGGGTTTAATGGATGCTATCTTATTATTGATAATATATATATCCCTACAATCAGTTGTTGCTTTGGTTGTCGGAATATAAGCAAAGACATAAATAAGTACAAATTATCTGATAAGACAAAGTGGCCGACAACACCAGAGATGCCTGCTATTTTGGGTGGGATAATGACTAATTTAATAGTTAAAATATTCCTGGGGTGTTATAATGAAATTCTAATAGATAACGCTTATGTTTATAATATGAGAACTCATGCTCTAATTCAAGAAAAATATGTTCTGGAAGATGGAGAATGTCCAGTTTGTAAAAAAAATAATAAAGTGAAAGATAATAATACTAGATTGAAAACATTTATTCGATTAGTTTGTTTTTTCTTATTATCAGGAGGAGTAGCTCTTTTATCTGCTATTGGACAGTTCGCTGTTATAGAAACACAATTGATAGTGTTGTTTTTGGGTATTATTTTTGCTATGTATTATGCTTACTACAATAAAGATATCCAAACATCGTTGGAAAATATAGTATGTTTTTTTTCATCGTTTGAGATTTTATTTTTGCTTGTTAATATTAGAACAATTATTCAGTTACCAGTGGATATTATTATTAGTGTCATGTTATTCTTAATGTTGTGGATATTTATTATGTTAGGAATAGTGTGTCTTAGTTATTATTTGACTTTATTATTTAGTAAGGAGGCTTAGTATGTTTAAAAAAATAGGCTTAATTAGCATTTGCATATATATAATCATTTTATACTTTTTGAGATCGTATCATATTATCAATAATAATGAAACAATCTTGCTAACGGTTATCTGCTTAATGTTATTGTTTTTTTTAAAACATTTATTTGACAAAGATAAGTAAATAGATATTTAGTAAAAATGTAGAATATAAAGGAGGTGCAATGAGTATGATTGAAGTTAGCCATTTATCAAAAAGTTTTGGAGATAAAATAGCTTTAAATAATATAAGCTTCACTGTTAAAAAAGGGCAGATTTTTGGATTTTTAGGACCATCTGGTTCAGGAAAGACCACAACGATTAATATTCTTACTGGGCAGCTCCTTGCCGATAAAGGGCAGGCTATTATTTTAGACCAAAAATCTCAAAACTTAACAAGTGGTGAATTGAAGAGAATTGGATTGGTTAGCGATACAAGTGGATTTTATGAGAAAATGTCTCTGTATAACAATCTTCTTTTTTATAGTAAATTTTATAATGTTAGTCGATCACGCGTTGATAATTTGCTAAAGCGAGTAGGATTATATGAGAGCCGCAATTTGGTAGCTGAAAAATTATCCACTGGAATGAGACAGCGAATGCTTTTGGTACGAGCACTTATCAACAAACCCGATGTACTTTTTCTTGATGAGCCGACCTCAGGTATAGATCCCACAACTTCTCGAACAATTCATGATTTAATTTTAGAATTGAAAACAGGAGGGACAACAATTTTTCTAACGACTCATGATATGAATGAAGCAACTCTTTTATGTGATTATGTTGCCCTATTAAATAGGGGGAAATTAGTTGAGCAAGGGGCTCCTTCTGAACTCATTCAAAGATACAATAAAGATAAAAAGATTAAGGTTACAGATTATAACGGAAATCAGTTAACTTTTGATTTTGCATCACTAAAACAGTTGTCTCAGGCTGAGATAGAAAATATTTTTTCAATTCATTCATGTGAGCCTACTTTAGAGGATATCTTTATCACATTAACAGGAGGAAAGCTAAATGTCTAAACAATTATGGGCTTTGATTTGGTTACGTTGTCAAATTGTACTTTCCAATAAGAGTATTTTATTGCAAGTTTTAGTGCCATTTGCTTTCACATATTTTTATAAATATATTATGGAAACACAGGGGAAGGTCAGTGACCAACAAGCATTAGTTCTTCTAATGATGTGTTTACCTTTTTCTTTGGCTTTGGCTGTTGGAAATCCTATAACTGTTATCTTGTCTGAAGAGAAAGAAAAGTACAATTTACAAACGCTTCTGTTGAGTGGTGTTAAAGGTTACGAATACATTTTATCAACTATGTTTCTTCCTTTTTTGTTGACTTTTGTGATTATGGGAACTACTCCTCTTATTTTAGGTGTTACGATTGTACATACTTTTAATTATATTACAATTGTTCTTTTAACCTCTTTCTCAATCATTTTATTCTATTTATTGATAGGTTTAACTGCAAAGAGCCAAGTAGAAGCTCAGGTTATCAGTCTTCCTGCTATGATTTTAGTTGCTTTTTTACCGATGCTATCTGGTTTGAATAAGACAGTTGCAAAGATAACAGATTATAGTTTTATGGGACTGTTTACTAAGTTTTTCACAAAATGGGAGGATTTTTCATGGAGTAAAAGTCTAATTCCTAATCTAACACTACTTATTTGGATTGTTCTTTTATTAACTTTAATTACGATAAGTATTAGGAAAAAGAAAATTTCTTAATTTAGTTATTTTAATGATTATAAATGCAAGTTGGAAGAAAAATGAATTGATGTTCTTGATAGCAAATTATACGGACTAATCTTATTGTTATATTTTAATTTGAGTGTATAAAAAAAGAAAAAGAACGAAAGCGTCCACACTAATTGAACTGCACCCTAAAAGTTAGACAGAAAAAATGGCTCTCTGTCAACTGTAGTGGGTAACGAAAAGTTAGTATCTAGGGAGGACCTGGCAGGGAGCCCACTGAAAAAGCCATCGATTGATGACTTTTTCAGTGGGCTCCTTAATTATACCTCTATTTTCATATTGTCTTGTCAATAGATCTATATTGTATTATAATAAAGATACAAATAAATAATGAAAAGAGGTGGCTTCTCGTGAACAAAGGGTCAATTTTCAAACGCTTTCTTTATTTTTTACTAGCTTTCCTAATACTAATTATTGATCAAGTTCCAACCATCTATTTAGGTGTCAAAGATACAAGGTTAGTCTGTCTCTTAATTTTTGTCTTGCTTCTCATGAGCGCAGGAGCTCTTTTCTTAGGAAAACGTCTTGGGCTTTTCGAAGGCTTTAAGGCACTTTCTTCCCTGAAGGCCTGGGGGATGATTGGCTTGACCTACCTAGGTATTTATATCGTTACTAGGATTGGTTCTATGGTCATGATGATGGAAGGTGTTAGTAATAGCACCAATCAGGCAGCCATAGAAAATGCCCATATGAATCCCTTCCTTCTCATAACGTTTACGGTAATTATGGCACCGATTGTGGAAGAGCTGGTTTTTCGAGGGCTCCTCATGGGACGTGTCTTTAACCCCGATTCTATTGTTGGCTTGATTGTTAGTAGTTTACTTTTTGGTCTTGTTCATATGCCGAATAGTATTGGTGTTTGGATTATATATGCAGGTATGGGGTTCGCCCTTGGGATAGCATATCGTAAGTTTCAAAAGTTAGAATACTGTATCATGGCGCATATTATTAACAATAGTATTGCGGTTTCAATGTTGTTACTCTTGCAATTTTTAGCGCCATATATCAAATAAAGCTCGGAAGATTCCGAGCTTTTTTCTTATAGTTTCTTAGCTTTAGCAATGGTTGTATCAATACTTGAAACTACACTATGGGTGAGGCCTGTACGCTCAAGGTCCATGAGACCAGCGATAGTGGTCCCAGCAGGGCTACAGATCTTGTCAATAAGATCATGTGGGCTGTCGCTACCAAGACTGAGATTTTCAGCGGTAGCTAGAACCGTCTGTGTGGCAATGGTCAGAGCGACCTGCTTACTTAGGCCATTTTTGACGCCAGCCTTAGCCAGAGCCTCGATAAAGAGGGCGATATAGGCCGGACTAGAGCCAGCTAGGGCAGTGAAGGTATCAAAGTCCTTCTCAGCCAATTCAACAGTGGTTCCAAAACTGTCTGTGATTTCCTTGGCAACTGCCAAAAGGTCCTCGGATACCTTATCATTAGTACAAAGACCAGTAGTGCTTTTGAGAATTTGAGCATTAAGGTTCGGCATGATACGAATAAGAGGAAGGTCTGGACTGGTGAGGGAAGCAAGGCGTTCTAAGGTCACTCCAGCAGCCATACTCATGATAGGTTGATGGAAATTGAGGTCAGTTAGTACCTTATCAAACATTTGAGGTTTGATGCCAAGAATGACTAAGTCAGCATTATCCAACAATTCTTGATGGGAAGCAGCAGCTTCAACCTCTAGTTCCTCTGCAATTTGGCGTGAACGAGCCAAGGAAGACCCTGAAATAATGATACGATGTGAGCTTGTATTTAGGCCGTTGATAATGGCTGTCGCCATCTTTCCAACGCCAATAAAACCAATAATCATGGGTTACTCCTTGTCTTAGTAGTTTTTAATCAAATCTACTGTTGAACGATCCAACTTCTTAACAATCGCTTGTAAGAAGGCTTGTGCCTCTAGGAAGTCATCCATCGCATAAAGGGTTTGGTGCGAGTGAATGTAACGGGCACAAACACCGATAGTTGTTGATGGTACTCCAGCATTTTGCAAGTGAGCGGCACCAGCATCTGTTCCGCCCGCAGCACAGTAGTATTGGTATTTGATACCAGCTTCTTCAGCTGTAGTTAAAAGGAAATCTTTCATATTTGGCAACATGATGTGACCTGGGTCGAAGAAACGAATAAGGGTACCATCACCTACCTTACCTTGATTACCATAGATATCACCTGCAGGAGAACAGTCCACTGCAAAGAAAACCTCAGGATCAAATTTAGTGGTAGAAACATGGGCACCACGTAAACCAACTTCTTCTTGAACGTTGGCACCAGCAATTAGAGTATTATTGAGTTCTTGATCTTTAACGTTTTCCAAGAGTTCACGAATCATGAGAACACCATAACGGTTGTCCCAAGCTTTAGAAATGACATTCTTTTGATTGGCTGTGAGAATCGTTTCTGATTCAGGAATGATGACATCACCAGGGAAAACACCGTAGGCATTAGCCTCTTCTTGGTTGGCAAAACCAGCATCAAAGACGATATCAGAAACACTAGGAAGACTTGAAGCTCCGCCGCTGGCACGTAAGAAATGAGGTGGCACCGAACCTGAGATGACAGGATAGATACGGCCATCACGAGTGTGTAGGGTGAAGCGTTGAGAGCTGACAACCAGTGGGTTCCAACCACCAAGTTCGACGACACGGAAAGTCCCGTCTGCCTTGATTTCCTTAATCATAAACCCAACTTCGTCCATGTGGGCAGCCACGAGCACCTTAGGGGCATTTTCCGCCTGGCTATGTTTGATACCGAAAATACCACCGAGACCATCTGTTTGGACCTCATCTACGAGTGGTGTAATATTTTGGCGAAGGTAGTCGCGTACTGGCGCTTCAAATCCTGAAGTGGCACTGAGTTCAGTTACTTCTTTAATCTTGTCAAATAGGGTAGTCATAAAATCCTCCTTGAGTAGTACTTGCTACTATTTTAGCACGATTCTTAAGAGATAGGTAGCCTCTCCCCATTCATCTAAAATTATGGTAAAATGTTTCTTATGAAACGTAAAACATTGGCCTTGTTTGCTGGAGGCGTAGGAGCTTTAGGTCTCTTGGCAATGGCAGAGAAGTATAGACAGTCACGTGCAGAAATGAAGAAAGCTGCATTAATCCAAGATATTAGACAAGAATTATCACACCTGGGGACTATCGCAGTCCTCTATACGAATCCCACTGATAAGGAAAATCCAGGGCTTACAGGAGGTATCGTCTTAGAGGATGGACGTGCCTATAGCTTTGTTTATGCAGAGGATATCTTGACCTATGAGGAGGAGCAGGTATGATTATTCCTAAGAATCTTGAAGAACTGGCAAGCTATGTCGAAAGTGATCAAAAGGTGGTTTTCTTTTTCACTGCCGACTGGTGTCCAGACTGCCAGTTCATCTATCCCGTTATGCCTGAAATCGAAGCCCTCCATCCAGATATGACCTTTGTGAGTGTTAATCGTGATGATTATATGGCTTTGGCACAAACTTGGAATATTTTTGGTATCCCAAGTTTTGTCGTGACTCAGAAAGGTCAGGAATTGGGACGCTTGGTCAATAAAGCTCGTAAAACCAAAGAAGAAATCAATGCCTTTTTGTCGGAGATTTAAAAGATGAAAATAAATCACTTTCCTAACATCTCTTTTGATATTTCAGAAACCAAAGAAAAGTATCTGACAGAAAAAAATGAGAGGATCATCGAAGAATTATGCCAAGTTTTAGTAGAGCATTCCAAAATTGAAAGTGATATCTTCCTAAAACACCAAGAAATAAACACCTACAAAAAGGAAAATAATCTTCCTACACATCAAACTATTCCTGGAGAAATGGAGTTATTTGATGAATTTAAAGTGAAGTTGACTCCTTTAGCTCAAAAACACTTGACTGATAACTGTTATAAAAGAGGTTTTTCAGCTTCTTTTGGTTCTCCAGGTACCTATGATTTTGTGTTAGAGCCCTGTCGAGTTAAGTTTATTATGAAGAGTAAGGCTAAGATGTTTCTCGAATTTTCCTATGGGAATGATTTTTGGTACCATAAACAATTTATCGTAAAATTAACAGAGAGTGACTGGAAAATTGACAAGATTAGTTATCGCTATGGTAGTAATGATGATTCTTGGCATGTCAGTCGATTTTAAAATCTATAAAAGAACTATTGAAGGAGAATCCATGATTTTTGCATACAATAAGGAACAAGTTGGCGACGTTTTGTTGGTTATCTTGGAAGATACTAAAGACATCAAACGTAGCGTAGAACGTAAAGGTAAGGTGGCGCGTGTCACAGCTGATGAAACAGGCAAGACTCTTGCTTGGAATATTTTTGAAGCCTCAAGCCTCATTGATATCGAAGGTAACGGTCAAGTTTTCTTGTCAGACCAAGATGTAGCTGTCTTGAACAAGGAATTGGCTAAAGAAGGCTTTGAAGAGCGTTTGGAAAATACACAAGGTCCAGTTTTTGTGGTTGGACAAATTGATGAAATGGTTGCACATCCAGATAGTGATCACCTTAACATCTGCCAAGTGAATATCGGTGATAAGAAGGTCCAAATCGTTGCAGGAGCACCAAACGCAGCGCTTGGTCTTAAAACTATCGTAGCCCTTCCTGGTGCTATGATGCCTAGTGGTGCCCTTATCTTCCCAGGAAAGCTTCGTGGTGAAGATAGTTATGGTATGATGTGTGCCCCACGTGAGTTGGCACTTCCAAATGCTCCACAAAAACGTGGTATTATTGAACTTGATGATTCAGCAGTAGTTGGTGAGGCTTTTGATCCAGCCAAACACTGGAAAGGGTAAATAAGACAAGAAACGGTAAATAAGCCGTTTTTTTGTTTGTCATAAAGAAAGTTTATAGCCAATCATAAAAAAGAAAGATTATGCAAGTTACAATATTTTTTTTAAAATGTAATCAACATTTATTTTAGGAGGTACTTATGCTTACAACTGTTCTTTCTGGTGGGCTCATTGGTCTGATATTTGGATTCATTTTGCAACGAACTCGTTTCTGCTTGACTGGTGGTTTCCGAGACATGTACATTGCACGTAATAATACATTATTTTACGCTTTTCTTATTGCAATCACAGTAGAAAGTATAGGAGTACTTTCCCTGGTTAAATTAGGTATTATTGGAAACCCTTATGAAGAATTTTCCGTGTTAGGAGCAATTGTGGGCTCCTATCTATTTGGTATTGGAATTGTTCTTGCTGGGGGATGTGCCACAGGAACGTGGTATCGTGCCGGTGAAGGTCTCCTAGGTAGTTGGGTTGCACTATTCTTTTATATGACAAGTGCAGCAGCTATGAAATCAGGATTTCTTGTTCCTTTGAATCAATTAATAGCCAAGCGATGGGTAATTAATGATGATTTAGCTGGTCAATTAGGAGTTCCGGTTTGGTATTTTCTTGTTTTCTTAGTAGCTATAACAAGTTTTGTTGTCATTCGAGAGTTACGTAAGCCCAGACGTCAGATTGCTTCGCTTCCATCAAAATATAAGGGAGTGAGACACTATCTTTTTGAGAAAACTTACCATAAATATTTTGCAGGACTTCTAATAGGTCTTGTTGCTTTTATTGCTTGGCCTGCTAGTCAGTTGACGGGTCGTGTTGGAGGGCTAGGGATTACAACTCCCTCAGCACATCTAATTAGTTATATTATTACAGGAGATAGTAAACAGCTTGGTTGGGGTGTTTTTCTTGTATTGGGGATTTTTCTTGGTTCCTTTCTTGCTGCAAAGGGTTCTCGAGAGTTTCGTTGGCGCTTGCCAGACTTGTCAACCATCGGTAAGAGCACACTAGGGGGTATTTTTATGGGAATCGGTGCTTCATGGGCTGGTGGCTGTACGATTGGTAATGGTTTAACAGCTACAGCAATTTTTTCTAGTAAGGGATGGATTGCTTTACCAGTGACTATTTTAGGTGTTTGGACGGCTTCCTATATTATCTTTGTAAAACCCAACAAAAATTAAGAGGAGAATATCATATGGCTTTGATAAAACTTGAAACGGGTGGATTGGTATGTCCATTCCCATTGATTGATGCGAAGAAAAAAATGGCTGAATTAGCTACAGGTGATGAGTTGTTGATAGCTTTCGATTGTACGCAAGCAACGGAAAGTATACCAAACTGGGCTGCAGATAATGATTATCCTGTGACGCGCTTTGATCAAGTCGGTCCTGCTTCATGGGAAATTGTAGTTCAAAAACGTTGAGCTAGCTAAACGAGTAGAGAAAATTTATCATTCAACTGCTGTCATGAAAATATCTGAGAGAGCAGTATTACTAGAAAAGTAATAACCTTCTATTTACTAGGATTATTAGGACAATTTGGATATGTAGACTGGAGTGTTAGTAAGAATCCTCTCGAGAGAATCTGTAAAGCTATTTAAAATAATCTATTTTTTACTTCCACTTACGAATAGATAGGTGGAGGTAAAAAAATGTATAACAAAGTTATTTTAATTGGACGTTTGACAGCGACTCCTGAAATGGTTAAGACTGCTAGCGATAGGTCTTTTACACGTGTTACAGTTGCGGTTAATCGTCGCTATAAGACGCAAAATGGTGAGCGTGAGGCTGACTTTATTACAGTGGTTGTCTGGGGGCGTTTGGCTGAGACCTTAGCCTCTTATGCTAGCAAGGGGAGTTTAATTTCTCTTGATGGTGAGCTTCGTACCCGTAAGTATGATAAGGATGGTCAAACCCATTACGTTACTGAAGTGCTTTGTTCCTCTTTCCAACTTCTGGAGAGTCGTGCTCAGCGTGCTGTTAGGGAAAATAATCCTGACAATGACTTGGCTGACCTCGTCTTGGAAGAAGAACTTCCCTTCTAGTTTATCCTTTGTCTAGCTATCTAGGTCTACTATCTTTGAAGCTACCTCTCAAAAAAAAATCATTATCTTGTTCCATATCTTGTTTTGAAGAATTGTTGGAGATAAAACATTAAACACCTGTTAGACTAATAAACAGTAAAATTAGATAAGACTTAGGATGATAGGGGGTTAAAAGTATAGATAGAGTAGAGAAAGTTATTCGAAAAACCTTAAAATGCAGTTATAACATGGTTTTTTGCTATTTGGTTAATTAGCCAAAACAGTGTACACAATTAACAGTTCTTTCTCATTTATATCATTGTTTTATTACCAATTTTTAAATTAAATGATAGAGGTTTCGTGATAAACTATAGGTGGGTAAGGAAAAAGCTATAAAAGTTACTTTTATAGTAGGCATTATTTGTTTGGGAGGAAAGTGTGAAATATCACAACTAGAACACTATCCTTGCAATTGTTTGAGGCAGTTGCATTTTTGTTTATTGTTGTGAGACCACAGGTCCATAATTGATTTCACAGACAATTGACTATGACACTCCGACTGACATATGAATTAGGATGTTAAGCGGTCGTTGACTTTTCGTCTAGCCTTGGGGGAACACATTGGTGTGATTCCTAAGACTCACCAGACTAATGTGTTTGAAGCTAGGATGATTCGTCTTAGCTTTTTTTGTGTCCTTTAGAAAGGGAATGTTTTTCTTATGCTATAATAGAAGGACGAAGCGAGACGTCATCTCGTTAATCTTGGAACAGGAGTAAGACTAATGCTTGACTATAGCCAAGAAGATAAAGAGTTCTTTATGTCTGAGGCTCTTAAGGAGGCCCAAAAATCTCTAGATAAAGCAGAAATTCCAATTGGTTGTGTTATTGTTAAGGATAGAGAAATCGTTGGTCGTGGGCATAATGCGCGTGAGGAGCTCAATCAAGCTATTATGCATGCAGAGGTCATGGCCATTCAGGAGGCCAATAGAACTGTGGGCAACTGGCGTTTGTTAGACTGCACCCTTTTTGTGACTATTGAACCCTGTGTCATGTGTAGTGGGGCCATTGGCCTGGCTCGTATTCCCAAAGTTATCTATGGAGCATGCAATCAAAAATTTGGTGGTGCAGGTAGCCTTTATGATATCCTAAGCGATGAGCGTCTCAATCATCGCGTAGAAGTTGAGACTGGTGTCATGGAGGCGGACTGTGCTAAGATTATGCAAGACTTTTTCCGCCAGAGTCGCGAACGCAAAAAAGAAGCCAAACGATTGGCTAAATTAGAAACAATGCAAGATATGTAAACAAAAGTGCAAGTCCCTTTGGACTTGCATTTTTAATGGAAGATGAGTATTTTTGTTTTCCTGAAGACAGTTTAAGTCACTCTTTCTATGCTTTATTTTTTTCTTGCTCTCTTGTCAAAAGAAAAATAGGCATGAAGAGGAGAAGTGTTCCAAAAGCGGATTTCAAATTAGTGTCAATAATTGGTGTTCCTAATCGTACATGAAAGATAAGGTTGATTAGGAGTATGAGAAGTAGGCTACTGATAATTCCAGCTAAAGCGATTTTTACGAGTAAATAGTTGTTCATTTTAGGTGACTGATTAGCAGTAGTATCATTTGTTTGATTTCTTGTATGTTTCATAAGTTATCATCCTCAAAATCTTGGAGATGTCAGTTGAAGTTAAGTTCTTTTATTAGTGTGTGAGATTGTAGAAAGATTTACTCGCAGCATAGCTTAGATCATAAGTCAGTTTTGCGCCAGCAATTCCTACTGAAATAGCAGCCCAAGGAACAGTACCACCTGATACGATTTCGAGTTCTTGGGTAGTCATTTTCTTACGGTTGTTGATTGTTTTAGTCATTGTTCATATTGTCCTTTCTTCTTATCGAGCAGTATCCATGTAGCCGTTGTAGGCACCAAGGCAAATCATAGTTCCAATAGGTCCTGAAGCTAGGCAGAGCCCTCCAACGGCAAGGTTGGTCTTCCATCCGCCTCCTGTTACTGAGGCTAAATCAGAAGTGTTCATTTCTTTGTTAATCATTGTCATTCTCCTTTTTTTATTTTTGGTGAATTTTTAAATCTCATACCCTCTCACCGCGAGTTAAGTGATATGTTAAACATGACTTCTCCTTTCAATAAAATCAGTCATGTCACTGGCTTATGGAGCTTCCCTCAAGCTATGGATTTATTATAAGGCGTCGAGAAATAAAAAAGTAGTGACATAAATGTCACTATGGTAAGTTTTATACTTTACCAAAGCTTATACTAACGGGAGGAAACAAAGGGGATTGATAGGGGATAGGTCTAGCTAGTCTTATCGTAAGTTCTCTACTTGCAATCACTTCGATTTATGGTATAATATTTTTCGGAGCAACATCTGTGCGTGAAGCGGGTCAGGGGAGGAATCCAGCAGCCCTAAGCGATTTCAGGTGTGTGCTCTTTTTTTGTGTTAAGGAGGATTTATGGCCAAATTTAGTGTTTTTAAAGATCAAGAGAGCCTTTTTGCTTGTCCAATCTGTCAGGTGCCAATGCATTTGGATTTGTCTAGCTTGGTTTGTCAGAATAGGCATACCTTTAATATAGCTAAGCAGGGCTTTGTCAATTTTTTAAGACAGACTAAGGGAGATAAGCACTATGATATGGCTTCTTTTGAAAAGAGGAGTCAGATTTTAGCAGCAGGCTATTACGATCCTATCCTGAAGGTGATTTCAGAGCGCTTGCGTGACCTTCCTGGACACTCGCACGTGTTAGATGTTGCCTGTGGTGAAGGCTATTATAGCCGTCAGTTGGCTCAAGAGTTTGACAAGGATTTCATGGCCTTTGACTTGGCTAAGGATTCAATCCTTCTTGCGGCACGTCAAAATCCTCAGAAAAACGTAGCTTGGTTCGTTGGTGATTTGGCTCAATTGCCCTTACGTGAACACAGTATCGATGTCATTTTAGATATCTTTTCACCAGCTAATTATCAAGAATTTGGAAGACTTTTGTCTGATCAAGGCTTGATTTTCAAGGTTATTCCTCACGAAGATCATCTTAAAGAGTTTCGCCAACTGTTACCGGAGGCGCAGGCTTATTCTAACCAGGATGTTCTGGAACATTTTCAAGAGTCTTGTGAGCTTTTGGAGCGTGTGACGATTGCTAAGACTTGGTCTATGCCATCAGAGCATGTTCAAACATTTGCTGAGATGACACCTCTTTTCTTCCATGCCAATAAGGATACTTTGGACTTGACTTCAGTGACGCAATTAACCGTTGCGGGAGAGCTGCTGATTGGTCGTATTAGAGATGATAAGCAATCCTAACAGTCGTTGGGATTTTTTTGATGGGAAAATATCTCAGTTAGCTTGTTTGGTCTTCCTAAAAGGTGTATGATGGGAGCAATAAGTAAGAAAGTTTCAGTAATGGGTAAAAAGTGATGAAAAATAGAGCCTATAAGAACTACATTTTTGATTTCTATGGTACCTTGGTTGATATCCTAACCGATGAGAAGGATCCTATGTTATGGGATAAATTAGCCCAACTTTACCAAGCTTATGGGGCGGATTATAAGGGTGAAGGTCTTAAAAAATCTTATGCTAAGCGTGTGGCTCAGACTCGTAAGGAGTTAATAGAGATTAAAGGAGTTGGTTATCCAGAGGTTGATTTAGCTCACATTTTCAACCAGCTTTATGTAGATGGGCGGTCTCAGTCTAGTTGTCATAATCAGCCAGAAGATTGGGGCCAACTGATAGCTATGGTATTTCGCGTCTTATCTCGTAAGCAGTTGTTAGCTTATCCGCATACCAAGGAGGTTTTGACCTTTCTAAAAGAGCAGGGCTGTCGTCTCTATCTCTTGTCTAATGCTCAAGCAGCCTTTACTAATGCTGAGATTGACTTAATGGAGTTAAGATCTTACTTTGATGCCATTTACCTGTCTTCGGATGTGGGTATCTGTAAGCCTCAACCTGAATTTTTAAAGCAAGTTTTGGATGATCATGGGTTAAAGCCATCTGAGACTGTCATGGTGGGAAATGACCTGACGACTGATATTGCTGTGGCTGAGGCAGTTGGGATCGATGGTATCTTGCTGAATACCTTCCCTTATTCTCGTCGAGAGTTGGAGAATTCCCCAATCAAACCAGATCGAGTGATTACTGACATAGAGGCTCTAAAGACAAATTTTACATAAAAATACACTCTATTTGGCAAAAGCAAAGACAATTATCAGAATTTTTGGTATAATAATTCCTAACTTTATGTGAATGGAGAATCTCATGACTGCACAAAAAATGTCTGCACAAGAAATTATCGCTTTTATCGGTAATGCTGAAAAGAAAACGAATGTTAAAGTAACTTTTGAAGGGGAATTGGCAACTGCTGTTCCAGCTTCTGTCACTAAGCTTGGTAATGTTCTTTTCGGAGACTGGAAAGATATCGAACCACTTCTTGCGAATTTGACTGAAAACAAGGACTATGTTGTGGAACAAGATGGCCGTAACTCAGCTGTTCCATTGCTGGATAAACGTCACCTTAATGCGCGTGTCGAACCAGGCGCTATTATCCGTGACCAAGTAACTATCGAAGATAATGCTGTCGTTATGATGGGTGCTGTTATCAACATCGGTGCTGAAATTGGTGCTGGTACTATGATTGATATGGGCGCAATCCTTGGTGGCCGTGCTACTGTTGGTAAAAACAGCCACATCGGTGCGGGTGCGGTCCTTGCTGGAGTAATTGAACCAGCTTCAGCAGACCCAGTTCGTATCGGTGACAACGTTCTTGTTGGTGCTAATGCTGTTGTTATTGAAGGTGTTCAAGTTGGTAACGGTTCAGTCGTTGCTGCTGGAGCTATCGTTACTCAAGATGTTCCTGAAAATGTGGTTGTAGCTGGTGTTCCAGCTCGTATCATCAAGGAAATCGATGAAAAAACACAACAAAAAACAGCACTCGAAGACGCTTTGCGTAACTTGTAACATATTGATAGTAGAGGCCTGTAAGGCCTCTATTTCTAGATTCTCTATAAAATAAGACAATAAAAAGGGTAAAAACATGACACTTGATTTAATTAAAATCAGACGAGACCTTCACCAAATTCCTGAAATTGGTTTGGAAGAATTTAAAACTCAGGCTTACCTCTTAGAACGTATTGTTGAAATGACTGAAGGTAAGGACTTTGTGGAGCAACGTACTTGGCGTACAGGAATTCTTGTCTATCTTCACGGGCATGCTCCTGAAAAAACCATTGGTTGGCGTACAGATATTGATGGCCTCCCAATCGTAGAGGAAACAGATCTTGACTTCAAGTCTACTCATGAAGGTCGTATGCATGCTTGTGGACACGATATGCACATGACCACAGCACTTGGTCTTTTGGACCAGATGCTTCAAGTACAGCCTAAAAATGATATGCTCTTCCTCTTCCAACCAGCCGAAGAAAATGAAGCTGGTGGTATGCTTATGTATGAAGATGGTGCCTTTGGAGATTGGTTGCCAGATGAGTTCTATGGCCTCCACGTCCGTCCAGATTTCAAGGTAGGTGATATTGCGACTAACACAAGTACCCTTTTTGCTGGGACTTGTGAAGTCCTTGTTACTTTCAAGGGGAAAGGTGGACATGCGGCCTTTCCACATGAGGCCAATGATGCTCTTGTAGCAGCTTCTTACTTTATTACTCAAGTGCAAACGATTGTCAGTCGTAATGTTGACCCTATTCAGGGTGGGGTAGTTACCTTTGGTTCTTTCCATGCAGGAACTACTAATAATGTTATCGCTGAAACTGCAGAGGTTTATGGAACTATTCGTACCCTTACTCAGGAAATGAGTCTCCTTATCCAGAAGCGTGTGCGCCAGATTGCAGAAGGTGTAGCAGCTAGCTTTGGTATGGAAGTGGATATCATGTTGAAACAAGGTGGTTATCTTCCTGTGGAAAATAATCCAGTCTTGGCCAAAGAGTTGATGGCCTTCTTTGATGCTAGCCCAGAAGTTAACCTGATCGATTGTCCACCGGCTATGACTGGAGAGGATTTTGGTTATTTGCTTAGTAAGGTTCCTGGTGTCATGTTCTGGTTGGGAATCGACACACCATATGCACTTCACCATCCTAAGATGAGTCCAAACGAAGATGCCCTCGCTTTTGCAGTGGCTGAAATTGGAAAATTCCTTAAACACAAGGCAGAAGCCTAATCAGAGTCGATAAAGCTAAAAAATCTACCAAGTCTGACTTTTGGTAGATTTTTTGATATGATAAACCTATGAAAAATGAACTTAGAAAAACAGTCTTGGCTCAATTAACTTCACAAGAACCTGAGACTAAGGCTAAGATAGATAAACATCTTTTGGAGCAATTGATTGCCTTACCTGCTTATAAAGAGGCTCAGGTGATTGCGACTTATTTGTCTTTTCCTCATGAATATGATACCAGTCTTTTAATCAATCAGGCTTTAAAGGATGGTAAACGACTTTTGATTCCTAAAACATATAAACAAGGTCGAATGATTTTTGTGGATTATGATCCAGATAATCTTGTTGCTACCTCTTTTGGCTTGATGGAACCTGCGTCTGATTTGGCTGTGGAAAAATCAGAGATTGATTTGATTCATGTGCCAGGAGTAGTTTTCAATGATGAAGGCTATCGCATTGGTTACGGAGCAGGTTACTATGACCGCTATTTGTCTGATTTTGAAGGGGATACAGTTAGTACGGTTTATCCTTGCCAGAAACATGATTTTCAACCAGACAGCTATGATATTCCTGTTAAGGAGGTCGTCACATGCCAGTAAATGAGTGGAAAAAATACCCAGCAACCTATCTATTGTTGGGGCTTACGACGTTGACTTTTATCTGTCAATATCTTTTAAACGGCTTTCAAGCGACTTCGCCTTTGAGCCTTTTTAAGATGGGAGCTATGTACGGTGCGTTTGTTCAGTACAGTCCCTTGAACCTTTGGCGTCTTGTAACACCAATTTTTGTGCATATAGGTGTTGAGCATTTTCTATTTAATATGCTTGCTCTTTACTTTATGGGGAAAATGGCTGAGCAGATTTTTGGGACTCCACGTTTTCTAGGGCTTTATTTGTTAGCTGGTGTTATGGGCAATGCCTTTACCTTACTTTTTACGCCTAATGTTATTGCAGCTGGTGCTTCGACATCCTTGTTTGGACTTTTTGCGGCTGTTGTGATTCTTGGTTATTACAGTCACAGCCCCTTGCTTAATCAGTTAGGCCGTAATTATTTGGCTTTGATTGTTATTAACTTAATCTTCAACCTTTTTACACCTAGTGTTGGGATTATAGGCCATCTCGGTGGTTTAGTTGGAGGTGCTCTTGCCGCTATCTTTTTGGCGAACAAGGTTGAAAGTCGCTTATTTAGTAGAGGTTGGCGTTCTACAGCTCTTTTAACCTATATTTTACTATTGCTGATTCTTCTAGGATTCACTTATTTTTAAGTCATATGAAAAATCCATCGAATGTTATGTTCGATGGATTTTATTTTAGTCTTTTTTAGCTGCTTTGCCTTCAAGTTTGTGGCCCAAGTCAATGAGGTATTGCTTGAGGTCATCTTTAACTTGAGGATGTTTAAGTGCGTAATCGATAGACGTTCTCATGAATCCGAATTTGTCACCGACATCATAACGGTTTCCAGTAAATTCGCGAGCAAAGACGCGTTGTGTCTTGTTAAGTGTATCGATGGCATCAGTCAGTTGGACTTCGTTTCCAGCACCTGGTTTTTGAGTTTCCAAAATACCGAAAATTTCAGGTGTTAGAAGGTAACGTCCGATGATAGCAAGATCACTTGGTGCATCTTCTGGATTTGGTTTTTCAACGAAAGTTTCAACGCTATAACGTCCATTTTCGCCTTTGCCTTGAGGGGCGATGACACCATATGAAGAAACTTCTTCGTGAGGTACAGGCATAACTGCAATGGTTGATGCATGTGTTTCCTCATAGTCGTTAATGAGCTGCTTAGTCAAAGGTACTGCTTTGTCATTAGTGATATCCATGAGGTCGTCACCAAGCATGACAACAAATGGCTCATTTCCGACAAATGCTTTGGCTTGAAGAACTGCATCTCCAAGACCACGCGGATGGCTTTGACGGATAAAGTGGAGGTTGATAGCAGTGGTGTCATTAACCAATTTCAACAAGTCTGTCTTACCTTTTTGTTCCAAGTTGTATTCTAACTCGAAGTTTGAATCAAAGTGGTCTTCGATAGAACGTTTTGACTTACCAGTAACCACCAAGATATCTTCAATACCTGATTTGAGGGCTTCTTCAACGATAAATTGGATGGTTGGCTTGTCAACGATTGGCAACATTTCTTTGGCCAAGGCCTTAGTAGCTGGTAAAAAGCGTGTTCCGAGTCCTGCAGCGGGGATGATAGCTTTTCTAACTTTTTGATTTTTCATGAGAACTCCTTAGATTTTTATTTTTTATCCCATTCATTTTCAGAGCGCAATTCATTGGACATCATATTGAGAATAGATTCCTTGATATCAGCACCCTCATAGATAGATTTGTAGATTGCTGTTGTAATTGGCATGTAGACACCGAGTTCTTGGGCGATTTCGTAGGCAACCTTTGTGGTTGAAATACCTTCGATAACCATTCCCATGTTACGTTCAATGTTTTCTAGTTTTTCACCACGACCGAGCGCATCCCCGGCACGCCAGTTACGTGAATGGATAGAAGTTCCTGTAACAATAAGGTCACCAACCCCAGATAGACCGCTGTAAGTCAAAGGATCGGCACCGAGTTTCACACCAAGACGAGTAATTTCTGCAAGTCCACGAGTAATAACGGCTGCCTTAGCATTGTCCCCATATCCCATACCGTGGAGGGCACCTGCACCTACCGCGATAATGTTTTTAAGAGCACCAGCTGTTTCAACACCAATCACATCTGAATTGGTGTAGAGGCGGAAGTAGTTATTACTGAAAATGCCTTGGACATAGCGTGCCACTTCAAGATCCTTAGATGCTGCTGTAATCAAAGTGATATCGCGAACGATAGTTTCTTCAGCGTGGCTTGGACCAGATACGACAACAATGTCACTGCGAAGTTCCTCAGGAATCTCTTCTTCAAGGATTGTTGAAAGACGTTCGTGTGTTCCGGGTTCCAATCCTTTTGAAGCATGCATGACAACGACTTTGTGGTCCAAAAGTTCGGCAACTTGTTTAGCAACTAAGCGAGTAACCTTGGTTGGAACAACAAAGAGAACAGCGTCGACACTATCTAGGGCTTCAGACAGTTCCTTGTAGGCTTTAATGTTTTCATCCAAAACCACATCCTTGAAGTAGCGGGTGTTGGTGTGTTTCTCGTTAATTTCATCAATTTGTTCAGGGATGTTTCCCCAAATACGGACCTCGTGTCCGTTGTCGTTGAGTACCTGAGCAAGGGCAGTTCCCCATGAACCAGGGCCCAAGACAGCGATTTTTTGTTTTTTCATCATTAGGTCTCCCTTTAGGTCCTTTCTAACAAAGTAGAAAAAGACTGTATTCTTTCTCATTATAACATAAGAAAAGCATGTTTGTCTTGTACTCTCTGTTAGGAAGGCTGATTGCCATTTATTTTTTCAGCCAATTTTGGGCAATGTAGCCTCCAATGAGGGCAGCCATGAGCGTTCCTCCAATCAGGATTAAGATATGACTGCCTGTAAAGGGAACCATAACTTGATTTACATAATCTTGAGTTTTCCCTTTGGCCAGGAGTTGTGCGATATAAGCTTTGGGCGCAAGCCACATGGTGATAATGGGTGCTAAGTTTCCTAGAGAAAAGATCATATAGGAGAGTAGATTAAGTTTATTATTCTCATAGTTCCCTTTCTTAGCTAGAAAATCAGCGACAAGGCCAGCTAAAAAGCTAGGAAGAAAGGCTAGAACAAAGTGCCCAGAGGCAAAGAAGAAGAGTGACATAAAGATACCCAGACAGGTAATAGCTCCAAATTGTTTTGTTTTTCTGATAAGCCCCAAATAGACCCAACCTGCAAAGATAGCAGCTAAAGCAGGCGTATGATACATATTTTTGACTTTGAAAAAGATTAAATCAATGGCAACTGCAAGGGCTAGGCAAATAAAATAGAGTAGAATAGCTAGACTGGTTTGTTTGATGAATGTCTTTTGACGCATGAGGTCTCCTAATCAATGTGAGGTGTTTTAGTTTTATTGAGCCAAGAGTATGCCAAACCAATGAAAATACCTCCGCCAATCCAGTTACCGAAGAAAACGACTATCCACTGACGTAGAATATTTGCCAAAGTGAAATTATCCACAGCATCACGCACACCGTTGAAACCGAGCAACATGAAAGAGGCAAAGTTAGCAATCAAGTGTTCATTAATCAAAAATACAAACATAAAGATAGCTGATAGCGCAATGAAAATCTTAGCAGATTCTTCTTTGAGGAGCATGTAGCCCAAGATGGCAATATTAACGAACATATTCGCTGTAATACCTTCTGTAAAGTTCATCCAATCTGTTTTTCCAAGCTTGGTTGAGACAGCGGTAACTAAGAAACTCTTGTCAGTCAAATGTTGGAAAGAGAAGGATTGGTTGAAGAACCAGGCCAAGATAAGGGCGCCGATAAAATTAAAGAAGGTACAGTAGAGGAGGATGGTACACACCTTGCTCCATTTGATTTTACCATAATAGGCACCACTGGTCAGGAACATCATGTTTGAAGTAGCCAACTCTCCATTGAATATGAGAACGAAGACCAGTCCGATGGCAAAGATAAAGGCAAAGACAAAACGAGAAAGGGCTGGAATACCTGTTGCGATAACATCTGCACCAATAATTCCTACAGCAGTCGACATGGTAAGATAAGCTCCTGCAAGCATAGAACGCAAGGCATAGCGCCCCAGACTTTCGTCAAAGAGAGCTTCTTTTTTAGCACAAGCAGCGAATACTTTTTCTTGAAATTGAGACATAGGTTTACCTCTAAAATATGTAGCATGGAGCATGGCAAATGCGCAAGCTCGAGTGAAACTTAATCTAGGATGACCATGAAAAAAAGTCAGGACAGTTGTCCCAACTTTTCCAAGTCTTAATATGAGGATGCTCCAGATGTGGCATCTGCGGCTGGGGCTGCGTCGCCACCATGACCACCCGCATCTGATGCACCAGATGTGGCGTCGCTACCGCCATGACTAGCTGCAGCTGGTGCAAAAGGACCGCTTCCTCCGACAAGGCGTTGACCAGTTGTTTCGAGATACCAGTCAAGCCATGGTTTAAAGTTAAAGACGATTTCATTGATTCCTGCATAAGAACCATCATCATAGTACATAGCCTGATAGTTATGCGTATTGATAACTCCTTCAGGTGACCCTGGAACAATCGTACGAACATATTCTTGGTTACCATTACGAAGTGTACCGATAACCCATTCCACATTTTTCATACGAGCTGGTGGAAGTGAGCCGTGAACAGTTGACATACGGCTACCAGATTGAGGTGGTACACGTTTGGCGAACATAGTATCAGGATCTTGATGGGCGTTATTGTAGTAGAGGAACTGGTTGTTATCATCGGCATAGGTCAATTCAAATGGCATAGCCTTGAGGAACATGTCAATTTGATTAACCGTCAAAATACCGTGGTCCAATTTCACGTAGGTATCACCAGATACCGCACCAGTGATTTCAGCTACTTTTTCTACCCACTCTGGATCGTCAGGATCAACTTCGGTAACAGTTGTAGCGATTGGGTTGTTACAATCCAAGTCTTCAGGTTCAATTGGTTTTGGTTTTTTCAATTTAGAAACCACTCCTACATATTGGATGAAATTGTCTAAGCATTGTTCAAGGAAATTAATAGTACCTTCGTTGGTAATGTTTCCCTCAAGGTCAAAGGCTTCTTTAGCCTTTCCAAGCAAGAATTCATTACCTGGAAGTGTATAGGCATTGACGCCAGGTGCTTCAAGGATTTTACGCAAATGCACTTGGGCACGTGAAGTTCCTTGGTCGTAGTAAGAAGCACCAACAATCATTACAGGCTTGTTTTCAAAAGGGTGCACTTCGAATGATAGCCACTCTAATACTGATTTAAGTGCTGCAGAGATAGTGTGGTTGTGCTCAGGTGTTGCAATGATGACACCGTCAGCGCGTGTAATTTTGTTATTAAGTAAGCGAAGTTGGAAACTTTCATCCCATTTTTCATCTTGGTTAAACATAGGAACTTCATCAATTTCTAAAACTTCAAGTTCAAATTTTATTTTAAAATGTCTTCTGATAAATTCGAGCAGTTTACGGTTATATGATTGGTCATAATTTGCTCCAACGAGTCCAACAAATTTCATAGTTTATATTCTCCTGTCTTATAGGCTTTCCCAGTCGAAGTCTTCAGCTTCTTTATGTAATAACTCTGTAGCATGTGAGAGTTTACCAGTAATTTTGACGTAGAGACGGAAGTCATCGAAAATAGCATCTAATTTTTTGATGACATCGAGGTCAACTAAATCACCATTGCTATCAAAAGCTTGAAGGGAATGTGAAAGCAAGAATTCGTCTGGAAGCACATTAGCTTTGATTTCTGGAGCATTCAAAATTTGACGAAGTTGTAGCTGTGCACGAGAAGCTCCTAGAGTTCCATAAGATGCTCCTGTAATCATAACAGGCTTATTCAAAAGAGGGAAAACACCGTATGAGACCCAAGCTAAAGCATTCATGAGAACAGCTGGAATTGAGTGGTCATACTCAGGTGTTCCAATAATAACCCCATCAGCCTCATCGATTTTTTTAACGATTTCAAGGACACTTTCTGGCAATTGTTTGTTAGCGGGTTTGTTAAAGACAGGGAGGTCTTTGATTTCAACAAGTTCGATGTCTGCCTTATCTGCAAAATGTTTCTGAATATATTGCAATAATTGTCTATTAGTTGAACGTTTTGAATTCGTACCAACAAGTCCGATGAATTTCATGACAATTCTCCTTAAAAGTATTATATCTAATACTATGTTAGCGTTTTCCTAGTTAAAAGTCAATCTTCGTTTAATGAGAAAGTGATTAGACTATTACCTTTGTCATCTTATTTCGAATAGATTATAATGGGATAGATTTAAAAGTCTGAAGCTAGCATGGCTAGTTTTACAAGAATTAATTTATAGATGTATCGAAAGGAAAAATAATGACAAAAATTCGTGGATTTGAACTTGTATCAACCTATACAAATCAGGACTTACTGCCAAAACGGGAGACAGCTCATGCAGCTGGCTACGACTTAAAGGTGGCAGAGCGCACAGTGATTGCACCAGGAGAAATCGTCCTCGTCCCAACTGGGGTCAAGGCTTATATGCAAGCGGGTGAGGTGCTATATCTTTATGATCGTTCTTCTAATCCTCGCAAAAAAGGTCTGGTCTTGATCAACTCTGTTGGAGTTATTGATGGCGATTACTATGGAAATCCAGGAAATGAGGGTCACATCTTCGCCCAGATGAAAAATATTACGGATCAGCCCGTGACTCTTGAAGTTGGCGAACGCATCGTTCAAGGTGTCTTTATGCCCTTCTTAATTGTAGATGGAGATGAAGCTGACGGTGTTCGTACAGGTGGTTTCGGATCGACAGGGAAATAGAGAAAGAATATGGCAGACTATTTATTAGTTGTAGATATGCAGTCAGATTATGTTGCTGTAGGAAAAGCATATCATGAAGAACTGACTGCAGCTGTAAATGACAAAATTGCTAGCTATCCCAGCGACCGGGTTATCTATATTCTCAATCGTTTTTTCTGGGAGAGAAAAGATAGAAAGAAGAAATTTGCGACCGGCTTGCTGCTTGTATCTTCTCGTATCTTTGAGAAGCGTCGGGCTTCTTGCTTTACTAATCCAGATTTAAAAGATTTTTTAGAGGGGAATGCTGCTAAAAGCTTAGAGTTTATAGGGGTAGATGGCAATGGCTGTGTCAAGGCTTCTATTTTGGCAGCTGTCAGGGAGAATTATCAGGTTTCTGTCGATTTGTCCGCTGTCGGAGTTGCCAACCAGAAGAAATTTAAAAAACATTGCATAAGTGGCATTCTGTCGGAGTAATCGTAGAAGGAGAATTATCATAGCAAAGAAAAAATCAACTTTTGTTTGTCGAGAATGTAGCTACAATTCACCCAAATATCTAGGGCGCTGTCCCAACTGTTCTTCTTGGTCCTCTTTTGAAGAAGAGGTTGAGGTGCAGGAGGTGAAAAATGCCCGTGTCAGTTTGACGGGTGAAAAGTCTAAACCAACTAAATTAAAAGGAGTATCCTCAATCAATTATGCCCGCATAAAGACTGATATGGACGAGTTTAACCGTGTTTTAGGTGGCGGTGTGGTTCCGGGCAGTCTGGTTCTTATTGGAGGAGATCCAGGGATAGGGAAATCAACCCTCCTCTTACAGGTGTCAACGCAACTGGCTAACAAGGGTACAGTCCTCTATGTATCTGGAGAAGAATCTGCCGAGCAAATCAAATTGCGGAGCGAACGTTTAGGTGATATTGATAACGAATTTTATCTTTATGCTGAGACCAATATGCAAGCGGTTCGCAGTCAAGTAGAGGCCATCAAACCTGATTTCCTCATTATCGACTCTATTCAGACCATCATGAGTCCAGAGATTTCTGGCGTTCAAGGTTCTGTTTCTCAGGTTCGTGAAGTCACTGCTGAACTTATGCAGATTGCCAAAACCAATAACATTGCCACATTTATTGTTGGACATGTGACCAAGGAGGGACAACTGGCTGGGCCACGTATGTTGGAACACATGGTGGATACTGTGCTTTATTTTGAGGGGGAACGTCATCATACCTTCCGTATTTTACGAGCAGTCAAAAACCGTTTTGGTTCAACCAATGAGATTGGGATTTTTGAGATGCAGTCTGGTGGTTTGGTAGAGGTGCTAAATCCTAGCCAGGTTTTCTTAGAGGAACGCCTAGACGGTGCCACAGGTTCTGCCATTGTTGTGACAATGGAAGGTAGCAGACCTATTTTAGCTGAAGTTCAAGCTTTGGTGACACCGACCGTCTTTGGTAATGCTAAGCGAACAACGACGGGACTAGACTTTAACCGCGTCAGCCTCATTATGGCTGTTTTAGAGAAACGTTGTGGCCTTCTTCTCCAAAATCAAGATGCATATCTCAAATCAGCTGGTGGTGTCAAATTAGACGAGCCAGCTATTGACCTTGCTGTAGCCGTTGCGATTGCTTCTAGTTACAAGGAGCTTCCAACCAATCCACAAGAAGCTTTTATAGGAGAAATTGGGTTGACTGGAGAGATTCGCCGAGTAACTCGCATTGAACAGCGTATTAATGAAGCTGCTAAATTAGGTTTTACTAAGATTTATGCTCCAAAGAATTCCCTTCATGGGATGAAGATTCCAGAAGGTATCCAGGTCATTGGGGTCACGACGGTAGGAGAAGTACTCAAAAAAGTCTTTTCTTAAAAGAATGTCTCGAAGCCAGAATTTGGAAGCGTTTGCAAAAATACCTGTTCGATGTTATACTTTTCTTAAGAATAGGGAGGTATTTATTATGCAATTTTTCACAGACAGCAACATGCAGTTCCCTTTAGTAGAGTTATCTCTTAATCAAGGTGAAACAGTCTTTATCCAGCGTGGTAGTATGGTATATCACACACCGAATGTGACACTGAGTACCAAATTAAATGCTAGTGGATCAGGTCTAGGTCGCTTTGTAAAAGCAGTTGGACGTTCAATGGTTTCGGGCGAAAGTAGCTTTATTACTCAGGTTGTCTCGCAGTCCAATAACGGCTATATAGCCTTGGCCCCTGATTCTCCAGGTCAAGTGATTCCACTTTATTTAGGTGAAAAACAGTACCGACTAAACGACGGTGCCTTTCTAGCACTTGATGGCACAGCTTACTATACAATGGAGCTCCAGTCTGTTGGTAAGGCTCTTTTTGGTGGTCAGGGTGGTTTCTTTGTAATGACTACCCAAGGCCAAGGAACTCTCTTGGCAAATGCTTACGGCTCTATTAAAAAAATTGAGCTAAACAATCAAGAAGTGACTATTGATAATGCTCATGTCGTTGCCTGGAGTCAGACACTTGATTATAATATTCACCTGGAAAATGGTTTCTGGCAGTCTATTGGGACAGGAGAGGGTGTTGTTAATACCTTTAGAGGAACAGGTGAAATTTATGTTCAAAGTCTCAATCTTCAAACCTTTGCAGGCTTGCTTAATAGATACTTGCCAAAACGTTCATAATATAAATTGAAGGAGGATGGATGCTTGTTAGCATTTATTCTCCTTTTTTATGTTGCGAACTCAATAGCTGACAAGTTAATAAAAAGATGATAAGATAGTGTATAAATAATTTGATAGTCAAATTATTTTCTTCATTAGAAAGTGAGTTATTATGTCTTATTTTGAAAACTTTCTCAATGCCAACAAAGCCTATGTTGACCTCCACGGGACAGCCCATCTTCCCTTGAAACCAAAGACTAAGGTGGCTATTGTGACTTGTATGGATTCACGCCTTCACGTTGCTCAGGCCTTGGGGTTGGCACTAGGTGACGCTCATATTTTGCGTAATGCGGGTGGTCGTGTGACGGAAGATATGATTCGTTCTTTGGTCATTTCTCAACAACAGATGGGGACACGAGAAATCGTAGTTCTTCACCATACAGATTGTGGTGCTCAGACCTTTAAGAACGATGAGTTTACCGCCTATCTCAATAAAGAACTTGGTGTTGATGTTTCTGATCAAGATTTTCTTCCATTCACAGATGTGGAAGAGAGTGTTCGTGAAGATATGGCCATTCTTCGTCAGTCACCGCTTATCCCTGAGGATGTTATCATCTCCGGTGCGGTTTATGATGTAGATACTGGCCGAATGACTCAAGTTCAACCCTAATACCGAAAAGTTAAGCAGGCATGGTTGCCTGCTTTTTTCATGTTTTGACATAAAAAACTCAGCACACAATAAATCTGCTGAGTTAATCTAGTTTTTAAGAAACAATAAAAATGAGAATCACGGTCCCCAAATAGAAAAGACTGGTGATAAAAAAGCTGATACGCCAGAACAACTTAAGAAAACGTTTAAATTTAAAAGATTGTGTTTTTCTCAGCATTTGAATCGTGATAATGATAGCCGCCAAGGATAATAAAATGGTGATGTAAGGCAAAAAGCTATGGGTAAAGAAACGGGCTGACACAGCAACTACCTCAATAAAATAAAGAGGGAAGGTAAGGTCAGCAAAATTAAGCCCGAGGTATTTTAAACTGAAGAAACGGTGGATAATAAAAGCAAAGATAGGTGTTAGAATCAAAAATGCTATAGCAAAAAATTTATATAGAATCATAAGTCTATTTTACCTCGAAAAGGCCTTTATGTAAATTTTTTCCTAAACTTAATAAGAAATTCTTGCATCTAAAAAGAATTTCTGTATAATAGATAAGGTATGTAAAAACATACTTGTGGGAGGTAACAAAACTTACTTACCGCCAAAACCACAATAGGAGGAAATTACAAAATGGCTAAAAAAGTCGAAAACATCGTAAAACTTCAGATTCCTGCTGGTAAAGCGACTCCAGCTCCACCAGTTGGACCAGCTCTTGGTCAAGCCGGAATCAATATCATGGGATTCACTAAAGAGTTTAACGCTCGTACAGCTGACCAAGCTGGTATGATTATCCCAGTTGTTATCTCTGTGTATGAAGATAAATCATTTGATTTCATCACTAAAACACCACCAGCTGCTGTTCTTTTGAAAAAAGCTGCAGGTGTTGAAAAAGGTTCAGGTACTCCAAACTCAGTTAAAGTTGCTTCAGTAACTCGTGCACAAGTACAAGAAATTGCTGAAACTAAAATGCCTGACTTGAACGCTGCAAACATCGAATCAGCTATGCGTATGATCGAAGGTACTGCACGTTCAATGGGATTCACTGTTACTGACTAATTCAGTTAACAAGAAAACCACAGACGTCGTCTCACTTCGCTGAGTGACGTGGAAGATGAAAGTCGTTATGACCACATTACACAAGGAGAAATAATTAACATGGCTAAAAAAAGCAAACAAATGCGTGCTGCTCTTGAGAAAATCGACAGCACAAAAGCTTACAGCGTAGAAGAAGCTGTAGCTCTTGCACAAGAAACTAACTTCGCAAAATTTGATGCTACTGTTGAAGTATCATACAACCTTAACATCGACGTTAAGAAAGCTGACCAACAAATCCGTGGAGCAATGGTATTGCCAAACGGTACTGGTAAAACTCAACGCGTTCTTGTATTTGCTCGTGGTGCTAAAGCTGAAGAAGCTAAAGCAGCAGGTGCTGACTTCGTTGGTGAAGACGAACTTGTTGCTAAAATCAACGGTGGATGGCTTGACTTTGACGTTGTTGTTGCAACACCAGACATGATGGCAATCGTTGGTCGTCTTGGACGTGTCCTTGGACCACGTAACTTGATGCCAAACCCTAAAACTGGTACTGTAACTATGGACGTTGCTAAAGCAGTTGAAGAGTCTAAAGGTGGTAAAATCACTTATCGTGCTGATAAAGCAGGTAACGTACAAGCTATCATCGGTAAAGTTTCATTCGAAACTGAAAAATTGGTTGAAAACTTCAAAGCATTTAACGATGCAATCCAAAAAGCTAAACCAGCTACAGCGAAAGGTACATACATCACAAACCTTTCAATCACTACTACACAAGGTGCTGGTATCAAAGTTGATCCTAACTCATTGTAAGAGTAGTAAAGAGCCTATCTTCGGATAGGCTTTTTTCTTACTCTAAACACGAAATTTGAGCAGAAAATAAAAAATATTCAGAAAGTAGTGTTGCTTTTTCGAATTTATGGTATAATTTAAGCGTATACACATAATTATTGATTTTTGAACTTTTTACGTTGCGAATTTAAGGAGGCAATGAATGAAAAAGAGTAAGGTATTTTTACTGGCAGCCGTAGGCCTGTTATCTGTAGGTGTTTTAACGGCTTGCTCGTCATCAAGTAAGACGTCTGGTAAGACTTATAATTATGTTTACGGTGGCGATCCTGCAACCCTAGACTATGTTTCTACAAATAAGAAAAATATGACGACAGCCGTTAGTAACGGTGTTGATGGTTTGTTTGAAAATGACCAATACGGGAATCTAAAACCTTCTGTCGCTGAAAACTGGTCTGTTTCTCAAGATGGTTTGACCTATACTTACAAGATTCGTAAGGGTATCAAATGGTACACTTCAGACGGCGAAGAATATGCCAATGTAACAGCTAAAGACTTTGTAACAGGTCTTAAGCATGCTGCTGATACTAATTCTGAAGCGATTTATTTGCTACAAAACTCAGTTAAGGGCTTGAATGATTACCTTTCAGGTGCCAACAAGGACTTCTCAAATGTAGGTATCAAAGCAGTTGATGATTACACTTTGCAATATACGCTTAGTCAACCAGAACCTTACTGGAATTCAAAATTGACCTACTCTGTTACTTGGCCTGTTAATGGAGAATTCTTGAAATCTAAAGGTAAAGACTTTGGTAAGTCAACAGATCCGACTTCTATTCTCTATAACGGTCCATACCTTCTTAAATCTTTGACAACGAAGTCTTCTATCGAGTTTACCAAGAATGAAAATTATTGGGATAAGGATAATATCTACTTTGATACAGTTAAATTGACTTACGATGATGGTACAGACCAAGAATCCTTGGAACGTAACTTCACAGATGGAGTCTATAACTTAGCTCGCCTATACCCAACTAGCTCAAACTATTCTAAAGTTGAAAAACAGTACAAAGACAATATTTTCTATACGCAACCTGGATCAGCTGTAGAAGGTGTTGGTATTAATATCGATCGTCAAACTTATGGCCATACCTCTAAAGAAAATGACCAACAAAAGACATCAACTAAGACAGCTCTTCTTAACAAAGATTTCCGTCAGGCATTAGGATTTGCTATTGACCGTACGAATTATGCTGCACAACTTAACGGTAAAGAGGGTGGTAGTACTGCCGTTCGTAATATCTATGTTAAACCAGACTTTGTTCAAGCAGATGGTAAAGATTTCGGAACTATGGTAATGGATCAATTACCAAGCTATGGTGATGAGTGGTCTGGTGTGAATCTTGCAGATAGTCAAGATGGGCTTTATAATCCAGAAAAAGCTAAGGCTGAATTTGCTAAAGCCAAAGAAGCTCTTCAAGCAGAAGGGGTTCAGTTCCCAATTCATTTGGATGTTCCTGTCAATCAGTCAAATAAAATCTTTGTGAACCAAGTGCAGTCACTTAAACAATCTATTGAATCAGCTCTTGGAAAAGATAATGTTGTACTTGATCTTCACCAATTGTCAACTGATGATTTTTACAACATTACTTACTCTGCTTCAAATGCAGCGGCAGAGGATTGGGACTTGTCAGTGGGTGTGGCTTGGGAGCCTGATTACCTTGATCCATCAACTTATCTTGATGTCTTGAAGACTACAAATAGCGAAAATACTAAGTCCTTCATGGGTTATGACGATCCAAATAGTCAAGCGGTTGAAAAAGTAGGTCTTAAAGAATATGACCAATTGGTTGATGATGCTTCTAAGGAAACAACAGACTTGACAGCTCGTTATGAAAAATATGCAAAAGCTCAGGCATGGTTGACGGATAGTGCACTTTATATCCCAACGACTACTTATAACGGAGCAGCCGCTGTAATTTCTCGTATTAAGCCATTCTCAGGAGCATATGCTCAAGCTGGTGATAAAGGTTCTACATACTACTTCAAGTATCTTAAATCTCAAGATGATATTGTAACTAAGAAACAATACGACTCAGCTTATAAAGATTGGCTTAAAGAAAGAGCGAAATCTAATGACAAAGCTCAAAAAGATCTTGCCAAACACGTTAAGTAATCTATCGAAAACGTCTACCTTTAGGTAGTCGTTTTTTAACAAAATTTCTCGAACCACCCCTAGATTGTGATATAATAAAAAAGATTGGTACTCGCTCCTAGATTTTTATTTGGAAAGTTTGGGGGCTAGAGTTACCTACGGGTACTTATCGTCTTAAGGTTGTTCCAAAGGGAAGGACTTTAGGCTTAATAGGTATCCAAAGACTGAAGAATGAAACATAAAAAGGAGATTTATCTTGGCTAAAGATATTCGCGTTCGTTACGCACCAAGTCCAACAGGGCTACTACACATTGGTAATGCCCGTACAGCATTGTTTAACTACCTCTATGCACGTCATCATGGCGGTACTTTCATTATCCGTATTGAAGATACTGACCGGAAACGTCACGTTGAAGATGGTGAGCGTTCACAGCTTGATAACTTGCGTTGGTTGGGGATTGACTGGGATGAAAGTCCTGAAACACACGAAAATTATCGTCAATCAGAGCGTTTGCCACTTTACCAAAAGTATATTGATCAACTTTTAGCAGAAGGTAAAGCCTATAAGTCATATGTAACTGAAGAAGAATTGGCTGCAGAGCGCGAACGTCAAGAAGCAGCAGGTGAAACACCTCGTTATATTAACGAGTTCCTTGGTATGACTGAAGAAGAAAAAGCTGCCTACATCGCAGAACGTGAAGCGGCAGGTATTGTTCCTACAGTTCGTTTGGCGGTTAATGAGTCAGGAATTTATAAATGGCATGATATCGTTAAGGGAGATATCGAATTTGAAGGTGGTAACATCGGTGGCGATTGGGTTATCCAGAAGAAAGATGGTTACCCAACTTACAACTTTGCGGTAGTTGTTGATGACCACGATATGCAAATCTCACACGTTATCCGTGGAGATGACCATATTGCCAATACACCAAAACAACTCATGGTTTATGAAGCTCTTGGTTGGGAAGCACCTGAGTTTGGACACATGACCCTTATCATCAATTCTGAAACTGGTAAGAAGTTGTCTAAACGTGATACTAACACCCTTCAGTTTATCGAAGACTACCGTAAAAAAGGTTACCTTCCAGAAGCAGTCTTTAACTTCATTGCTCTTCTTGGTTGGAATCCTGGCGGTGAAGACGAAATCTTTTCTCGTGAAGAACTCATTAAACTTTTTGATGAAAACCGTCTAAGTAAGTCACCAGCGGCCTTTGATCAGAAGAAATTGGATTGGATGAGTAACGCCTACATTAAGAATGCAGATTTCGATAAGGTCTTTGCTCTTTGCAAACCTTTCTTGGAAGAAGCTGGTCGTTTAACAGATAAAGCTGAAAAATTAGTGGAACTCTACAAACCACAAATGACAGCTGCAGAAGAAATTGTCCCTCTTACAGATCTCTTCTTTGAAGATTTCCCAGAATTGACAGAGGCTGAAAAAGAAGTTATGGCTGGTGAAACAGTACCAACAGTACTTGAGGCTTTTAAATCCAAACTCGAAGCTATGTCTGATGATGAGTTTGTTGTTGAAAACATTTTCCCTCAGATTAAGGCTGTTCAAAAAGAAACAGGAATCAAAGGGAAAAACCTTTTCATGCCAATCCGTATTGCTGTTTCAGGAGAAATGCACGGTCCAGAATTGCCAGACACTATTTTCTTGCTCGGTCGTGAAAAATCAATCAAACATATTGATCAAGTTCTTGCAACATTATAAAAACAAACCCAACAATTGTTGGGTTTTCGAATGCACATAAACAATGTATCAGCAATTAATGGGGTATGACTAAGAGTATATTTGTAATATAATGATGATATTTCGTAATCATATCATCATTTTCAAAACTTTAAATTAGTTTTATAATAGATTGGTAATAAAAAGTAGGGAGGAGTGAGCATTATGAGAAGATTTGGTTGGTATTTCTACTACGTCATTGGCATGTACCCATAAAAAGAGGTAATGAGTCAGTTAAAGAGCTTAGAAAAACTAAGCTCTTTTTTATGTTTATGAAAAGTAAGGGATATGGGAAATGGTCTGACGCTCATATTAATAATTGATTGTTCTTAACCGAGAAAAATAAATTTATATTTTTAGCTTTTTCTAATAGGAATGACGCTAAATTATATATTTATGTTACAATAAAGTAGGTTGATTTTTGAAAGGAAAGGGGGGGAGTCTAGAGATGATCGTTTTGTTTACGGTTCTACGTCTATTGGCTATTTTAATTGTTAGTCACGATATGTCAGGTTTGCTCAAAACTTGGAAGAGTAAATGCTGGTTTATCGCAGGGAGTCTCTTGCTCTCTCTATTTGTCGGAGGCATTACAGGGTCGCTCTTAGCACTTTTGTTCTGCTATCTTTTCTTAAATAAAATATCAAGTAGTGAAAAGAATTCTTTTCTTTTCACCTTTTTGCCGTGGGTTTTTGTTGAAGTCACCTCGAAACTGCTTCAACTTTACTTTTTCCCATGGATTTTTCAAATTAATTATTTACAGGTCAAGGACACCCCAGTACTTATTGCTTTGTCTTATCTCTTGATTTATCCAATTTTTCATCTGATTGTCAAAGTATTCTTTATTGACTTTGGTGCTCTCAATGTTATGGGAAATAACCATACTTACCAAGTTAGGCAACGCTTATTGGTTGGGGTTACTCTGGCTTATATTGTTTTATCTTTAATTATTTTCTATGCCAGCAACATCTTTCCTTACACAGGCCTCTTTATTTATTTAGCAGGCAGTATTACGATTGTTTACTCTATTCTCTTTATTTTGCTCTTTGCTCAGCTTAATATCTATTCTAAGAGAAGAGTGAAAAATCAGT
This sequence comes from Streptococcus parasalivarius, assembly GCF_054785155.1. Classification (NCBI taxonomy): domain Bacteria; kingdom Bacillati; phylum Bacillota; class Bacilli; order Lactobacillales; family Streptococcaceae; genus Streptococcus; species Streptococcus parasalivarius. The sequence goes on from NZ_BAABOB010000005.1 coordinate 179,739, forward strand.
TGGCCGAAGAAATGGCCAGACATGAGGAAAGTTTAGAGGAATATAGCCACCGTTTAGAAAATCTCTATAATGATATTTCTCAGGTGAAGAAGGATTATCTTGAAGGACTTAAGACAATGGAGGTTAGTATCCAACGTCGAGACTTACCTGCTTTGAAACAAGAGTATGCAGAGCTTTTAGAGAAATCTGGAAATAGCTTAACTTTGTCAAATTATGAATTGTCACGTTTGATCAACTTAGAAATCACGTCTCTCAAGAGTCTCTTTTCTGCTAAAGTACTTGAGGCAGAGAACTTAGGAATTAAGGTCAATTTGGAGTTACCAGATGTTATATCGTCAACTCAGATAGAGGCCTTAGATTTGGTTGTGATTTCTTCTGTCTTCTTAAACAATGCTATTGAGTCGGCAGTGGATTCTGAAAATCCTACTTTAACCATATCCTTCTTTAAAAATCAAGGTTATCTTATCTTGGTTATTGATAATACAACCAGAGAAGAACGTATTCCTGTGTCAAGGATTTTTGATGAAGGGGTTTCTAGCAAAGGTGAAGGCCGAGGACTTGGTTTGTCTAAGGTCGCAGATATACTTAATCGCTATCCAAAAGTAAATCTTGAGACTCGTAGTTGTGACCATCATTTTACTCAGGTCCTCTCTTTTCAGGATAATTGATAAATCAAAGATAATATTTGTGGAGGATAAGGGAAAATAGAAAGGGGAAAAGCATATGCAACTTGCGATTGATGGTCTTATTGCTTTGGTTGTTGTCGTTTCACATCTTGTGATTTTAGCTAGAATGGCTTATCTAGATGTTTTTACTTACCGTTACATTCCTTATGTAATCGTAGTAACTGCAGTTAAGTGGTTAGCCAAGGTTCTATGGCAAATTGATATTCCAGATGCAATCTATCTCCTAGTCTTTATTTTTCTTGAAAAACCTCAGGCTTTACGAGAAGAAAAGTATTTTTATGCTTTCTTTGCTCCTGTCTTTTGGACCCTGATTACAAGTTTCTTTAGTTTTTATCTTTTCCGAGTTTTCTTTAATAAGCCGGTTGAGTTGGTTCCAAACCATTTAGGAATCTTGGCTGTAGATAGTGTTGTTCTTCCTTTCTTTCTAGGCTTGCAAAAAATGTTCGGTTTAGATAGCTTTTTTAAGGAACCATATCAGGACTTGCAGGATAAATATAAGAGCATGCTCTTGCAAGTTGATCATATTTTAATTATCAGTTATCTGCTTATCCTCTTTAAACAGGAGATATTCTCCTTGCTCCTGAGTCAGACCTACCTCCCGGGTTACCCTCAAATTTATATTTGGGTTGGTTTTCTTATACACATGTATATTCTTGTTCGTTTTGTTTCCTACGGTAAAGATGTTCGTGATAGTAAAATTCTTAGAGAACAAGAGGAGCATTTGAGGAGTCTGGAAGCTTATAATGAAAAAATCGAAACTGCCTATAAGAGTGTACGCTCATTTAAACATGATTATGAAAACATACTCATTAGTATGCAGACAAGTATTGATAGTGGGGATTTTGACCTTATTGAACAAACCTATCAGGATATTTTGAAAAAGGCAGGTCAAGAACTCATTGAAGAAGATGACGAAAATGTCTCTTGAGTATAAACAGGAAATATTATCATGAACTTACAACTTTGGACCATGGTATCTCTTGAAAATAGTATTATTCAGATTATTAGTTTTCATATTACCTGGTTTATTTATAAAAAACTAACAAGGAGCACACTAGCTTACTGGAAAGTATTTTGTTTAAGTCTCTTAGGTATAGTGGTATCACTTGGTAAAGGTGATGGCTTCTATTATCAAGTTCTTATCTTTTTAGCTTTGGCCCTAAAGGAACGTCGGGAACATCGTTTGACGCTCTGGGCAAGCCTCTTTTTTGGAGCTTTCTCGGTTATTTTTACAGATTTATTTGCGACTTTTACTCCATTTTATGTATTCAATAATCTGTTTACAAATATGACTTTAAGTGAGATTCAAGAAAACTTCTTCCTCAAATTGTTATCTTTTGTACTGATTTACCCATTCTTTCTCTATGTCAATTATCTTTCCAGTTCAGATGTTGATAAGGTCAAGGAATTGATTTATTCACGTGGTCGTGAACGTCTGTTGATAGCCGTTGATTTGACCTTTGCACTCTACATTACTTGTAGTACTATTTTGGTATCAACAGGTAGTAATGTGGGAGGGCCAATTTTTATTGCAATGGCAGTTTATCTCCTAATGGTAACAACCTTGAACCGCTATTCTCATAAATTTGTCAGAGAACGTAGTAAGGAAGCTGTGGAGACCTATGTCTATAACTTGGAAGTCTATAATAAACATATTGAGGATCTTTTTACAAAAGTAAAGCCTATTGAAAAAGACTTTGAGAGTCTTTTGGTAGCTCTTGAGACTCCATTGGCTAAAAATCAATTATCAGAGGTTTTATCCGTTTATCATGAGCATTTGAATCATCTTAAACTTGATAATTTGGACTTAAATGATAAGTTGGCTCCTCTGTTCGAGATTCCTTATCCGGTATTAAGAAGTTGGATTGTAAACCAAATCATTCCTTTGGAACAAAAGGGTATCACCGTTAGGTTGGATGTCAACGTTGATTCTTATCCTAACAATTTAAATATTGCAGTTCTTATTGGAGTTTTAGAACGTTGCGTGAACTTAGCTGAAAAACTTTGGGCCAAGGAGCCGGAGACAGATATTGGTTTCTTTATTCAACAGAATGAGGATGGCAATCTCAGCTTTATTCTTGAAAATACTAACCAGGAAGCTGATCCGAAGCTCGACGATAGTCTGACTATTAGTCGTGATTTTGCCCAGTTTTGCTGGTCAAACGGTATCGGTTTAACAAATAAAAAAGAATTATTTAAAACCTATCAAATTGTTACGGTAGGACTATAATCGTAGAAAGGAGGGGGATAACTATGCTGGGTAACATCCTATTTCAAATTTTGATGTTTGTCATCATTTGGGATATCTACTTACGTATTGGTGGGCAAAACACTAATCTTAAAAATCGTATGCTTTATTTGTTATTTGATGTTGCTCTATGCATTTGGGGACAACTCATTGGACGCTACATAGGCATAGTACCTCCCTTAGTAGCCATTGTAACATTGACATTTAGTTATCAACTGAATAAAAGTGTCACTTCTGTAGAGCGCTTTTTTCTAGGTTTTTACCCGGTGGTACTCGTCGATTTGGCAAGACGTTTTTTGGCTACCTTCTTCTTCCCGCCGATACTTGGCATAACTGCTGCTACTTTAAACAACAATATTTGGTGGTCTATGGTACCACTTTCCTTTGTCATGTTGACGGTCAGAATAGTAGATTTTATTTTACGTCTAGATTTTACAGATATCTTGAAAGTTGCTGCCCAACAAGAAAAAAAGAACCGTCTGGGTTTGGTCAACATGCTTCTTTTGCTTTATTATTTAGTTATCTTTTTGGTGTCGACATTTGATACTTATTTTCCAGAGTTACATCTTGAGAGTAGGTTTCGTGTACCATTGGTAATGGGATATCTCTACTTACTCCTCTTTGTACTAGGAGCTGTGAACCAGTTTGCTAAGGAAAAAATAGAGCAGGATTTGGCGATGAAGCAAGCCAACTATCTTGATGATTTGAAGCGCGAGAATACTAGGGTGGAAGGTTTGTATAGAGACTTGATGCATGTTCGCTCTAACTATAATTTTCTGCTTAATAATTTGAGAGATATCGAAAGAACAGGAGATATTCGTTCTTACAAAAAAGATTTAGTTGATCTTTATGTCAATCGAGATCAGCACAGCTTTTCGACTCAGGTCACAGATTTGGATAATATCCAAAACCCAAGTATTCATAGTCTACTTTCATCAAAATATCATGAAGCTCAGATGTATCGACTCAATATTCATGCAGAGATTCCAGATCCAGTGACTCATAACTATCTAACTGATTTAGATTTAGCTGTGGTTTTGGGTCATCTCATGGATAATGCTATTGATGGTGCTCGTAAAGCCAGTGAGGGTTTCATTAGTCTGGCCTATTTTGATGAAGAAGATTGCCAGAGTTTTATTATTGAAAGTACAATTGCAGATGAGCAAGTTCCACTTTCAATGATGAGTACCCAGACTCCTCATCCTGGGGGTGGTATAGGTGTTAATGCTGTTCAAGATATCTTGGAACGTTATCCGAATACGTCCTTCTCTGTCCGTAGTCAGAATCATAAAATGATGCAAATACTAGAAATGAGGCCCTAATATGAATATTTACATTTTAGAAGATGACTTAATGCAGCAAACACGTATTAGTGACATCATCAGAGAATTGGTTTCAGAGGGCACGTTTTCCGTACGAAAACTTGAAGTTTTTTCTAAACCCCACAAACTATTGTCCAGTATCAACGAGAAGGGTAACCATCAGGTTTTCCTTTTGGATATTGATATTGATGGTGAGCGAAAGAAGGGGCTAGAGGTAGCCTCAGAAATTCGCCAACAAGATGCTAATGCGGTTATTATTTTTGTGACAACTCACTCAGAGTTTGCACCGATTAGTTTTAAATACAAGGTTTCTGCACTAGATTTTATTGATAAGACAGTTTCTAATGCAGAGTTCAAACAACAACTAAAACAAACATTGACTTTTGTAAATCAAAAAGTTGGAGATGTGGATGATGATGAGATATTTGTGTTTGAAACAGCACAGTCTCGAATTCAAGTCCCTATGAGAGATATTTATTATTTTGCGACTGCTGTGACACCTCATAAGGTGATGCTGATTACCAAAACAGAGCGTTTGGAGTTTTATGCCAATCTTGGAGATATTACTTCGGTGAATAAAAAACTCTTTTCTTGTCATCGCTCGTTTTTAGTTAATTTGGATAATATTTCTCGTATTGATAAGACTCAGTTGATGATTTACTTTGAAAATGGCGATTCTTGTCCAGTTTCACGTTTGAAAATGAAGGCTTTGCTTAAAAAATGGTCTGAGGTAAAAGAACATTAGTCATTGACTAATGTTCTTTTTAGTCTAAAAAAGTATGTGTATATTTCATGGGTGATTGATTATTTTATAAGTGAGTAAATTCTGTAAAAACACAAAATAGATGTCTTTTAGTGATGGAATTTTGAGATTTATAAAAAAATAACTAAAAACAATGCAGTTCAGGATGAAAAAACGACATTCTATGAAATCGTATAGACAATTAAATTGAAAAAAGTTATTATATAATCAAGATATGTGATTCGGAAATGAGACATCGTCAATCTTATTGAAATCTACATACACTTTATGAAAATAAATAATGTACTTTTATATAACTTTTTCCTAATCCCCATTTTTTATTGGCCGCTCGTCCAATTACATATCTTTTTTATAGAAATTAATAGGCTTGAGAAATCAAGCCTTTTTTGTTTTTGAGAGGATTAGTGCAGATTGGGATAAAAAAATACATTCTGTGAGTGAAATTCGACATTTTAGGAAAAGAAGATATACATTTTGGGATTGCATGCTATAATATAATCAAGGTTAGAGAGCAAGAAGAATGTATGGTTTAAGTTAGTCCCTTAAACATAATAATTTCCCTCATTCATTCTATCTAAAATTGCTGTTGTGTTCTCTACCGATGATGCTGTTGTTCAAAAGGTCTGTACTTTGTACAGGCCTTTTGGCATTTTAGAAGATAGATAGTTAAAGATGCTTTTGAGTCTATTTGTATCGTTTCAAGAGTGTTTTTTTATTTTCCACCATCCCTTGCATAAAATTGAATAAAAATTGAGAATTACGCACTTTTTAGGTCGAAATAATAAATAAAAACAAATAAAAACGAATAAATATAAAAAAGTAACAAAAAACCATTGACAAGTGAATAAATATTCAATATAATAAATCTCGTAAGGTTGATAGAGATAGCAACCGCAAGAAAATATAAGAAAAGAGAAAATATTATGTCAAAAGAGAAAGTTATTCTTGCCTATTCGGGAGGTCTTGATACCTCAGTCGCTATTACATGGCTTAAAAAAGATTACGATGTTATCGCTGTTTGTATGGATGTCGGTGAAGGTAAAGATCTTGAGTTCATCCATGACAAAGCTTTGACAGTTGGAGCTATCGAGTCATACGTGCTTGATGTCAAAGACGAGTTTGCTGAAGACTATGTGCTTCCAGCACTTCAGGCTCACGCTTACTATGAACAAAAATATCCTTTGGTTTCAGCGCTTAGCCGTCCAATCATTGCTAAAAAATTAGTTGAGATTGCTCATGAAACAGAAGCAACAACTATCGCTCACGGTTGTACTGGTAAAGGTAATGACCAAGTTCGTTTCGAAGTTGCCATTGCTGCCCTAGATCCAAGTCTTAAAGTAGTAGCGCCAGTGCGTGAATGGAAATGGTCTCGTGAGGAAGAAATTGAGTATGCTAAGGCTAATGGTGTTCCAGTTCCAGCAGACCTTGATAATCCTTACTCAGTCGATCAAAACCTTTGGGGACGTGCTAACGAGTGTGGTGTTCTTGAAAATCCTTGGAATCAAGCTCCAGAAGAAGCTTTTGGAATTACCAATTCACCAGAGTCTGCGCCAGATGAAGCTGAATATGTCGATGTAACCTTTAAAGAAGGGAAACCAGTTGCCCTTAACGGTAAAGAAATGAAATTGGCTGACCTTATCCAAGAAATGAATGTTATTGCTGGCAAGCATGGTGTAGGACGTATCGACCACGTTGAGAATCGTCTTGTGGGTATCAAGTCACGTGAAATTTATGAATGCCCAGGAGCTATTGCGCTTTTGACAGCTCATAAAGAAATTGAGGACCTAACTTTGGTACGTGAAGTTTCTCATTTCAAACCAATTCTTGAAAATGAATTGTCAAACCTTATCTACAATGCTTTGTGGTTTAGTCCGGCAACAGAAGCTATCATTGCTTATATTAAGGAAACACAAAAAGTTGTTAATGGTATCGCTAAAGTAAAACTTTACAAAGGGCATGCTCAAGTAGTAGCACGTCAATCAGCTAATTCATTGTATGATGAAAACTTGGCTACTTACACATCAGCGGACAGCTTTGATCAGGATGCTGCGATTGGATTTATCAAGCTTTGGGGGCTTCCAACACAGGTAAATTCTCAAGTTAACCATCCGTTTGACAATTAATGACAGATTTCATAAGAAAAGCAGGATATGAGAAGGAAAATTCTTAATATCAGATAAAAGTGGACAGGGAGCCACATCTGATACTCTTTTCTTATAACTTATATTATTATCGTTAAGGCGTTCTGAGAGGCGTCACGAGCCTAAATAAACTACGACAGAGATCGAGATTTAGGAAAACAAGTGTCCAGAGAGACAAATTAAGCTAGACAAATACTATCTAGCTTTTTTCATTTAAGTTATTGTGACCTAAGAGGTCGTTGCTTGTTATAAGTATTAAGAAAGGATGGAAGATTATCTCAGTGTAGGGAAATCTTCAAAATAAAACTATGGCAGAAAATCATAAACTATGGGGCGGTCGGTTCGAAGCTAGTCTTGAAAAATGGGTAGAAGAATTTGGTGCTTCAATCTCCTTTGACCAAAAGATGGCAGAGTTTGACCTTAAAGGGTCTATTGCCCATGTCACTATGCTTGGTGAGACAGGAATTATTACTAAAGAGGAAGCTTTACAAATTAAACAGGGCTTGGAAGAGCTGCTTGAGGAATATAAGGCTGGTAAACTAGAATTCGATGTTTCCAATGAAGATATTCATATGAATATGGAGAGCCTTTTAACAGCTAAAATTGGACCAGTAGCAGGAAAACTTCATACAGCACGTTCACGTAACGACCAAGTGGCAACGGATATGCACTTGTATCTGAAAGCTAAATTAGTGGAAGTTATTGAGAAGCTTGATAATTTACGTGGTACTTTAGTCAACCTAGCAGACAAACATACCTACACAATTATGCCAGGCTACACCCACTTGCAGCATGCACAACCGATTTCTTTTGGTCACCACTTGATGGCTTATTATAACATGTTTACACGTGATGCCGAACGTTTTGAATTTAATATCAAGCATACGGATATTTCTCCACTTGGAGCTGCTGCACTGGCAGGGACAACTTTCCCAATTGATCGTAATATGACATCTGACTTAATGGGCTTCGCAAAGCCATATAGCAATTCCTTGGATGCTGTTTCTGATCGTGACTTTATTCTCGAATTCTTGTCAAACTCAAGTATTCTAATGATGCATATGACACGTATTTGTGAAGAAATCATTAACTGGTGTTCTAACGAGTTTAAGTTTGTGACTCTATCAGATACTTTTTCAACAGGCTCTTCCATTATGCCTCAAAAGAAAAACCCAGATATGGCAGAACTAATTCGTGGAAAATCAGGTCGTGTCTATGGCAATCTGATTGGATTATTGACTGTGATGAAGTCATTACCTTTAGCCTACAATAAAGATCTCCAAGAAGATAAAGAAGGTATGTTTGATACGGTAGAAACGATTACTGTTGCTATTGATATTCTCGCAGGTATGCTCAATACAATGACTGTTAACGACAAGCATATGGCAGAATCAACAGAGAAAGATTTTTCAAATGCTACAGAGTTGGCTGATTGTCTTGCGTCTAAAGGACTTCCATTCCGTGAAGCACATGAGATTGTTGGAAAACTTGTCCTTGAGTGTACCAAAGCTGGTTATTATCTTCAGGATGTTCCTCTCGAACGTTATCAAGGAGTTTCAGATTTAATTGAAGAGGACATCTATGAGACGCTTAAATCTCATACAGCTGTTGAACGTCGTCATTCCCTTGGTGGAACTGGTTTTGACCAGGTTAAATGGCAAATCAAAGAAGCTCAAAAAGCTTTAAAAAAATAAGTCTCTAAGGCCCTAACCATAAGGTTTTGGGCTTTTTTGCTATTTATGATATAATAGTACTAATTTTGAGTTTGGAGTCGCATTTTGAAAAAATCTTATCGCGTTAAGAAAGAGAAAGACTTTAAAGCATTATTTGATGCGGGACACAGTGTTGCTAATCGAAAATTTGTTGTCTACAGTCTGAATCGTGATCTGCCTCATTTTAGAGTAGGTTTGTCGGTCAGTAAGCGTCTTGGTAATGCGGTTACTCGGAATCGGGTAAAACGTCGTCTACGACATGCACTGATGGACATGTCATCTCAGTTAGAACATCAAGATTTTGTCGTTATTGCTCGTAAAGGTGTCGAAGACTTAAGTTATCAAGACATTTATAGCAATCTCGTTCATGTCTTAAAAATAGCAAAGTTATATAAGGATTAGAAAATTATTTTGCTTCTTTACATTGTAGGATAAACTAAGATCATTCCTGATTTTTGAGATAGTCTTAATGAATGGAAGCAAGCAGTTCTTTATCGTATTAAAAAGGAGTTTTTAGTGAAGAAAAAACTTAATTTATCTATTTTAGGTGCAGGAGTTCTCTTACTTTTGTCCGCATGTGGACGAAGTGATGTTACAAGTCACTCTACAGGCCTTTGGGAACGTCTCATTTTAATGTTTGGGAAGGCTATTCAAGGGCTCTCATTTGGTGGTTCCATTGGATTAGGGATTATCATTTTCACGATCTTAATTCGTGCGGTAATGATTCCTCTTTATAATCGCCAAATTAAGTCAAGCCGTGAACTACAAGAGTTGCAGCCAGAGTTACGTCGCTTGCAGAGTGAGTATCCTGGACGCGAGAATCGTGAAGCTCTTGCTTATGCACAACAAGATCTTTATAAAGAGCATGGTGTAAATCCTTACGCAAGCTTTGTTCCTCTCTTGATTCAATTTCCTATTTTGATGGCTCTTTATGGAGCGCTCACGCGAGTGCCGGAATTGCGAGAAGGAACATTCCTCTGGGTTGACCTAGGTCAGAAAGACCCTTACTTTATTCTTCCGATTTTGGCGGCTGCTTTCACCTTCCTTTCAACTTGGTTGACAAATAAGGCAGCTAAAGATCGCAGTGCAATGCTTCTTGTTATGAATATCATGCTTCCAATCTTTATTTTCTGGTTTGGAACTCAGATTTCTTCAGGGGTAGCACTTTACTGGGCAGTTTCAAACGCCTTCCAAGTTATTCAGATTTTGGTTTTTAATAATCCGTTTAAAATCATTGAAGAACGTAATCGTTTGGAAGCGGAAGAAAAAGAACGTAAAGCTAAGATTCGTCGTGCCAAGAAAAAGGCGCATAAACGTAAATAAGGAGGCTTATTATGGTTGTCTATTCTGGACGAACAGTCGAACAAGCTATCGAAAAAGGTTTGAAAGATCTTAATTTACCCCGTATGAAGGCTCATATTAAGGTTATTTCTCGTGAGAAAAAAGGTTTTCTAGGGTTTGGAAAGAAGCTAGCTCAAGTTAGCGTTGAACCAATAAATGAAAAGATAGCTCATGAAGCAGATCAAAATACCGTTAAAGTGGCTCCTGATGCTATAAAACAATTCGACGATTCTGTCGCAAGTCCAAAAGACGAAACGATTGCTTTCAATAAAGTGACAAAACTCGTTACGGTTTCAGATAATAAGGAAATTGCACAAGAAAACTTAAAGCAACCAGTGTCTACAGAGCCCCTTGGTGAAGAGTTGCCAGATAAGAAACAGGAGCAACCAAAGGCAACAATTATTCCTCTATCTGTTAAACGTGAGTCATCAGAAGAGGATGCTACAGAATTTATGGCAAGTTCGCTTGAACCTCAAGTAGAATCAATCGCTAAAGTTCAGACTCTGGAAACTCCAGAAGGAGATTTCAGTGATTTTGTGGCATCTGAGTTTAGTTCGGATGATTCTTCTGAAAATAATTTAGAAGATATTCAAGCTGCTGCAAATGATGTTTTATCTTATCTCGAAAAAATTATCTATGAAATGGATGTTGATGCTAGCCTAGAGGTTAGTCACAATCGTCGCAATATTATCATTCAGATTGAAACAGACCAGCCTGGTCGTGTTATCGGTTATCATGGCAAGGTTCTCAAGTCTTTACAACTTTTAGCGCAAAATTATTTGCACGATCGTCATTCTAAACGCTTTAGTGTTGTTCTTAATGTTCGTGATTATTTGGAGCAACGCACAGAGACTTTGATTGATTTAGCAGAAAAAACGGCAGCTAAAGTAAAAGAAACAGGCCGAGAGTATGTTATGGATCCAATGACGAATAGCGAACGAAAAATTATCCATAAGGCACTTTCTCAAATTGAAGGGGTTGAAAGTCACTCGGAAGGGGACGATCCTAATCGTTACGTTGTTGTGACAAAAGTATAATTAGAATAGCGTTATTGCTTACAGAAACTAGTCTTGTTTGAAGGCTAGTTTTTTTTGACAATTAAAAGTAGACGGTGTATACTTTTAATAGAAAGTAATCGCTGTCTACTTATATGCAAATAGGAGTCAAAATGAAACGTAATACTGCTGAATTGAAGGAAAAGTTAATCACAACTGGAATTGAGGAGATAAGAATAAGAGGGGTCGATCAACTATCTATCCGAACGGTGGCTCAAAGATGCGGGATCACCCATGGAGCACCCTATAAGCACTTTGAAAATAAGGGTGTATATCTTCAGGTAGTTTTAGAGCGTTTATCCGAGATCTTTTTGAAGTATCTGACACAAGGAATAGACTCTTCTCTTGATGTAAGGGATCAATTAGTATTAATGGGGTGTAATTTTGTGGAATTTGCTCAAAAAGAAACAAACAGTTTTGAGGCCTTATTTATTAAGTTTCCTTTCAATTATATGGAACTAACCCAGGATAGTATCTCTGTTAATGCCCATTTACCAGGATTTGAGCACTTTAAGAGTGTGGTTTTGAAGCTAAAGAGTGAAATGAACATTTCTGGTAGTGAGACAGAAATATTAGTTCATATCTGGAGTTTTATTACTGGATTAGCTGTTTTGGTAAGGAGTCCTATTGGTGATAATTTCAATAGTAACACTATTGAAGAGACTGTTAGTACTATGTTAGACATCTACGTTAAAGGAGCTAAACAATGAAAACCTTAATTATCTACGCACATCCAAACGACAAGAGCTACAATGCCTCTATACTAGAGACAGTCAAGGAGAATTTATCGTCTAAACATGAGTTAAAGGTTCTAGATTTGTATAAAGAGCGGTTCGATCCTGTTTTACGCTTTGATACAACGCATAGGAGAAGAGACCTAGCGCACGATGTAGCTATGAAAGACTATCGAGATTTAATAATTTGGGCAGATCAGTTGATTTTTATTTTTCCAATTTGGTGGAGTGGAATGCCGGCTATCCTGAAAGGATTTATTGAACGCGTCTTTGCTGCTAGTTTTGCCTATGAAAATACACCCCGTGGATTGGATGGTAAACTGACTGGGAAAGCTTGGATTATTACAACCCACAATACACCAAAGATAGTTCTACCTTTAGTTCAAGATTATAGCAAAGTTCTAAAATTTCAAGTCCTGAAACCTTGTGGTATTAAATCGGTCAAAGTTACCCAGATTTCACCTGTTGAGTATATGGGTGACCATAAGCGAAAAGAGGTGCTCAAGAAAATAGCTAAAATAGCAAGAAGGTTATGAGCAAGCGATGATATAGGGCTAGTAATGTGGTCTACAATTATCACCAGCCTAAGGGTTTCAAAGATATAATAAAATTAATATCTAAGTAATTCTTGACAAGATTAAGCTATTGCTATAAAATAGTATGGTATGTTTAGTAACTGATCAAAAATAGCCGGCTAAACGAATACGAAAATCTATCAGGAGGTATTCAACGTGAAACGTACTTATCAACCAAGTAAAATCCGTCGTCAACGTAAACACGGATTCCGTCACCGTATGTCAACTAAAAATGGACGTCGTGTTCTTGCAGCTCGTCGTCGTAAAGGACGTAAAGTTCTTTCAGCTTAAGACATTATTGAAAGCAACAGTGCTCGAGACTGTTGTTTTTTTGTTTGCTATGAATGTTAGTGTTGATGTTTGATGCTATTCATCGAGAGTTTGAAAATATAGAGCTGACAATTCTTGTAATTTTTGATAAACTAAAGCGGTTGTGGATAATGACCACTGACTAAAAAATACTTAGGACTGTTTTTCCTAATGTAAGGAGTATAAATGACTGAATTTCCTATTAAATATCGTCTTATAAAGAAAGAAAAACACACAGGAGCACGCCTGGGGGAAATTATCACGCCTCATGGAACTTTTCCAACGCCGATGTTTATGCCTGTAGGCACCCAAGCTACAGTAAAAACGCAATCCCCTGAAGAATTAAAACAGATGGGTTCAGGAATTATTTTGGCCAACACCTATCATTTATGGCTAAGACCTGGTGATGAGCTCGTTGCTAAAGCTGGAGGACTCCATAAATTCATGAATTGGGATCAAGCGATTCTTACAGATAGCGGTGGTTTCCAAGTTTATTCATTGGCAGAAAAACGCAATATTTCTGAGGAAGGTGTAACATTTAAAAATCACCTTAATGGAAGTAAGATGTTTTTATCTCCTGAAAAAGCGATCTCGATTCAGAACAATCTCGGTTCAGATATTATGATGAGCTTTGACGAATGTCCTCAATTTTACCAACCATACGATTATGTGAAAAATTCTATTGAACGGACAAGTCGTTGGGCAGAACGAGGGCTAAAAGCACACCGTCGCCCACATGATCAAGGCCTATTTGGAATTGTGCAGGGAGCAGGTTTCGAAGACCTTCGTAGACAATCTGCACAGGATTTGGTTTCTATGGATTTCCCAGGTTATTCAATTGGAGGTCTTGCGGTTGGAGAAACTCATGAAGAGATGAATGAAGTTCTAGACTTTACCGTACCTTTACTTCCTGAGAATAAACCACGATATCTCATGGGAGTAGGAGCACCAGATAGTTTGATTGACGGTGTTATCCGTGGCGTTGATATGTATGATTGTGTTCTCCCAACACGAATTGCTCGTAACGGAACTTGTATGACGAGTCAAGGACGTCTTGTGGTTAAAAATGCGGCGTATGCAGAAGATTTTAGCCCTATAGATCCTGAGTGTGATTGTTATACATGTAAGAATTACACACGTGCTTATGTGAGACATTTGTTGAAGGCAGATGAAACATTTGGAATTCGCCTGACTAGTTATCATAATCTCTACTTCTTGGTAAATTTAATGGCCAAGGTACGACAAGCTATTATAGATGACAATTTACTTGAATTCCGCCAAGATTTCATTGAAAAATATGGTTATAATGCAAGTAAAAGAAATTTTTAAATAATTTATTTAGCAGTACATAGTTGTACTGCTTTATTTTTTTTCAAAACCCTATTGACAAGTATTGATTTGGGTGTTAAGATATAAAAGTTGTCTTAACAGACTTGCCACAAACTTGAAAAGGTTCCAAAACTTTAAAAAAGTTATTGACAAGATAAGTGAGAGATGATATTATAAATAAGCTGTTTCGGAAGAGACGGCGAACACGAGAAGTGAAAAAAACTTCAAAAAAAGTGTTGACAAGCTATTCTAGATTTGCTAGAATATAGGAGTTGTCTTAAGAGAGACAAAGACCTTTGAGAACTGAATAAGAAACCAAGTGCAGGGTTATGATAGAAGAAATTATAACCTGTCAATTTACAAGAATAAATCGTCAGATGACGGTAATGAGTTAACGCTCGAACAATTATTAAATTT
>NZ_BAABOB010000006.1:0-185549 GCF_054785155.1 Streptococcus parasalivarius
TTGACCGTAAGATGTCATACTCTGGTAAAGGCTGAGCTAGAGCTACCATGTCGTTTAAGACAACTTGTCTGCGTTCAGAAAGACGAAGCAATTCTTGAGCATAGTAACGAACCTCTTCAAGCATTGGAGAGGTATTCTTGACCGCACAAAAAGATTGTTTAGCGAGTTTTATAAGTTTATCAGTCAGGTAAGCAATACGCTTTTCAGAGATGCGTTTGGAGGTGGATTGACGGACAATCTCACACAAGTTACTTTGAGATAGGCTTAATACAAACTCTTTGCATGGAAAAGCCATCACTAGGTTCCAATATTGCTCTCCAGTAGGTGTGGATAATAGAGTTTCCAATTCAGGAAAGGTGACTTGTAGGACCTTGTGCAGACGGTTTTTAGTTCGAACAAGATCTTCTGTCATATTTTGATAGAAACGGCTTAAATCACGTAGGTGTTGATAAACTTCTTCCTGCACGTAAGTTGGTTTACGATTGTGTACAAGCTGAGATTTAGCCAACTTTTCAGCGTCAATTTTATCTGTTTTACGAACTCGCAGACTGTCCAATTGTTTCTTAGCTTCCAGTGGATTTAGCCGTGTGTAAGCGTAACTATATTCCTCGAGAAAGGCTTGAAGACGTCGAGAATAGACACCTGTAGCCTCAAATATAATCTCAGGGTTATGAACAGTTTTCAAGTCCCCCAATAGGCGATTGAAGCCAATGGCATCATTGAGTATGGTGTAGCCATGAACCTTCTCACCGTTGACTAAAATGGCCACCTCAGAACTTGTTTTACTGACATCAATTCCAAATACTGCACGCATGACATTACCTCTTTTGTCTTGAATAATTCCATGTTTTAGTGATTTTATTTTCAATACGCGACGTTTAGCGTCCTACATACTTTGATCAAACTCCACCTAAAACAAGGTGTCTTGCCAGTTTGTCAAGCGACGTCTAGCGCCATAGAGCCCTACGACTTTACAAGACACCACTACTTTAACATAAAGAAAAAGTAGTGAGTACTCTCTCCCGTCGGAGATTTCTTCACTACTAATCTTAGTATGTTTGTCTATTTCTAAAAGGAGAGGAGGGGATTCGAACCCCCGAGCCCCGTTAAGGACTACACGCTTTCCAAGCGTGCGCACTCGGCCTCTATGCGACCTCTCCACATCAAACGATTAGCCATCAATAGGCTAATCGTTATTTTTAATCAAGTTTTCAATAATTAATCTTTAAATTGAGCCTCTACTCGGTAGATGACCTGACCTTTTTCTGAGAACTTACGCTCGTACTCAGTCATGACGTTGCCCTCATAATCACTTGCATGAAGGTCCAGCCAAACTTTGTTGATAACCATTCCATACTGTGAAAAGCTCGCCAAACTGTATTCGAAAAGTCCACGATTGTCTGTCTTAAAGTGAATCTCTCCGTTTTTAGGCAGAATTTGCTTATAAGTATCTAGGAAAGTCTTGTAAGTCAGACGACGTTTCTCATGACGACTCTTAGGCCATGGATCTGAGAAATTCAGATACATCATATCCACTTCGCCATCTTCAAAATAATTGGTCAAGGCTGAACCATCCACGCGCAAGAGCTTGACATTTTCAGCACCTGAGGCCAAAACCTTATCTAAGGCGTAGCTCAAAACAGACAGCTGAATATCAATACCAATGTAGTTGATGTCAGGGTTTTGTTGGGCCATTCCAGTAATGAAGGCCCCTTTACCAGATCCTACCTCGATATGGATAGGATTGTCATTACCAAAAAGCTCATGCCACTTACCTTTAGCAGCTTCTGGCTCAAGGATAACGTACTGAGGATGGTTAGCTAGGTGTTCCTCTGCACCTTTACGTTTTCTAACTCGCATGTCTACTTTCTAATATCTGTGCAAGGTCTCTCTGAATTTACGAAGTTCATAAATCTCTCGGTTGGCATGTTCCATATCACGGCTATCAAAGAATTTTGAAATCTGTGTCAAATATGAAAATTGCCCATACCAGTAAATCTTGTCCATCACAAGGTCATTGTTCTTATAGCCATAATATGACAACCACTGTGGCCAATGTGCCAATGGAATATAATGGCTGAGAATCTGTGCCACATCATACATACGATCTGTTAGACGTACAGAATCCCAATCAACCAAATAAATCAATCCTGAGGTTGTGATGACAAAGTTACTATGACGAGCATCTCCGTGAACAATTGTTGCAATCTCTGCACGAAACTCTGGAAGATGACGTTTCAAATCTCTAACAACGTCTTGAAGGAAGCCATTCTCACGCAATTGGTAAGCAGCATTTTCTTCCCACTCGTGTAGAAGATCAAAAGGATTTTCAATATGATAATCCAACTGCAAAAGTTGATTAACCAAGTGTTTAGAGCGGTGCAAATTACCAAGAATTTGGATAATCTGTTTACTGTTCATGTCATGTTTGGTCAAAATACGACCATCAAGCCACTCCTGTGCACTCATCATGTCACCATTTCCCAGACGCTTAGCCCACAAGAGCTGTGGTGCAATCTGTTCCTTGGCAAGAGCTGCCAAGATTGGTGTTGTATTCATCTTCACAAAGACGCGATCTCCGTTTGGGTAAGTTCCCATATAGGCCTTACCACTATTTCCTTTGAGAGGAGTCAGGCTCAAATCTTTATCTGTTGATGTCACCTAGGCATCTCCTTTTTCTTTAGTCATTCGCTTCTATTTTAACTTATTTAATAGGTGTTAGTCAATCATCTTCTTAAGCTTGGCTGGTAGGTAAACAAGGCTCAAAACTAGCATAATTCCAACCAAAATCAGGCTAAATTTAAGGTCGAAGAGACAAATAGCCTGTACCAGAGTCAACACAAGTACAATCTGTGTAATCAAGCGCTTAAGATTGCTCACCTGCATGTCTTTTCCAACTGGCATAAGGTTAGCCATTCTCTGATAAGCAAAGTGCGATTTAAGCGCCGTGAGCTGGAAGAGCAAAAGGTAGTCAAAAACAACCACAAGCACCATAGCCAGCCATTTTTCAGGAACCAAAAAGATAACTAAAAGCGTTAGGGCAAAAAGGCGTAGGCTAAGGGCAAAGTAATCTCCAGAACGCAAGAAGGCTCTTAGGTAAAGATTATACCAGGTATTTTCCTTGTCTTTCTTTGTACGTTTGAGAATACTATCCAAATAGGCACGACGTTTAACACTCGACGTAATCCCTTTAACATTGGTAAAGAGTGAAAAGAACTTCAAGATCGATTGTTGACGCTTACTTTCTCCTGCAATAGCCTCAGTCCAATTCAGTCCAGACTGCTTATAAAAAGGTTGAGTCTTTTTCTGGAAAATAACATACTTAAGAATAGCCATAGCCACAGCTACAAGGATAACTCCCCAAACTGGAAGTCCCAAGGCTAAAAAGAGAGGAATAACCAAAATAAAAATCAGGGTTTGTACTATTACCCAAAATCTAAAAGCACGCCCTGTTGCCCTCTTAACATGGTCTAGCACCTCTTCTTCCTTAACCAAAAGGTAGTGCTTGTCCGCAGGTTCTAGATAAGTAGCAATATTCCCCCGGAGAGGTAATAACAGACAAAGCACAAGTAAGCCAAGAATGATTGCCCATGGATTTTTTGGAAAATGCTTCAGCAACTGGCTATACTGAACTAAGACAAAGCCTAGCAGAAAGAGAAGAACCAAGATAAAATGATCATTAAAAACGTAGCGACTATACTTAGCACAGCGGGCATTGAATCGCTTGCTACGCTCCTTAAATAGCTTAGCTATCATGACAATTCTCCCTTAGTTAACTGCATGTAGATATCGTTAAGACTAGCACTATCGTCGCCAAAAGTCTGACGGAGCTCCTCAAGAGTTCCCTGTGCCAAGACTTGACCGTGATGCAAGATGACAAAACGGTCACACATTTTCTCAGCCGAATCCAAAACGTGAGTCGACATGAGAATCGCCTTGCCCTTAGCTTTTTCCTCAGCCAAAAGCTGGATTAAATCCGAGATAGCCAAGGGATCCAAACCTAGGAAGGGCTCATCAACAATGAGAAGACTTGGACCAACAATAAAGGCACAGATAATCATAACCTTCTGCTTCATTCCCTTTGAAAACTGAGTCGGGAACCAATCTAACTTTTCATCTAAGCGAAAGAGCTTGAGGTATTTATCCGCACGTGCCATCCCCTCAGTCATATCAAGACCATAGGCCATCAACACCGTTTCCAAATGTTCACGAAGCGTCAACTCTTCATAGAGACTTGGCGTTTCAGGAATATAGCCAATCTTCTGACGATAGCTAGCTGGATCTTGTTGAATAGTTAACCCATCAATGGCAATCTGTCCCCCATAAGGTGTCAAGAGACCAATAATCTCGTTAATTGTTGTTGATTTCCCAGCACCATTAAGACCAATGAGACCAACCAATTCACCATCAGCCACCTCAAAAGTCACATCTTTTAGGACGGGAATATTAGCGTAACCACCCGTCACCTTTTCTAATTTAAGCATTATCTTTTCTCTCTTTGGTATGATATAATCTATTATAACAAAAACTCATGGAAAGGTCGTTATTATGGATAATTGTATTTTCTGTAAAATTATATCTGGAGAAATCCCTTCATCAAAAGTCTACGAGGACGACAAGGTTCTAGCCTTCCTCGATATTTCACAAGCTACAAAAGGACATACCTTGGTTATTCCTAAAGAGCACGTTCGTAACATCTTAGAAATGTCTGCTGAGACTGCTGAGACTGTCTTTAGCCGTGTTCCAAAAATTGCTCGTGCCGTGCAGAAAGCAACTGGAGCAATCGGCATGAATATCCTTAATAACAACGAAGAAGTTGCTGGACAAACCGTCTTCCATGCTCATATTCATCTCGTTCCTCGTTACGGTGCAGACGATGGTATCCACATGGGATTTGACGAACACGAACCAGACTTCGCTGCTCTGGCCGACCTTGCTGGCAGCATCGCTAAAGAGGTAACAGAATGAAAATCGGACGCTTTCTAGCTCTTGGAACTCTTGCCTACGGTGCCTACTACGCCTATAAACGACGTGAAGACATCAAAAAGGAAATCCTAGACCTCAACCAATCACGAGAAAATATCTCTCACGATCTGGACAATATCAAACGCAACCTTGACATCATCAAGGAACAAAACCTTGTTCTCGCTGACATCAAACAAGACCTTAACTATAAAACACGCGTCTTCAAGAAAGACCTCGAACCCCGACTCAATATCATCCAAGAACGCTTGAAAAAGTATCAGGGTAATGATAAAGAATAAAGGTAAGTAGTTTGTGCACTACTTCAGATTAAAGACAAAGTCTTCTTTTGAGACTTTCCTTAGGTGATGGCGGACGTCAGCGAACTTCTTCGAAGTTCCATGACTAAGTTTCGAGCCTAAAGTCTCCAAACTTCCAAACGCCTGAAACATAATAGTTTCAGGCGTTTTTATCACGGCGGAAAGTCTCGCAAAATACTCGCTAAGCTCGCAAAAAAAGGTGTCAGTTCCATTTTCAGCAGAACTTCTTTAATGACAAGATTTTTTTTAATAGTTTTTCTACTTTCTGCGATAACATCGAGTATACTGACTTTTTTACTGATGAAATATAGGTAACTACTTGTATTCTGTAAAAATCAACCTAGCGCTTCAATATTAACCATCATTTTCACCATTATTAATATCGAAAATGAGTCTTAAGATTTTATCACCACCCAATACAAGACTTTCCGCTGTGCTAAAAGTGAGAGAAGCCCTATTGCTTCTCTCACTCGGAAGATTTGAGACTCAGGCTCAAATCTTAGGAATGGAATTCCGTTAGGAAGTCGCTTCCGTCCCTAGCACCCAAGGAAAGTCTTAAATAAAAAAGAAAAAACAGAGATGTCTACTAACATCTCTGCTTCATAATGGGATTAGGAGGTTTTATACTTCTTATTCAGCATCTTTTTCTTTGATAACCAAGACACCATCTTCCATATCAGCTTCTAGGTGTTTAGCATCAAGGTTATCCAAATGGAAGTCTGTGACTTTGTCACGGATTTGTTGTTCAACCACACGGCGGAGTGGACGAACACCCATGACTTCATCGTAGCCTTCTTCAGTCATGTATTCTTTAGCAGCTTCGCTAACTGCCAAGTCAATGTCTTTCTTAGAAAGCGTCTTGTTAACTTCAACCAACATAAGGTCTACAATCTTAGAAAGATCTTCTTTGCTCAAGTGTGAGAATTCGATGACAGCATTGAAACGGTTAAGGAATTCTGGACGGAAGTAAGGTTTCAAACGATCCATAAGTTCTGGTTTATCAGCATCTTCTGTCAAGTTAGCTTCGTAACCAAAGCCTGCGTTTGAAGTTGCGATAATCACAGTATTCTTGAAGTTTACAGTGTTACCTTGACCATCTGTCAAACGACCATCGTCCAAAACTTGGAGGAGAAGGGTGATGACTTGAGGGTCAGCCTTTTCAATTTCGTCGAGAAGAACGATTGAGTATGGGTTACGGCGAACACGTTCTGTCAAAGTATTGCTATTGTCATCATAACCAACATAACCAGCTGTTGTACCAATCAATTTAGAAACGGCTGTGCGGTCGCTGTATTCTGACATGTCCAAACGGATAATGGCATCTTTAGTACCGAACATATCAAGAGCCAATTGTTTAGCCAACTCAGTTTTACCAACACCAGTAGGTCCTACAAAGAGGAAGCTACCGATTGGACGGTTACCTTCGTCAAATCCTGCACGGTTACGACGGATGGCACGTGCCACTGCTTCAACGGCCTTATCTTGACCGATAACCTTGGTTTGCAAACGGTGACCCATATCTTTCAAACGTTCGATATCAGTCGCACCCATTTGTGACACTGGAATACCAGTCATACGTTCTACAGATTCAGCCACATCGTTAACAGTTGCAGTGACTTTAAGGTCTGCTGTGTGGTTAGCAATTTTCTTTTCAAGTTCTTCAATACGAACCTTAGCGTTTAGAGCTGCTTCGTAGTCTTCTTTGGCAGCTGCAGCTTCTTGTTTAGCTTTTTCAGCTTCAATTTCATGTTCAACAGCATTCACATCAGTCACTGGGTGTTGAGCAGCCAAGTGAGCAGCTGTTACATCGACAAGGTCGATAGCCTTATCTGGCAAGCTACGTTGTGGAATGTATTGTACAGAGAAATCTACCGCTGCCTTCAAAACATCATCTGGCAAGATAACATTGTGGTGTTTTTCATAAAGATCACGGATACCTTGGAGAATTTTGAAAGTATCTTCAGCAGAAGGAGCATTGACCTTAACTTCGTTGAAACGACGAGCTAGGGCAGCGTTCTTCAAGATAGTGTTACGGTATTCATCCTGAGTTGTTGCACCAATCACTGTCAATTCACCACGTGAAAGAGCAGGTTTCAAGATATCAGCAAGACCCTTAGATCCTTGACCATCGCCAGTGCTTCCGGCACCAAGAATTTGGTGGATTTCATCGAAGAAGAGGATAATGTTTCCAGCTTCTTTGACTTCGTTTACCAAGTTTTGAATGTTTTCTTCAAAGCTACCACGGTATTGAGTACCAGCTTCAAGTCCAGAAATATCAATTGAAATGATTTCTTTATTCTTGATAGCAGCTGGAACATCACCATTGACGATAGCTTGAGCCAAACCTTCAACTACGGCTGTTTTACCAACCCCAGCATCCCCGACAAGGACTGGGTTATTCTTTGTACGACGAGCCAAGATTTCGCAAGCTTCTTGGATTTCTTTGTTACGTCCGATAACAGGATCCAATTTACCTTCGCGAGCTTCTTCAGTCAAGTTACGACCAAGTTTGGCAAGGATACCATCTTGTTTAGGTCCTTTACCTTGTTGTTGAGTTGGGTTTACTGCTTCACCTTCATTACCAGGCAATTGACCTGTTTGACGGTAAATCGCAAATTCTTCAGGTGTCACTTCACGACCGTTAATCATGTAGCGACGGTTTTCAGAACGGTAACCACCCATGTTACCCATCAATTGATTGAAAAGATCATCCATATTGTTAAAGTTGTTGTTCATATAATTACCTCGTTTTGTCTTATCTTGTGAAATTTCTTAAATGTTATTTTTATGTTAAAGTGTATATTTTGACTTTTACTGACCAAAACCCTAAAAATTTTTAGTAGCTTCAACTACTCTTCTAATAATTTCAGGTTTTGCTCTTGGTAGGAGACTGAGAACTTTCACAGCCTTAAATAAATTGCCATTTAGCATAAGAGCCACCTTCTTTCTGTGAATCTCTCAATATAGCTAACTTCCAAGCCTCTTTCAAAACTATGAATAGCTTTTTCAGAAAGAAACTTATACATTAAGGAATCCTTTCTCCTTATAATTTTATCATATACCTTTCATTTGACCAGGTCAAGAATTTAGTTTTGACTTTTACTGACCTTTTAGATGAAAATTTTTGCAGACTAGCTGCAATCCTTTTTTATTGGTATATGGGCTATTGTCACAGCCTTCATAAGGATTTCATTTCCTTATGTTTATATTGTACAACATTAGTCAGTAATAGTCAATAGTTTTTTTGACTTTTTTTGACCTTTGTCATATTTTTTTGCAATCAAACCAAAATAACTTTATGACAAGTATTTAGGCAAGCACTGCAAGATTTATAAGGAAGCTAAGTCCTTATGAGATTATAATACACCATTGGTCAGTATAGGTCAATAGTTTTGTTTGATCTTTTCTGACCTTTTGGAAAATAATTTACGGAAAGTAAAAAAAGCCTACCAAAGGTAGACCTTCTACAAAGCTATTTTACTCTAATCGGTACACGTCCAAAGTTTTGTTCGCAAAGCTCGGGGTTACCTAATTGATAAACATTATCCGCTTGTTGTGTAAACATATCCCAAGGTTCCCTTCCAATCCGAGCCACTATATCCATAGACTTTTTCACAGATTTGAGATGAGACTGCCCTTTTTGAGAAAATCCAAGCACATGAATGGATTCAGGCAGAGAGTTGTCCACAGCTCCGACCAGGATATAAGTCAAAATACGACGTACACGAGCCTTTGTATAGCGTTTAGTTGCTACCTTATCCACCAGCTCCTCCACAGAACAAACTCCACGGATAGCAGCTTTTAAACGACTGGCAATCTCTTCATTCACCTGAAAAACACTGGTCAAATCAGGGTGTGTAAGAATCTGATAAACCAGCAATTGGAAATAATTATCCCAAGAGACCTGTGGAGAAGTCCGAAAAAGCTTGCTATTGGGCATGAACTTATCCACAAAATCACTATCTTGCTTGTGGAGTCGTAGACTGGTCGCTGAGGCGAAAGATACTTCCTTGTCTGAGGAATGATAGCCAGCCCCTTGTCTCTGGATAGCATTCAACTTAATGCCCTTACCAGCACAAGCTTTGGCATAGGCTAATCCTAGGATATGATTAGGTGTATTGCCAGTAAAGTCCACACCAGCAAATTTCTCCCACATTTTTTGTGTCTTTTGTGGATAAGATAGGTCACTCGGCAAGTTTTTCACAAAGGCTTCCATGTCCTCTGACTTTTCAGCATAAACATCGGCTAAAATCTGATAGTCTATGACTTCTTCCGTGCCAAAAGTAAGGCTATCAATTCCCAGTCGGGACAAGATATCGACGGCTCCAGCAGCAAAATAATCGGCAGACTGGACTGACGTCAAGAAAGGCAACTCCACCACGAGGTCTGCCCCATTTTCCAAAGCCATCTGAGCTCTAGTCCACTTATCCACAATAGCTGGCTCACCTCGCTGAACAAAGTTCCCAGACATGGCAACGATTTTTACGCCTTTAGCCTGATCCAAGAGATACTTGTGGCCGTTATGAAAAGGGTTGAACTCAGCAATAATACCTGTAACTGTCATAGCTCTTATTTTTGTGCCACAAAGAACCAACGTGCACTAGTTTCTGTCGGTTCCTTATCCTCAAAATCGGCGTAAAGTTTGAAGGATTTGAAGCCAGCCTGCTCCAACAAGATATCATAAGTCAAAACCTCATAGGTGCGTTCCTCATGCACCTCATCATGACGGCTAAAGCTTCCATCTTCCTCTTGGACAAAGAAAGTTAATTCATGGACAATAGAATGCGGTGCCTCATCCTCATAGGTATCCCAGAGCATAGCAAAATCCTCAGCATTTTCATGGTAGGAATAGCCAGGGAAAACCTCATCCGTCTGATAGGTTGAGTGCACATCAAAGATGAAGACGCCATCTTCATTCAGTGCATTATAAACCTCCTTGAAGACGTCCCCAACCTCTACTTCATCCTGCATATAGCAGATTGAATCTGAGTAGCAAGTCACAAAGTCGTACTTACCAGTTTGCGATAAATCCAACATGTTGCCTTCAATAAAGTCAATTTTCTGTTTGGCGGAAGCCGCACGCTTCTCCGCAATCTTCAACATATCAGCACTCAAATCGAGTCCAGTGACATCAAAACCAGCTTGAGAAAAGCGAACAGACTGAATTCCAGTTCCACAAGCCAATTCAAGCAATTTCTTTTTATCCTTAGTCTTTGGCAAATGACGGAGGGAGAAATCCGTCCATAAATCGTAAAGACTATCATCCATGACAGCGTCGTAGACCGCCGCAAAAGTTTCATAAGTAGCCATAATGATGATACCAAGTCCGCCCTTAATCGGAAAGAAAATTAGGGGAGTGAGACAGAACGAGTTTTCTTAGAAAAATCGTTCGTTGTCTCACCCCCGCAAGGCTGATTAGGCACTCTTCCGAGCTTAAAAAGCGAATGAAGAGTCCAATCAGCTACTGCGCCAAATAATAAATTTTAATATTGATAATTTGACATAGAACTGTCTATTTTCCGACGATTACAGGACGGGTTCAAATCCTTTCTAAGATACAAAGAGCGTCAAAAGCACAGAGAGATTAGGAAACTTTCTGCCGTATCGCTAGATACAAAGGAAGTTTTTCTTTTTCTCACAGCTTTTAGTTCGTGTTAAGTTTAAAAACCAACTAAACACGGCACCCTATCCTTTCTTTCCATTAGATTTTCAATTAAGCAACAAAACCCAGTTGTTGCCAACTGAGTCCATTATCTTATGCCAAATAGGCTGACACATCCACCATTGGTGCTTCATGCCAGAGTTTTTCGAGGTTATAGTGTGCACGTTCATCTTCTGTAAAGATGTGAACAACAACATCGTTAAGATCCAAAAGAATCCAACCACCCTTGTTGTCACCTTCCATGTGACTAGCATCAAGGCCAGCTTCTTTCACTTTCTCACGGATGTTGTCGGCAATAGCTTCCAACTGACGGCTGTTCATTGCACTCAAAATAACAAAATAATCTGTTAGGCTTGTAAGGCCGTACAAATCAAGGGCAACAATGTCTTCAGCTCGCTTTTCATCAGCAGCTTTGACAACCAATTCAAGTAATTCTTCTTTAGTCAATGATATTCTCCAGTAATTTGTTATTAATCTTTTAAGCAATGCACAAAAGCATTATAGGTTTCCAAGGCTTGTGGGAAAATCGGTAGAGCTTGGTGAGCCAAGTGTTCTACCGTATGGACTGTTTCAAAAGCAACTGCCTTATCCAAGGATTGCTCTGCTACTTGTCTAGCTTCCTCTACCAAAGGGAAATTACGGTTATGCTCAATATAATCAGCTACATAGACAATCTTATCTAGGGTTGACATTTCATGGCTTCCAACGGTA
This sequence comes from Streptococcus parasalivarius, assembly GCF_054785155.1. Classification (NCBI taxonomy): domain Bacteria; kingdom Bacillati; phylum Bacillota; class Bacilli; order Lactobacillales; family Streptococcaceae; genus Streptococcus; species Streptococcus parasalivarius. The sequence continues at coordinate 11,656 of NZ_BAABOB010000006.1, forward strand.
TGGATCTCAATACTGCGTAGAATCTCAGAATCAGTCAAACCCAAATCTTCTTGGATTTTGTAAATCCCAACCATGCCATGCCAGACATTGTTCCCCCATTTTTTCAATTCAGGGTCGAGCTCATACTTATCGATTAGCTCTAAGAATTCCTGATCCGGAAGTTCCTTGGCATAATCATGAAGGAGGCCAGCCAAACCAGCTTTTTCAGTATCGTAACCATACTTTTCAGCAAGAGCAACAGCAGCTCGCTCAACACCCAAAACATGATTGAAGCGTTTAGGACTCATGACCGCTCGAACTTTTTCAAGGAGTTCTTCACGAGAATAGTCTAGATATTTTTCATAGGTCATTTATAGAGCCCCGCTTTCTTGATGTAGGCAAGTACAGACTGCGGCACCATAAAGTTAGGTGTACGATCCTTCTTAATGTAGGCTCTGACTGCACTCGAACTAATATCCATAAGGGGCACATCCACCCAAATAACTGGGTAAGAGGTTCCAGCCTTATACTTAGGACGCTGAACACCAACAAATTGGACCATCTCGATTAGTTCATCAATACGATGCCATTTTGGTAGGTATTCGACCATATCCGCTCCAATAATAAAGTAATAATCCGTATCAGGATTAGCCTCTGTCAAGAGCTTCATGGTGTCATAGGTATAGCTGATTCCCTTACGTTCCAACTCGATGGTTTCAATATCCAAACCTTCAATGCCGTTAATAGCCAACATGAGCATATTTAGGCGATGTTGTTCATCAATAGTCTCTTTTTTATCGACATGAGGTGGCTCAAACTCAGGCATGAGAAGAACTTCATCAAGACCTAACTGCTGACGCACCTGGTCCGCAACAACCAAGTGAGCATTGTGAACAGGGTTGAAATTTCCACCTAATATTCCAACCTGCTTACGGCCGGTATCCTTAATTTCTTCCTCTAGTTGAACCTTTGTAAACGGGGTTACAAGATCTAATGCCATGTTCGTCTCCTCTTATTCAAGCATTATACAACTGACTTAAGGCCAGCTTTAATGATTCAAAAGTGTTCCTATACCTTAGTTTATCCTTCACCAAGCAAAGTCAGCAACTATTTTTGGATAGCTTTGACCTTTGGTGACAACTTACGATTTTCTTTTTTAGCTGACTCTTTATAGAGAATCAAGATACGTCCAATCTTAAGAACTGTATCACAGCCAATTTCTTCTTCCAAGATTTCAGCAACCTCATGAATATCTTCCATAGTGTTTTGGAGTAGGGTTACTTTGATCAATTCACGGGCATCAAGGGCGTTGCGAACGCTAGTTTTGATATGGTCGTTAAGACCGTTTTTCCCGATTTGTACAATAGGTTTAAGTGTGTGTGCTTCCGATTTGAGGAAGGCACGTTGTTTTGATGTTAATGACATGTTTATTCCTTTTAACTACTTAATTAAGTTTAAATAATCGCTTTTCGTACGACAACGCCAACACCTTCTGGTGCCCAAGCAGCAACGATGGTTGTTTGGTCAACTTTTCCTTGGACACGGATCCATCCTAATCCTGAGAAGACAATGTCTGTCTTATCTTTGACAGTGAACTCGTGACGGACAAGTTTCGGAAAATCAGCAAGATCCTTTGGTCCAGGAGGCATGAGGAGACTTCCAACATGCTTGTCATAGAAGGCATCTGCGCCTTCTAATTTGGTACGATGAAGCTTTAGATTATTGTCAAAGAAGGCTGTAAAACCTTGCTTATTCCCATCAATAAAGTCAAAACGTCCAAGACCGCCTAGGAATAGGCTTTGTCCTGCATTTAACTGGTAAGTTTTTGGCTTAATTTCCTTCTTAGGACTAACGTACTTGAGATCCTTCGCTGACAGATAGTGTGCCATCTGGTGGCGGTGAATAATTCCTGGTGTATCAAAAATATAGCTACCGTCATCCAATGGGATTTCAATCTTATCAAGGGTCGTTCCAGGGAAACGAGAGGTTGTGATAACATCTTTATCACCTGTAATTTCCTTGATAATGGCATTGATTAAGGTTGATTTACCAACATTCGTCACACCAACAACATAGACATCACGACCCTTACGGAGTTTTTCAATACGTTGGATTAGCTCTTTAATGGCATGATGATTTTGAGCAGATGTCAACATGACATCCACCGGACGCATCCCTTCTTCGTGGGCACGTTCTGCCAACCATTGGGTTACCTTACCATCTTTAACAGATTTAGGTAGGATATCCTTTTTATTTCCAACCAAGAGCACATCATTACCCGAAACAAAGCGTGATAAGCCTGGTATGATTGATCCATTAAAATCAAAAATATCAACGACATTGACAACGAGGGCATCACTATCACCAACTTCATGAAGCAATTTTAAAAATTCATCATCTGTGATGTGGACATCCACAATCTCATTGTAATGACGAAGACGGAAACAGCGTTGGCAGTATAACTCACCTGTTTCTTCGGCCTTTTTAATAGAGCTAGCAGGTGTGAAACCTGCTTTTTCTTTATCTTCTGTTTGAATTTGGGCTCCACACCCAATACAAAATAATTCTTCCATTAAATTCCTTTGTTGAAGGTCATTGGACCATATGCTTTTTCAATCTTTTTCCACATGCGACGTTCACGCCAACGGTTAAACTTGGTTACCCAAGCATCTGATTTCACCAAAGGCTTGACCAAAATCGAGCGAATGCCAGCTCTGTGGCTAGCTCTGATGTCAGTCATTAGCTGGTCTCCCACCATAACGACCTCGTCTCGATTAAAGTGGTAACGCTCAATCGCTTCATTAATGCCTTTAGTGAAAGGCTTCATGGCACGACTCACGAAATCCACATGGAAATTGGCAACCGCACGTTCAACACGTTCATATTTATTGTTAGAGACCACAACTACCGGAATATCAGCCTCTGTCATCTCATCCAACCAAGCACGTAGCTCAGGAGTCCCATCAGGGTTGTTCCAAGCAATCAAGGTATTGTCCAAATCGACCAAGACGGCACGAATACCGTGTTCACGTAGCTGGTCAGGTTTCAAATCATAAACAGCCTCCACCATAAAATGGGGCCTATAATCGTCTATAGTCATTTTCTCTCCAAAATGTTAATTTACCTCTTATTCTACCATATTTTTAAGGTTTATGTGTGGGACTTAAGTCCTATTTTTTATGAACATCAATGACACGAGGGTATAGAAAAAGAGCCACAATCACTCGGGCTCTATCTTTATCTTTGAATTTTCTCTTGTTTTTTAAGGGCAACTAAATTCTTAAGCGATATGATGATAACAGCAAGAACAATTAAAAACATTCCAACCACATCAATGGCAAAGAAGCGGTCCCCCATAATTAATACGGTCAAAATGACCGACGCTACAGGTTCTACCGAAGCCAAGAGACTCCCTTTGACAGCTCCAACCATGATCGTCCCCTTAAGGAAAACGGTGTAAGCAAAGACTGTCCCAATGAAGACTAAACCAAAAAGTGCTAAGAGATTTCCACCCGTCAAAGGAAGCTTATACTTCCAGGCTTGGATAACAATCGGAAAGATTAAACCACCGAGCAACAGGCCTAAACCAATGACAATCAAACTGCCCCATTTTTCAATAGCCTTAGCAGGCACTAAGATATAAAGTGCATAGGTCACCGCTGAAAAGAGGCCCCAGAACAAGCCCAGAGGTGTAATCGCCAGCTCCCTTATCTGACCATGCGTTGCGATGGTAAAGGTTCCCACAATAGCCATGATAATCGCCACTAGCTCTGCTGCTGTTGGGAACCTACGATATTTTGCACATACAAAAGCCAGGATGATAACTGGGGTGACATACTGCAAGACCGTCGCTGTCCCAGCATTAGTGTATAGAATAGCACTGAGATAGGCGTACTGATTTAGTACCAGACCAAAGAGAGCAAATAAGGCGATACTTACTAAGGTTTTTCTATCTTTAATAGCTTGTACTAATTTGTCTCGCTGCCTAAAAAAGACCGAAGCCGTTAGTAAAATACCAGACAGAAGCAAACGTAAACTCGTCAAAAGATTGACATTAACACCATGAGCCATTAGGTATTGACCAGAAACCCCTGAAAATCCCCAGGCAATTCCTGCTGTCAATACCATCAAGCTCCCTTTTAGTTGTTTAGACATGTGTTTTCCTCGATTATGATAATGATTAATTATTATATCACAGAGTGGATAAGGTAAGCGGTTACCCCATAAAACTTAAGCGGTTTTTCTTGAGGAATTTTCAAGCCACCAACCCACAATCCAGCCAAGGACTAAAAGATAATTTTCAAGTGCTCCAATAGCATTCACTGAGTGATGATGTTGAAGATAGCTAAGGAAATGATTGGTCCCAATACCCAGGCCACCTAGAATCAAAGCAAGCAGAACGGCTCTCAGATAAAACCAATCGTATTTGAGATTAACGGCAAGGAGGATGACCAGAACCGCCACATTCCAAATACCAATCTCTCTCTGCCAACCAACTGAAATGCCGTACCCCGAGTGACTTCCCATATAGGTTGGGAAAAATAGCTGAAAAATAATGGCACCAGTCATAGCGAGTATGACTAGGATAAATAGGACTCTTAAGAATTTGTTCATGGGGTTGCCTCCTAAAATCTTCTATAAAAATATTCCCAACTAGTCTAACACAAATATTGCAAATAAAAAACCAACCTCTCGGCTGGTTCTTTATCTATTATTCTTCTTTCAACTTCGCCAATTCTTGAGCAAGTAGTTTAAGAGCTACTTGTGGGTTGGCTTGGCCTTTGGTTGCTTTCATGAGGAAGCCTGTGAAGGCCTTGTCAGCGTTACGTTTACCTGACTTGAAGTCGGCTACGGCTGCTTCATTGTCTGCAAAGACTTGGTGGATGATTGGGATCAAGACTTCAGGGTCTGAAATCTGTACCAATCCGGCTTTTTCGACGTATTCACGCGCACCGCCACCGTTTTTCGCCAAATGAACGAAGACTTTCTTAGCAATCTTAGAAGAGATGGTTCCATCTTCGATGATGGCAATCATTTCTACCAAGTTTTCAGGTGTCAACTTGATTTCTTCAAGCGTTTTACCTTCTGCGTTCAAGAATTGAGCGACTTCACCTTGGAGCCAGTTAGACACTTGCTTGGCATCTCCGCCAAGGGCTACGGCTGCTTCGAAGAAGTCAGATGTGACCTTAGTAGCTGTCAATTGGTTGGCATCATAGTCAGACAAGCCAAGCTCTGCCACATAGCGAGCACGGCGGTCTTTTGGAAACTCTGGCAATGATGTACGCATTTCCTCAATCCACTCATCTGAGATTTCAAACAAGGGAAGGTCTGGTTCTGGGAAGTAACGGTAATCCGCTGCCCCTTCTTTGACACGCATAAGAATCGTGCTCTTGTTGGCCTCATCATAACGGCGTGTTTCTTGACGAATGACACCACCCGAACGCAAGATTTTCGCTTGACGCTCCACTTCGTATTCAAGACCTTTACGGACGTTTGAAAAAGAGTTCAAGTTTTTCAACTCCGTCTTGGTACCAAATTCCTCTTGACCGTAGGGGCGAAGGGAAATGTTGGCATCGACCCGCATCGATCCTTCTTCCATCTTGACGTCAGAAATACCTGTGTATTGGATGACTTCTTTAAGGGCTGTCAAATAAGCATAGGCTTCTTCTGGAGAACGCATATCTGCTTCAGAGACGATCTCGATCAATGGCACCCCCTGACGGTTGAGGTCTACATAAGAGAAACCGTCTGTTCCGTGGGTGTTCTTACCGGCATCTTCTTCCAAGTGAGCACGTTCAATCCCAATTTTCTTAGTTGAGCCGTCTTCCAATTGCACTTCAATCCAACCGTTGTAACCAATTGGCTCGTCAAATTGTGAAATTTGGTAGGCCTTTGGATTATCAGGGTAGAAATAGTTCTTACGGTCAAAGTGCATGTGCTGATGGATATCCATATTCAGAGCCAAAGCAGCCTTAATACCAGCGTCCACAACACCCTTGTTCAAAACAGGAAGCACCCCTGGGAAAGACCAGTCAATCACATTGGTATTGGCATTTTGCTCGTTCCCAAAGTGGGCAGAGGTTGGTGAGAAAATTTTTGAGTTTGTATTCAATTCAACGTGGACCTCAAGTCCGATGACTGTTTCAAAGTTCATTAATTGTCACCTCCGAAAATAAGGGGTTGTTGCTTGTGATAATCCGTTGTTGCTTCAAAAGCAGCTGCAGCTTGATAGATTGTTTCTTCCGAATACTTAGGACCAATCAACTGCAAACCAACTGGAAGTCCTTGCGCAAATCCTGCTGGAATCGAAATTCCTGGAAGACCTGCCAAGTTAACTGGAATGGTCAACAAGTCCGCCAAGTACATGGCAACCGGATCATGGTTAAGCGAATCCAAATCAAAGGCCACGCTTGGAGCTGTTGGACCAAGGATGAGGTCGTAATCCGCAAAGACTTTTTCGAAGTCTTGGATAATAAGTGTCCGAACTTGTCCGGCTTTCTTGTAGTAAGCATCGTAGTAACCAGATGACAAACTGAAGGTACCCAGCATGATTCGACGTTTCACTTCATCACCAAAGCCTTGGCTACGGGTGTTCACGTAGATATCATCCAAGTTCTTGGCATCTTCCGCACGGAAACCATAACGAATCCCATCGAAACGTTGCAAGTTTGATGAAGCTTCAGATGAAGCAATGATGTAGTAAACGGCAACCCCGTATTTAGAATGTGGCAGGCTGACTTCTTCGACAGTTGCTCCCAATTTCTCAAAGTGCTTAGCTGCACTAAGGATAGTTTCTTTGACTTCTGGGTCAATTCCTTCACCGAGGTATTCCTTAGGAAGGGCAATCTTCATGCCCTTGATGTCTTGACCAATCTTAGAAGTAAAATCGGCTACGCGTACTGGCGCTGAAGTTGAATCTTTGGCATCTTCACTGGCAATGACATTGAGCAAGAGGGCATTTTCCTTAACGGTTTGTGAGAAGGTACCAATTTGGTCAAGTGAGCTACCAAAGGCAATAAGACCGAAACGTGAAACAGTTCCATAAGTTGGTTTGAGACCAACAATCCCGTTGAAGGCAGCTGGTTGGCGGATAGAACCACCAGTATCAGAACCAAGAGACAAACGAACTTGCCCTGAAGCGACAGAAGCTGCTGAACCACTAGAAGATCCACCAGGCACCTTGCTGTGGTCCCAAGCATTTTTAGTCGCCCCATAGTAAGATGTTTCACCAGATCCACCCATAGCAAATTCATCCATGTTGGTCTTCCCGATGACAATCATATCTTTGGCTTTTGCATTGGCAACAGCTGTCGCATCAAAGATAGGCTCGTAGTTGTAGAGCATTTTTGAAGCCGCAGTCGTCAAGATACCATCTGTTGAGATATTGTCTTTGACAGCGAGTGGAATCCCTGACAGGAGGTTATCTGCATCGATTCCTTTTTCATCAATGGCCTTAGCTTGCGCAAGGGCAGCTTCTTCGGCCACCGTTACAAAGGCATTGACGGCTTCTTCACGCGCCTTGATATCATCAAGCGTCGCTTGAGTCAATTCGGTTACTGAAATTTCCTTAGAGACAAGGAGGTCGTGCAACTCTTCAATGGTTTTATGGTTGAATGACATTAGGCATCTCCTCCATCTTCTAGGATAGCTGGTACCTTAATGTAATAGTTATCTTTTTCAGGTACATTTTTAAACAAGCGGTCACGGTCTGTCCCTTTTTCAGCAACATCCGGACGCAATACGGTCTTACGATCAGCCATGGTCGTTATTGGGGCAACACCGGTTGTGTCCACTTCTTCCAACAATTCCACCATGTCGACAATTTTAGACAAGGTTGTCGCAAACTCAGCTGTCTCTTCTGGAGAGAATTTCAATTTTGAAAGATTGGCAACGTGGGTTACCTCTTCTTGCGTAATTTTCATCTTGCTTCCTTTCGTGAAATGATGATTTTTCAATACGTTCTATTTTACCATAATTAAGCCTATTTTGCTTGGAGGATAAAAAAACTGTAGTAACTTTTTTGTCACTACAGTTTACAGAGATAGAGCTTTTTCAAAACACTTATCGTATGGCTATCAAGAGCTTTCTCCAAGCCTCTAGGATTTCTGGTTTCAAATACTGTTTTGCCAGGTCATATGAGACTTGGTGCATAGACTCAAGATCACTTTCTAAGGCAAATACAATCTTGTCGGCCATCTGAGAAACAAGTAGATCCTCATCCATAGTCTCGCTATAAGGGACCAGAAAGCCGTTTTTACCATCTTTGATGAAAGTTGGATTGCCATAACGGGCATCAAAACCAACCAAGGCTAGACCTGCTCCCACCGCTTCCATCAGAGTCAAGCCAAAGGTCTCCCACTGAGAGGTGGTGACATAAAGTTCATACTGTGGGTAAACTTCACGCAAATCAGCATGACCTCGAAGTTGGATGTAACCATTCGCACCAAGAGTATCAATCAGTTCTTGTAGATTCTCTTGCTCTCCACCTTCACCATAGATGTCAAAGCTAAGGTTTGGCTCTTTTTGATGGGCAAGAGCAACGGCTCTTATAGCCAAATCCAAGCGTTTACGTGGGTCCAATCGCGAAGCTGTCATCAAACTAAGAGGCCTCCTCTGCTCCACGGGAAAACTAAGTTTATCCAAATGTCCAACTGCTAGGGCATAGATAGTTGCGTCGATGCTCTGTTTTTGAAGAGTATTCTTTAAAACAGCCTTTTGTGCCTCCGTAGCTGTAATAAAGAAATCAAAACGTTGGGCGTACTTAAAGATGTAATAATACTCATAGTAGAGGTCGCCATTTTCAAATTCATGCTCTGAATGAAAAACGAAGCCTAACTTTGCAGGAGAATTAAGTTCATAAATCGGTCGCATAAATTCCATTAAGGAAGCCCTATCCAGCAGCAAGGTATCTGCATCTATCAATGGAAGTCTTGCCAAAAAGCGACGCATGACCTCTGTTTTCGTTACTAAAATCTCAGTTCCCAGCCTATATAACCAACTAGTCCCTTGCTTGAGTTCTTCAAAGGCAATGCAACCATCTTTATTATGATAGCTTCTCCTGATGATGATTCCTTTTTCAAAGTATTCTGTGACTATTTTACTTGTCCCATACCACTCACGCTTTAATAGCATACCATTAAGGTAGTAGTCCACATAGCGCACGCAGCCTTTTTGGTAGGGATCCATCTTGAAAATTAGAGAATTAGCATCAGAAAAGGCATAAACGACCTCTGTTTCACTTTTGCTCCTTAAATCTAGTCGTGTCAACTTAAATTTTTGCTGCAAGGCTCCCACTGTCAAAGATGGGGTGTGACTGTCTTGATCTGTAAAGCTAAGATAGGCATAAAGGAGTTCTTCATAGCGGTGCCCTAAAGAAAGATAATAGTCTAATTTATAGGGTTGTGGCCAGGTCGTAAAGACAAACTTAGCAGGCTCATTTAATTCACGTAGCATCAAAGCTCTCGACGCCTGGGCCACGTCCACACCATTAGGCTCATAGCCAACCAGTAGGTTAAAGGTGTAAATCGTCATCTTTTTCCCCCTCCAATCTAGTCAAGAAAGCTAGGATTTCTCCCCTCTCGGCGAGTTTTAAAATCTCTTTCTGACTTTCAAGAGCATTAGGATAAAAGTCAGCTTGTTGTAAGAGTTGTCGGAAACCTTGCTCTAGTTCCTCTAAGGAAGTATAGACCGTTGGTAAGTCCTTATAGTAGTGACGATGAACCGTTGATTCCAAGCCATAAAGTAGCTGCCCATTTTCAATCGCATCCAATGTTGCATCAGACACTTCACTTCCATAATTCAAGTCTAAATAAATGAAACATTTCCTTAGTAGCTCTTGGTATTTCTCCTGACGAATCCCTGGGTAAAGATGGACATTTCCCTTATCTTCGAGACAAGTCAATTTAGGTCCCATACTAGTTTGGGCTCCGATGTGAAAGTCAATATCCGGAAAAGCATCAACCAAGTCAGCTAGTCCCTCAATATTTTCAGAAGCAGTCATCACCATAGCCTGAGGCACAAAAGTCTGAGAACCTTCTTGTTTAGCACCAGCTAAATAAATCATGCCCGAGCAACGTTCCTCTTGTGGATAATAATTAGTAATCAAAACATGATTCACTTGACTTTGAATAAACTCAAGACCATCATGACTGTCGGAGCAATAGACCAGACGATCAGCATTCAAGGTCTTCAAAATCGGGATTAGATTGGAATCCATACAGATGATAGCTTCGTCTGACTTTAGGATTTGATTCAAAACAACCTTAGTTAATTCTTCCCTACCCGAGAAAATCCTATCTCTTCCTTCAGATCCCTGATCAATCAAGTACCCATCTTGAATATAGTGAAGCAAGGCCTCTTCTTGATTACGATTAAAGTAAATATCCATAATGCCTTGTCCCTGATCATCCAGAAGACGCTGTTTGGTACGCCAGCCATAGCGATTATAATCGTCTATCGCAACAACTTTTTCCCCTTGTCCAAACCATTGGACTTGTTTGACCGTACGATCCTTTAGATTGTCACGAAAAATGACACTAGCACGACGGTCTTGACCATCAAAAATATAGGTCGTAATCCCCAAAGTCCACAATTCCCAATATAGAGGAACTGACAAATCGTTAAAAAAGAGTGGTTTCCCTTGATAATCTTCCTCAGAGGAATAAATAAATGACGATGCTAAACTAATAGTGTCCTTATCAATATCCGTTTCAAAATTCGTATAAAACACACGCGACTGAATGCCAAAGGAATCTAGTAATCTTCTCAGTTTTTCCGTTGCCTGACTGGGTTCTTGTGCAATAATGAGCATAGTTATCCTTTCTGACTAATCCAAGCTATAAATAGCTTAACCCTCGACCTTTATTGCTCCAAAAATCTCAAGTTAACCTGCGCCGTCTTATAGGTCTCAGTATCTTGAAGATTAGTTTCTTCCATCTTTTCAATCGCCCGTTTTAGACGCGTCTTATAAATATAACGGTGCCAGGTCAAATCATAGCCCAACATACCTAGCAAAGCTAGTTTTTCATTCTTAGCTTCCATCTCATCTAAAACACGCTTCTCAGTCCAGACCTGCGAAAGGGTATCTTTACGTCCCACTCGATACCAGTAGATACATTTCTCAGTATGAACCACACGATTGGCCTTTAACAAGAGTTTGTACATCAGGAAGTTATCTTCAACATTTTTACCGACAGGAAAACGAAGATCCTCGAATAAGGAAATCTTGTAGAGTTTCATCATGGCACAAGCCCAAGCCATATCTCGTGTCTCTTGAATGGCATCCTGATCTATGATGTCTCTTCCTTCATAGAGGGTTTCAGAATAGTCGTTCTCCGTTACCTTAATCAAAAACTTACTTGTACTCTCATTGAACAAGTTATAGTTGGCAATAGAAACATCTGCTTCATACTTTTTAAGCTGAGTGTATAAGGTCTCCACATAATCCTCTGTTACCCAGTCATCTGGGTCTACAAAAGTGATGTAATCACCTGTGGCTAAGTCAATTCCTGTATTTCGGGCTGCAGATAAGCCTCCATTAACTTGTCGCACATAGCGAATACGCGAATCTCTCTTGAAAAATTCCTTGCAAATCTCCTCTGAATTGTCAGGAGAACCATCATTGACAAGAATGATTTCAAGGTTTGGATAAGTCTGATTCACTATCGTTTCCAAACACTGCTTCAGGTAAGCTTCCACATTATAAATGGGAATTACAATACTAACTACTTCTTTATTTTCCATGGTCTATCTCTCAATCGTATCTATATAGTCTCGAACTGCCTCTACCATTTGGTCTACTTGGTCATTCTTGAACACTTGATTTTTTCCAGTCTGGTCATGATTGGTCCCTTCAAAAGAGAAAATTGGAAGACCCAACTGATGAATCGTTTCTGTGATATGATCAACCTCGTCAAATGGGTTGATATCAAAATAAAAATCTATTTTTTCCAAAACCTTTCGACTGGTCAATGGATCAAAGGACGGATAGAGAATAAGGTTTGGATACTGCTCCAATTTCACCAAATTAAACCCGAAATGAGAATGAGCCAAAACATGAAAAGCTACATCTGGAAGAGTCTGCAGCAAATGTTCCAATTCAAAGATGTCTGCCGTATTAGTATAAATAGCCGTATGGTAAGGAAAATCACCTACCATATCACTAAAGCTAAGCTTTAAGGATGGCTTTCTCAATAAGATGTCTTCCCAAGATAGGGCATAATAAAACCACCAAATATCTCTGAAACGATTGAAACGCTTAGAGGTCCACGGTTTATTGTGAGAGGTGTAATGAATAACCGCGGGCACCCCTTTAAAAGCATCATACCAATCCAAGTCCCCATATCTGTACTGATCCTTGTCAGAGCCTACTTGGAGATTATAAGTCCATGGAAGTTGGTGCCAGGCGTCTTTAAAATAAAGATTCAAAATCCCTTGATCCCCATAAACATTTTGGTGATGTTCCTTAGTTAATTCAAAAAGAGACTCTGTCACCTTGTGTTGTCGCCACCAATCGATGTCAATAACCATCAAACCAGCATTAAAACCTTCTGTCGTCGTCGGATGATCCACTACCGCTCCAATGCCAAATTCGTTTAAATCTACTTCAAAAAGTGGTGACAAATCCTGCGTGAAGATCATGTCACAGTCTAAATAGAGAACACGATTTTCTTGAACAAACTCAGGTATCGCATAACGGAAAAAAGTCGCATAATGAATATGCGTACTCGGAAGCGAAAATTGTTTAAAGCTTTCTGCAGACACACGACAATTAAGAATTTCAGAATCAATAGCCTCCAAACGACGATTCAGTAGCGTAAACCATTCTGTTGGTAAATTCTCATTTAGCACATAAATTTTCCACTGCCCTTGATGTGCACACAAAGATTTAAGAGCTACCTCTAACTTTTCCATATAGGATAGCTCAGCTACAAATACAACCGATTTTTTACCCATGTTTTCTTCCTCTCAAACTCTAACAAGAATATCATTTTTTAGAAAACATTACAATTTCTATCCCTTACAAAAAAAGCCAACCCTAAGGCTGACTTTGAATGGAGATTAATTTTCTTTCAGTGCTTGCTAGATTCGTAAAATTGAACCCAGACCAGCACGCAACTCAAATGCACTATTCTACAGAGGCACCATTACTTGCGATAACTTCTTTGTACCAGTTAAATGATTTCTTCTTAGAGCGTTTAAGACTACCATTACCATCGTTATCTCGGTCCACATAGATGAAGCCATAACGTTTCTTCATTTCACCAGTTCCAGCAGAAACAAGGTCGATACAGCCCCAGGTTGTGTAGCCCCAAAGCTCTACACCATCTTCATTAATAGCATCACGCATAGCCTTGATGTGGGCTGCCAAGTAGTCGATACGATAATCGTCTTCAACATAACCATTTTTATCTGGCGTATCCACAGCACCAAGACCATTCTCAACGATAAACATCGGTTTTTGGTAACGATCCCAAATAGCATTGAGGGTAATACGAAGGCCTAGTGGGTCAATTTGCCAGCCCCACTCTGAAGCTTCCAAATAGGGATTTTTAATAGAGGCAAAGATATTTCCAGCAGTCTTTTCATTAACTTCTGGATCACCTGAAGCCACACGACTTGCATAGTAAGAGAAGGAAATAAAATCAACAGTATGCTCTTTAAGAAGGGCCAAATCTTCTTCCGTCATCTCAAGCTCAATGCCATCACGTTCCCACTGTTTCTTAGCATAATTTGGATACTCTCCACGAGCTTGAACATCAATAAAGAAATAGCTACTACGGTCTTCTTGCATAGCTGCCCAGTAGTCACGTGGATGGGCTGTATTTGGATAATATTGACCTGCTGCCAACATACAACCGACCTTATTTTCAGGGTCAATCTCATGGGCCAATTTCGTCGCCATAGCTGAGGCTACCAACTCATGGTGAGCAGCCTGATATTTAACCTTCTCCTCATTCTCACCCTCTTCAAAGCAGAGTCCTGCTCCCATAAATGGGGCATGGAGAATCATGTTGATTTCATTGAAAGTGAGCCAGTACTTAACCAAACCTTTAAAGCGTGTGAAAAGGGTACGGCAAAGATTTTCATAGAAGCCAAGCATCTTACGATTACGCCATCCTCCATACTCGGTAATCAAGTGCATTGGACAATCAAAGTGTGTGATCGTCACCAAAGGTTCAATGCCATGCTTGTGACATTCCTTGAAGAGGTCCTCGTAAAAGGCAAGCCCAGCTTCATTTGGCTCAGCCTCATCACCCTTAGGAAAAATACGTGACCAAGCAATAGAAAGACGATAGGTCTTAAAGCCCATTTCACCAAAGAGAGCAATATCTTCCTTGTAACGGTGGTACATATCGATACTTTCCTTTGCCGGATAAAAATAACCATCCTCAAAATCAAACATCTTGCGACGTCCAGTGATAATGGAAAGGCGATCCTCACCAATTGGCACCACATCAACATTGGCTAAACCACGCCCATCAGCATCATAGGCACCTTCACATTGGTTGGCTGCTGTCGCTCCACCCCACAAAAATCCATCAGGAAAAGTTAATTTTTTAGTCATTATTCTACCTCTTATGATTCAAGATTATTTCAGTAATAGTATATACTAATCTGGAATCGCTTTCTTATAGTAAACTACGGAAAACTGATACTATCCTATGATTTTAGACAAAAAAATTGAGAGTAGGACAGATTCCCACTCTCAATCCTCTCTCCATTATAACAATGATAAAAAAAGAGTAAGAACTAACTCTTACTCCACAATTGTTGCTCCAAGAACATTTTTAAAATGTCCAATAGCAAAGTCATGAGCTTCAGGTGTCAAGGAGGCTGTTGCACTCTCTATCACCTCGATATCATAGCCCAAATTATAAGCATCAATGGCCGTATGTAACACACAAATATCTGTTAAAACTCCCGTCAAAACAACTGTCGTCACACGACGCTCACGTAAACGAATATCTAAATCCGTTCCGGAAAAGGCTGAATAGTGTCGCTTGTCCATCCAAAAGACACGATGGTCGTCCTTGATGGCATCATATACACTAGCTAACTTACCATAAAGTTCTCGCCCAGATGTCCCTGCAATGTTGTGAGGTGGAAAGAGTTTAGTCTCAGGATGGAAGGTATCTCCTTCATCATGTCGATCCATGGCAACAAAGATATAATCCCCATTGTCATAGGCTTCTTGAGTTACCTGAGCAATACGATCTTCAATGGCTTGGGCAGGCTTACCAGCCGTCAACTTCCCATCATCTGCCACAAAATCATAAGAGTAATCAATTGATATCAATGCCTTTGTCATGCTACTTTCTCCTTTTAAAAAAAGTGGGGCAGGTCCTCCTACCTCACTCTCTTTCAGTATTCTTCTTATTCGTATTCTTTCAATTTGTCGTAGATACCTTCGTTAAGGACTTTAAGATAAGTCCCTTTCATACCGAGTGAACGGCTCTCAATAATACCAGCTGATTCCAACTTACGAAGGGCATTAACGATAACTGAACGCGTAATTCCGATACGGTCAGCGATAACAGATGCTGTCAAGCGACCTTCCAAACCGTCCAACTCGTTCAAGATAGCTGAAACTGCCTTGATTTCTGAGTAAGACAAGGTATTAATAGCCATGTTAATAGCTGTTTGTTTACGAATCGTTTCTTCCAAGTTCTCTGTTTGAAGGTTCAACAACTGCAACCCAACTACCGTAGAGGCTATCTCAACCAAGATAAGATCTTCATCCACAAAATCATGATCGTTACGCCAAATGATGAAAGAACCAAGACGCATACCACCACCATAGATAGGGGCAATTGTAGTCAAACCATCTGGGAAGTCATCTTTTGACTCCACTGGGAAAATGGTCAAGTCACTGTCAATACCAATGTTTTCTTGAGTATCATAAACACGGCTGATACCACGTGTGTATTCTTCTGGAAGTTGTTTAGCTTCAAAAAACTCTTCCACACGATCATTGTTGGTTTTGTACTTCATGGCAAAACCAAGGAGAGCACCACCACCATTAACGATAGCAGCGTTACAATCAATGATATCCGCCAATTGAGCAGCCATGTTGTTGTATGGAAGATCTCCTTCCAAGCTGTCTACTGAGCGTTGCAAGATAGATGTAATTTTACGTGTTTTAGCCAGCAAATTTGCCATATTTATTGTCTTCACTTTCTATTGTAGTCATAATAATATCAAGCCTTGTACTAATCTTCTGCGTCAAGACTCACTAGCCCTATCATTATAGCACACTTAACCCAGAAATTGCAAACAATTGTCTGAAAATTATTTATTATTCTACTATTCATTATATTAAGTATATTATGGCATTTTTAGGGAGAATGTTCAGATTTTGCTCAAATATATCCCCCTTTTAAAAACAATAAAAACCGGACAAGCCTTATTGTCCAGTTTTTTAAGGAATTAGCGCTTGTAATATGACAAGACTCGTTCGATTTTATTACCGAGATCAGCCAACTCTTCCACTCGAGGAAGATAGACAATACGGAAGTGATCTGGTTCATTCCAGTTAAAGCCTTTACCTGGAACTAGGAGAACCTTCTCCTTCTTCAAGAGACGAAGACAGAATTCTTCATCATCTTCAATATCATACATGTTACGGTCAATCCTAGGGAAGATGTAAAGCCCTGCATCTGGCTTAACAGCTGATAGCCCTGGAATAGCGTTTACGGTATTCGTGATAAACTCACGTTGTTCATAGATACGCCCACCAGGAATCAAGAGCTCATCAACGGATTGGTAGCCACCAAGTGAAGTCTGAATAACGTGTTGAGAGAGCACGTTGGCACAGAGACGCATGTTAGCCAACATATTAAGCCCTTCAATATAGCCTTTGACATTCTTTTTAGGTCCAGAAAGAACCATCCAACCCACACGGAAACCACAGATGCGGTGAGACTTAGAAAGACCATTCATAGACACACAGAAGACATCTGGTGCAAGACTAGCGATTGCAGTATGTTTCTTACCATCCATAACCAAGCGGTCATAAATCTCATCCGCAAAGATAATCAAATCATTTTGTCGAGCAATATCCACAATCTGTTCAAGAACATCCTTAGGATAGAGCGAACCTGTAGGATTATTGGGATTGATTACTACAATTGCCTTAGTATTTGATGTAATCTTTGATTTGATATCATCAATATCTGGATACCAGTTAGATTTTTCATCACATACATAGTGTACGGCATTACCGCCTGCTAGACTGACACAGGCTGTCCAAAGAGGATAATCTGGCATTGGGACCAAGACCTCATCTCCATCATCAAGCAAGGCCTGCATAGATATGGAAATCATCTCTGAAACACCATTACCAATATAAATATCATCAATATCTACATTTGGGAATCCCTTTAACTGGCAATACTGCATAATCGCCTTACGAGCTGAGAAAATCCCTTTACTATCCGAATACCCTTCACTATTACGAACATTCATAATTAAATCACGAATGACTTCATCCGGTGCTGTAAAGCCAAATTCCGCAGGATTTCCCGTATTAAGACGAAGAATCTTTTCACCGTTAGCAATCATACGGTTGGCTTCATCCAAAACTGGTCCACGAATATCATAGGCAACGTGTTCCAACTTTGATGATTTATCAAATGTTTTCATAAGTTAATCCTTTCAAAAGATACTAAAAGCAGATACATCTAGCAGAAAATAAAAAAATTCAACACCTGATGGGGATTTCCACTTTTATTGACACCAACTTTATTTAGGCTCAGCCATTTGGTATCATTTCTGAAGACTTGTCTTCCTATTGTTTAATTATCATGTTTCTTACGAAGCTAATAACAGATTGTATTATACCTCTTTTTCATGCAATCTTCAATTTTTAGATAATACTGAAATCTTCACATTACTACGGACATCCTAAAGTAAGCAGTCAAAAAAAGATTTCAGAAAATCCATAACAACGCTTTCATTTTTTAGATTAAAGGAGTATAATAAAGCTAAAGATAGGAGGTAGAGCTTATGTCTCAACAATATGAACGTATTATGGTAGCTATCGACGGTTCTTACGAATCAGAACTGGCCTTTCTCAAAGGTGTGCACGTTGCAAAACGTAATAATGCACAGTTAATCTTGGTACACGTTATCGATACACGCGCCCTTCAAAGCGTTGCGACTTTCGACTCTTATATCTATGAAAAACTAGAAGAGGAAGCAAAAGCTGTATTGGCTGACTTTGAACGTCAAGCCAGAGAAGCTGGTTTAACCAAGATTCGCAAAGTTATTGAGTTCGGTAATCCTAAGAGCCTTTTGGCTGTTGACATCCCTGATAAGGAAAACGTTGACCTTATTATGGTCGGTGCCACTGGTCTCAATACCTTTGAGCGCTTGCTTATCGGTTCATCCTCTGAGTACATTCTCCGTCACGCAAAAGTTGACTTGCTCATCGTTCGTGACTCTGAAAAAACGCTATAGTCACCTCTCACAAGCACATCTGGTGCTTTTCTCATATAAAAAGAACTGAGATTAATAACTCAGTTCTTTTTATTGTTCTATTTTTCAGATTTTGCTGACTCAGACACAACTTCTGATTCTGAACTTGCTTGGCTTTCTTCTACCAAGTCTTCACTGACAGATTGACTTGAGGCACTTGCTTGCTCCAAAGCAAGACTAGTTGAAAGGCTCTCGCGCTCTGCTTCCTGACTAAGGCTTGCTTCAACAATCATCAGTTCCTTTTGACGTTCTGTTTCACGAAGGTATTCACGTTCTTCTAGCTCTTCCTGACGACGTCTTTCCTGCTCACGTTTTTGAGCTTTTTGACGTTCACGCTTAGCATGACGTTTTTGCGTCTCATCAATCAAGACCTTAGTGTTGTCTTTAATATGCATCCACTTAACAAGACGAACTAAGAGTCTCCATAGGAAAACAATAATCGATTCTGCGAAAAGAAGAATCTCAACCAGAATAACACCTAGCAAGCTCCAAGCCATGAAGAGTGTAATCAATAATTGCGTGAAAATCTTCTTCAAGTCACCCAAATGATTGTTGTGAATATTAAGAGTCTCAAGGAAAAGATCTAAAATTCCTTGCAAGAGGTGTGATTTAACAGATTTGTCTCCCTCTAAGCTCAAGTCCGTTTGAACTTCTGCCGGAGTAACAACGGTCAAGTCCCCATCTTGGTAGACATCAATACGGTCTCCTAATTTTATATCAAAATCAAAAAGCGTGCGATCTATTTTCTTAAGTCGCCCGTCAGGATGACTAAGGTAAACAAAGTCATCATCAATTTTTAAAATACGAAACATAATTTACCTGCTTTTTATTGCTTCCTAAATAATAACAAAATAAAAAAGCTCTTGTCAAGAGCTCATTCTTTAATCCAAGGTTTTGACACCGATACGATTCTTATATTCTTGATAGGTTTCCGTATGCATAAGAGCCTTAGCATTTTTAACACGATCTGCAGTTGGTGGTTTGACACCTTCCAATGGATAAGGGATGCCAAGTTCACGCCACTTGAATTCCCCCATCGTATGATATGGAAGAATTTCAAATTTATCAACATTTTTCAAGGTCTTTACAAACTCGCCGAGCTTAATCAAGTGTTCGTCAAAGTCTGTCAAACCAGGTACCAAGACATGGCGAATCCAGACTGGAACTTGTTTATCAGACAGATATTGAGCAAATTCCAAGATATTCTTATTAGGTTGACGGGTCACAAACTTGTGTTGTTCAGGATCAATCTCTTTGATATCCAGTAGAACCAAGTCAGTTACAGCCAAAAGTTTGTCAACAACTTCATGATACTCAGGAGTATTGCGGTAAGCAAACCCACAAGTATCAAGCGTACAGTGAATTCCTAGCTTCTTAGCCTCTGTAAAGAGGGCAGTGACAAAATCAATCTGAAGCATGGCCTCACCACCTGATACAGTGATACCACCATGCTCACCCCAGAAATGACGGAAACGAAGAGCCTCATCTAAGACATCTTCAACCGTACGTTCAACAGCCTTATTTGACTCCATAGCCCAAGTATCTGGATTATGACAATATTGGCAACGCATCTTACAGCCTTGCATGAAAACAATAAAACGGATACCCGGACCATCTACGGATCCAAAACTTTCGGTTGAATGAACAAGTCCAGTCACCTGACTGTAATCAATTTCTGCCATGGCAGCCTCCTTGTAAACGCTTTTTACATGTTTTTATTATACCTCTTTTATCGGAAACATGCTCCATATCTGCCTGAATTCAAGCAAAGGTTATACTATAATACATCTAAAATTAAATGATATCTATACTATACCAGAAGAAAAACAAAAAAACTGGAAAAATCCAGTCTTTTATCATCTATATTATTAGGCACGTTTCTTAAGCCCCAAAAAGGCTGCAGCAGCAAGGAAGAATGTTCCTGCCAATGTCAAGATTACTGTTGATGCTTCACCAGTCTTAGGAAGTGTAACTTCCTTACCTTTAGCATCTTTACCAGTCAATGTACCGTCAGCATTCACTTTGAATCCTACTGCTTCAGGAGCGACAACACTTGTTGTACCATCAGTGTTAGCGATGACAATTTGGCTGTTTTGTGTAGACACAATTGTTTGACCAGCTGCAGTGACAACTGGAGCTGTTGGTGTTACGGTAACAACAGGTTGTCCATTAACGTTCACTGCTGGAGTTTCAGGGGTTTGAGCTGCTTCACTTGTCCCTTTATCAGTTGGTGAGGCCGGTTCTTCTGGCTTATCGGCTGGTTTCTCAGCTGGTGTTGTAGATGAATCAGCTGTTGGAGCCGGTGTCGCAGGGGTTTCTGGAGTTGCTGGTGTTGTTGGTTCAGCTGGTACTTCAGGAGCTGTAGGTGTTGTTGGCGTTGTCGCACCTGTGTTTGAATCATTGCTACGAGCCAAGTCACCATCACTTGGAGCTGTTGAAGGACCTGTTGCTGCATGATCTGTCGTTGGTTGTGTAAGAACAGCATCATTTGTCGCAATACCGTCGTCCGCAAAAGAAGTTACTGGTACAAAAGCTCCTAGGGTAAGGGTGAGTAAAAGCAAGCTACTATATATAGATTTTTTAGAAGCCATTAAGATTCTCCTTTTTTCATTTATCAGTTAATTTATATTCTACCATAAAAAAGTAATAAAAGACTGTTTTAATTAAAATCTTATTTATTTTTATTCTAAATCTATCAATACGCTAAAATATGTTAGAGTATCTCCAAAATTATAGTTCTTTTTATGACAAAGTCTAGCAGTTTGGATAGGTAAAAAAGGCTTTATAACGTACTTTATAGACATTTTCTAATCTTATTATTTTGATAAGCGGATATTCCAAGATAGATAAGAAAAAGCACTTTCACTCATAATGAGAGAAAGTGCCTAATTAGTAGATAGTCGCTTTTGGGTTCCAACATTTTCTAATAAAAACGTGGAAAAAACTATTCTTCTGCCTCTTCTGGAGCTGCCGTGATGATTACCTTAAGTTTGGTTACGCGACCATCCTTAACCTTATCATTGATAAATTCGAGGTGTTTGTCCTTGTTGATAACTGAATAGTGTTCCTTGACTTCTTGAGTTGGGATGGCCCCCACACCAGTCAAATAATAACCTGCGATAGTATCAACGTCATCACTCTCAAGTTCTGTATCAAAATGTTCATTGAAGTCGTTAAGAGTCATAGCTCCTTCGACAATATAAGTATTCTCACCAATTTCACGAACTTCCACACTAGTTTTATCTGTTTCGTCGTCAATCTCACCAACGATTTCTTCCAAAAGGTCCTCGAAGGTAACAAGACCAGCAACGCCACCGTATTCATCAAGCAAGATAGCCATCTGATTATTGGTGTTACGAAAGGCTGCCAAGAGATCATCTACGAAGATAGTCTCTGGAACAAAGAGAGGTTCGTTCATGATTCGACGAAGTTTGATATTTTCAAAACCAAGTTCAAAACCTGCTTTTAGAAGGTTTTTAGTATGAATGACACCGATAATCTTATCCTTGTCATCCTCGTAAACAGGGATACGTGAGAAACTTTCCTTGAGAATAGCTTGGATATTTTCTTGAGTATTGTCTTCGATATCAATCATGAAAGCATCGGTACGAGGGACCATAACCTCACGTGCCATCAATTCATCAAGAGAGAAAATCCCCTGGAGCATTTCAATTTCTTCAGCCTCAAGTGTATCTTCACTCTTGGTCAACATGTACTCAATCTCATCCCGAGTCATCTGCTCATCCGCATCATCAAAGGTCATGGGCGTCAAACGAGACACAAGATTTGTCGATGCTGAAAGAATCCAAACAAAAGGACTAACAATCTTACCAGTAACAATAATAACTGGTGCTGAGTAGATGGCTAGATTTTCCTTGAGGTTCATAGCAATACGTTTAGGATAGAGTTCCCCAAAAACAATCGAGATATAGGTCAAGACAACCAATGAAATCATGCTACCTGCTGTCTTAGCCCAGGCTGCATGACCAAACCAAGTCGCTATTACTGCACCTAGTGAAGCGGAGAGACTAGCTCCTTGTAAGAGACTGATAAAGGTAATACCAACTTGAATGGTTGATAAGAAGTTATTTGGATTTTCAAGAACCTTGAGCAGGCGAATAAATTTCTTGTCGCCTTCTTCAGCCTTTTGTTCCACACGTGAACGGTTTAGTGATACTAAAGCCATCTCTGATGCTGAGAAAAAGGCCGTAAGCAAGGTTAATATTAGTAATAAAATAGATTGAAATAATAAGGACTGACCACTGGAGTCTTCCATTTTTTCTTCTCCTCTAAAAAAATTCTGACTTCCATTATATCACAATTTCCCAATATAGGTTCCTATTTTATGCTATAATTAGAGTAATTTATCATCGAAGGAGAGACTTATGTCACTTATACGCTTAGAAAATGTCAGCTTGGCCCGCCAAGGAAAAACACTTTTGTCTGACCTTAACTGGACAGTTGAAAAAGGACAAACCTGGGCTATCCTGGGACTTAACGGTGCTGGAAAATCAACCCTCCTACGTTTGTTGACAGCTGAATTCTTCCCTTCTGAGGGAAAGGCTGAGATACTAGGCTACACCTTTGGGAATGGAGACATCACAGGTCTTCGTCAACATATCGGTATCGTCAGCTCCTTCATCACTGAGCGTTTGCCTAAGCATATGACTGCTGAAAAAATCGTCCTTACTGGTAAATACAAGAGCTCAATCCTCTACAAGGCATATGGGGATAAGGAGTTGCAAGAAGCCAAGGACATGCTAACCTCACTTGGTGCTGGAGATTTGATAGGTCGTAAATACCATGGCCTGTCTCAAGGAGAAAAACAAATTTGTTTGATTGCTCGCAGTCTCATGGAAGATCCTGACATCATTATCCTTGACGAAGCGACTGTTGGCTTGGACCTATTTGCCCGCGAAAAACTTTTACGTCAGATTGACCGTATCACCTCGCTTCCACATGCTCCATTGGTTCTTTACGTCACCCACCACGCTGAAGAGATTACTGAAAAAATGGACCACATTCTCCTACTCCGTCAGGGAAGAATCGTGGCACAAGGACCAAAAAACGATATTATCACACCGGAAGTTCTAGCTGACTTCTACCAAAATCCTATTCAAATTATTCCAATTGACGACCATCGTTTTTACATTAACCCTCTTTTATAGAGACAAGTCATAAATTAACTTAATTTAGGGCCAATTCTAAAACAACATCAAAACAACAAGTCCCCCAGACTAGGTCTAGGGGACTTGTTGTTTTATGGCTACTCCTCTTTTATTTTCGATACGCCGTACAAAATTAAGGCTGGAACGATAAGTTGTTCTATAGAACCATATGAAACAATGAATAGTCCAGCAACTATAT
This sequence comes from Streptococcus parasalivarius, assembly GCF_054785155.1. NCBI lineage: Bacteria > Bacillati > Bacillota > Bacilli > Lactobacillales > Streptococcaceae > Streptococcus > Streptococcus parasalivarius. Next base: position 35,479 of record NZ_BAABOB010000006.1, read on the forward strand.
ATAGACGGTTTTTGTCAGCAGTTCTTATAGCTTTTGGAAGCATTACAGTAGGAATAATAATTAATGGAGTCATAAGAATAAGCTGAATAAACCAATCAATACCTGCTAGGGGATTAAATTCATCAATAGGAGAATAAATGACAGAAGTTAAATTAATAACTAAATCCCTAAGTGATAAGATAAAAGCAGTCCAAAGCCACGGAGAATGAAGACCTTGAGGATTGAGTTGTCTCTGGCTCTCCGCATAATCATAAATCTTACGCTTTTCAACGACTGGTTTAGTCTTTTTCTCCACCAACAGAGATTCTTTACTCACCTCAACCCCATACTTCTGCTGCCATTTTTCAACGAGTGTTGAAGTGTTGCCGTTTGTACGGTAGACAAGATAAGATGAAACTACTAGGAGAAAAAGAAAGACATCAGTAATGATATGGTCAACCAAGAAACCATAAACCAACTCAAGTAAACTAGTGACTATGATAAGGATTGAAGAGATTCTTAATTTCTTTTGAGTTGTTTCAGCTATTAATGTAAGGAACAAAAATATACTTGCACACTCTAGAACAGGATACAGTATGTAAAAAATACCACTAATATCTTTTGTATAAATCTTTACGTAATGTGTAGCCCATACTACAGCTACCATCCCTAATCCAAGAAGGGGTACAGAGGACTGCCAAGCTGATGGGCTTTTAAAGGAGACTAAGAGAGTTGGAAGCTCTGCCTTCATAATCATAATAACAAGCCAAGCTAAACAAATTACAGTTAAAACTGGTGAAACCAACCAGGGCTTAAAAATGGAAGCCGGTATTATGAAATAGGTAACTAACTGACAAATATGGAAGGCAAGCACAGCTAAGACGCCCTCAGCTTTCCGCTTGTCCTTCAAAAGCCTAAAAACAAACCATACTAAAACGACTTGCTGTGGAAGTTGAGAACTTAGTACAGATACAGAATTGAGCGTTTCATACTCAAAATGCAAACCATAAGACCTAAGCATAGAAAGAGCTAACAATACTTCAAAAAAGATAAGTATATAATACCAAGTTTTTCTGGACATACAACCACCCTACCTTTCATTTAATCTTAGAGAAAACATCTTTCAATATCATTATACTTTTTATGTAAGCGTCTTACCTTTGCAGTAAAATATTTCCACTTTTCTTTACTTGATAACAAAACAGTCCTTTTTGACCGAATAGATTCTAGAATGAACCACATAGACAAATAATATTGTCCGTAAGTTAACCTTTTGATAACTTAGTAGGTGTTAAAGCAAAATATCTTTCAGATATAGAAAACGAGGTAAAAACATGACTAAAGTAATAGGTATTGGATTAATCGGTACAGCAGTAACAGTTATCACTTACAGTATTCTCGGCTTCCCAAAAATGGAGGTGTCCCTTTGGCCACTCTTTCCAGTCGCTCTTTTTGCTTTCTTTGCAATAGAAAATCTTATCAAAAAAGATTATAAATCTAGCCTCATGAGTACTTTGATTGGTTTAATGATTGCTAATGCAATCTATGACTTGCTCCCTATCTCAAACAGTATCCTGATTGTTGCAGGAATCCTAACATGCCTAGGACTGGACTTTCTTTTTCCAAACCACGATAATGAAAAAGAGAGACATTAAAAAGAAGCCAAGAAAAATCTTGGCTTCTTTACTTAAGCTCGACCTCGAGCCAGATTAATCATATCATAGGTTAAAGTGTTGCTAGTTTCTTTGAGAGAGTAATCTTCCAAAGTATTGACTTCCTTACGAAGCTGCTTGGCATAACGGCTAGAGATAAGCTCAGCCTGCTCGTACTCGTTGATAACCTTACGTTCCAAATAGTAGCCTCGTAACATTTCATCGACATTGTCTGGATGAAGGTGGGTGATAACCCGCTCAACAAAGGCACCTGACTGAATTATTTCAGCCTCTTGAAGTCGATTACGCTTCAAATAAGACAAGAGTTCTGAATGATAAACACCTTCCAGATTACTCAAGGCTTCTAAAATCTGCTCTGTATTTGTTAAATAAAGTTCAGCCATATGATCACGGTTTTCTTCCGTCAACCTAGGACCCCTCCTAGTTTCATCCTGATCAATACGAAACTTGAAAGTAAGAGCCAAGTGCAACAATCTACGAAGGCCACGCACAAAGACAGCTAGAGCGTAAGAAAGACTAGAGACAAAACCACGGTTAATACGACGCTCTAAGCCCTTGATATAACGTTGGTAGAGATTGTATTCGAGTTCTGAAATCTTGCCCTTCTTGTAAGCATATTCCAGACCCTCACTCTCAATCTCCATAATCATGACTCGGATATTGGCCAACTCTTCTTTGACATCATTTGATTCCTGCTCCAAGATTAAATCTTCCAAGCGTTGATTGTAGTTGTCAATAGTAGCATAGACAGCTCCTTGATTAGTTGACTGTTTTAGATCTTTTTCCAACTCGCCGACCACATCATTAAGAATAGCAATCTGCATATAATGGTTGGTTGTGTGCGCTGGTCCAGTGGCTAGCTTAGGTAGGACTAGGATACCTGTTAAGAAACTTAATAAAGTGACACCCGCTACCGTAAAGAGCAAGAGACTATGTTCCAAAGCCGTCATATTGGCAACCGGAAGCAAAAGGATGGTTGCAATTGAGACCGTTCCTTTGACACCAGAAAAGGTTAAAAGAGTTGCACCCTTCCAGATTTTTTTCAGTGATCGTTTGGCCCTCCAAGCTCTTTGGGCAAATACCGCACTAATCATAACAAAACGAATGCCAAACATGGTCGCTGTTAAAAGGACGATAGCAAGAAGCATCCAGAGATTATCGTAGGTAGTGCTACGCAGTACTGGGGCTGCTAGGGTTGGAAGTTCTGTTCCCAAGAGGAAAAAGACCATGCCATTAAGCATGAAGGTAATGGTTCCCCAAATCGTATGAGAAACACTATCCAACTTGGCATCAAAAACGGTGATTTTTTTAAAGCGACTGGCAAGTGAAATCCCTGCTACGACAACAGCAATAATTCCGGAAGCATGAATTTCCTCGGCTACAAAGTAAGAGGAAATCGGTAGTACCAACTCTAGTAAGAGAGCACCTGTGACATCTGCAGCATCCATATTATCCAAAATGGTCAAAAAGAGACGATTAAATAAGGCTGTAATCAAGCCAACCAAAAAACCACCAATAACAGAAATAACCAAATTCCAGCTCGCATCAAGGAGGGAGAAAGCACCCGTTGTCAAAGCGGTCACCGCCACCTGAAAGGCAACCAAGCCAGAGGCATCGTTTAGAAGTCCTTCACCTTGCAAAATATAGCTAATCCACTTTGGAAAACTGAAGCGTTTAGAAATAGCTGAATAGGCAACCAAATCCGTTGGCCCAAGAGCCGCCCCAATGGCTAGGCAGGCAGACAAAGGCACTGAGGCAGGCAAGACAGCCTTAGCAAGATAACCGATTCCCAGCGTAGACACGAAGATGACTGGAAAAATCAAAAATACAATGAGTTTCCAGTTACGTAAAATACTGGTAATATCACTTTCTTCACCCTCACGAAACAGCAAGGGAGCAATAATGAAAGCTAGGAAAAGTTCTGTTTCAAGCTCGAAAGCACGTCCCTTCAAAAGAAAACCGATACCCACTCCAAAAATAATTTGGATCAAAGGTAAGGGAAGACGTGGAAAGACACGATTAATAACGTTCGATAAAATCAAGCTGAAAAGAAGAACAAGCAAAGCTAACGATAGATGCATAGCTCCTCCTACCCTTCCTTATGACAACAGTTTGAGAATAGTTCTTTTTGCTTACTAATTTTTTTATCAATGGCAGTGACATCTTCCTTGGCTAAAAGTTTATGGCAACGTTCGACCTCAAGACTAGCTAACTTTTTCTTGATCTTAGCCGTTTTACGATTATCAACCTTTTTCAAAGTACCCTCGGCACTCTGCTTATCAATATATTTGGCCTGCATATCTGCAAGTTTTTCTTTAATATCTGTAATCATTGTAATTTCTCCAACATCACCAAAAATGGTGGGGTATTAATTTGATTAAGGGGTTGGTAAAGCATGACTGTGAAAACACGCTGGTCCAAACCGATAACGTACTCTAGCACAGCATCCTTCTCCATATCACCACCATCATGACCGTAGTAAATCATAATAGCCAAGCGCCCACCAACCTCTAAGCGGTCAAGGATTTTCTCAATGGCCTCAAGAGTCGTGTGAGGTTTGGTGATGACACTCTTGTCTGCAGATGGTAGGTAGCCTAGATTGAAAATAGCTGCTCGAATAGGCTCCGAAACATAACGGTCCAGATTTTCATGACCATCTAAAATGAGTTCCGCATTTTCAATTCCCAAGTCTGACAAGCGTTGACTGGTCTTTTCAAGCGCCTGCTCTTGCACGTCAAAAGCATAGACCCTCTTGGAAAGACTAGCCAGAAAGGCTGTATCATTACCGTTTCCCATGGTCGCATCGACAGCTATACTCTCATCGTCCAGCACTTCTGCTAGAAAGTCATGAGACAGATGAATGGGACGCTTAATCATGCTTTTTCCTTCTTCTTGCTAACGACTTTACACCCTTGCCATGAGTCACGACGTTCCATCTCTTTATCAATGGCATTAAGGACTTCCCACTTGTTGAGACTCCACATAGGTCCAATCAGCATATCTCGTGGAGCATCACCAGTAATCCGATGAATGACGATATCCTTAGGAATGATTTCCAACTGGTCACAGATGATGGACACATACTCTTCCTGACTCAGCAATTTAAGACGCCCCTCGTGGTAGTCTCTTTGCATACGGGTATTAGTCATCAAGTGGAGGAGATGGAGTTTAATCCCCTGAATGTCATTATCAGTCACACAACGGCGAACATTCTCCACCATCATCTCGTGAGTTTCCCCTGGCAACCCATTAATCAGGTGGGATACAATTTCAGCCTTTGGCGCACGCTCACGCACACGCTTAACTGTCTCTACATAGAGTTCATAGCTATGTGCTCGGTTAATAAGCTCTGACGTTTCTTCATAAGTCGTCTGTAGTCCAAGCTCAACGGTCACGTGCATTCGTTCCGTGAGTTCTGCCAGATAATCAATCACATCATCTGGCAAACAGTCTGGGCGAGTTCCGATATTGATGCCAACAACACCAGGCTCATTGATAGCCTGTTCGTAGCGGTCCTTGATAACTTCAAGCGGAGCGTGGGTATTGGTAAAATTTTGAAAATAAACCAGATATTTCTGAACTTCTGGCCACTTGCGGTGCATAAAGTCAATCTCATGGTAAAACTGCTCACGAATCGGCGCCTCAGGAGCTACAATGGCGTCCCCAGACCCCGATACCGTACAAAAGGTACAGCCACCGTGGGCCACTGTGCCATCACGGTTGGGACAATCAAAGCCCGCATCTATAGGAAGTTTGAAAATCTTTTCGCCAAAAATTTCGCGATAGTAATCATTGACTGTTCTATAACGTTTTTTCATAAAGACTATTATAACACTTTGACCTTAAAAAGAGAGTAAGACTAGGACAAAAATCATGGATTTCTGCCTGTCCTACTCTCTCTTCTTACTTAGTCTTTTTCAAATAATCAATGGCTTCTTGAGCTGTTTTAACAGGGACGATTTTCATCTTGGTCCCCAGTTTCTTGGCAGCTTCCTTGGCCTCTTGATAGTTAGTCTTGGCATCCGGATCAGCCTTTTTCATTTCCTTACTTACTGGATTATTTGGCACGAAGAAAATATCTGCGCCACTATCAGCCGCTGATTTCACCTTGAGGTAGGCCCCACCGATATCACCGACAGCCCCATCCTTTTCAATAGTGCCTGTTCCAGCAATTTTACGGCCAGCCTTGAGGTCTTGACCAGACACCTGATCGTAAATAGCCAAAGTAAACATAAGCCCCGCACTTGGTCCACCAACACCATCAAGTTTAAACTTCACGTTTTCAGGACTCTTGACCTCAGTATAATCCGTCAAACCAATACCGATACCATTTTTACCATTAGCAATCTTAATGATCTTACCAGTGGCAGTCTTTTCTTTGTCCTCTGTCGTATAAGTGACCTTGACTTTTGAACCCAACTTAAGTCCTTGGACGTATTTAATCAAGTCAGTAGAATTATCAAAGGTCTTGCCATTGACAGCTGTCACCGTATCCGCAATATTAAGGACACCCTTGAAACTAGAATCATCGGCCACCTGAAGCACATAAACACCCATATACTCCAAGCTAGCCTCCTTACCAGCCAGAGTCAAGCCCTGATAAATCGCCTGATTTTGGGAAGTCTCCATGTAGAATTGATTGATACGCATGAAATCTTCATCAGAGTAATTTCCAGTCGCCTCTTCAGCTGTTTGAAGCTTTGCAAAATCATTAAGCTGAGCATAGAGCATGAGGGCCAAAGTCGCCTTGGTTTGAGCCACTGCCACAAAATTGTAGGATCCTTTTGAATCATCAGCTTTCTTATCTACAGTCAAGACTTCCTTGGTATCAAAAGCCCCACCTGGAAGCTCAACATAATAATTATTTAGCGGGAAAAAGAGGGAAAAGAGGAGGAAAAGTACCGTAAAAATACTTAGCAACCACCACTTAATCCGCCAAATTTTCCCTAATAGTGATTTAGATTCGTTCTTGTTTGCCACGCTTGGCCTCCACTTCCTTAACAACTGCTTGAGGAACATAAGAACTAATGTCCGCCTCAAAATAAATCAACTCACGCACACGACTCGAGGACACTGGTGTCACCTCATGACTAGCAATCAAATAAACCGTTTCAAGCTCAGGCGCCAACCCCTTATTGAAATAATCCATATTGGCCTCATAGTCAAAATCTGTCGCATTGCGAAGGCCTCTAACCAGATAAGTCACCCCAAGATCTCTGGCGACATCTACAGCCAGACTATCGTGAGCCGTTATAACCTTGACATTGGGAAAATCTGCTACAACCTCTTCCAAGATACGCTTGCGAGTCTCAATGTCCCAGAAGCCCTGCTTATTTTTATTATAAAATAGTCCAATATAGAGCTCATCAAAGAGCTTGCTGGCTCTGGCAATGATATCCATATGCCCATTGGTAATTGGATCAAAAGACCCCGTAAACATAGCAATCTTTGTCATAGCATTCCTTTCTACAACTTCCCTACCAAAGGCTAACGCACGTAAACGGTCACCTTACTGATACCATAGGTTTTCTGCTTCCAAATCCCAAAGTTTGAAATTTCTTCAGGCAAGTCTACAGCCTTATCCGTCTCGCAAACCAACATAACTTCTTCAGCCAAGAGCCCTTGCTCCTCTAACTGAGTAATATTAGCCACAATCTGCTCTTTGGCATAAGGCGGATCTAAAAGCACCAAATCAAACTTTCCTGTCAATTGTGTCAATGCACGCGCTGCATCCATCTTCAAAAGTTGAAACTGCTTCTCACTCTTGGTCATCTTGATATTTTCCTGGATAATAGCCTGTGCCCGACGATCCTTTTCCACGAGGACAGCAGACGACATACCACGACTGATAGCCTCAATAGCCAGACTACCACTCCCAGAAAAGAGATCCAAAACACGCCCTCCATCAAAGAAAGGACCAATCATATTGAAAATAGCACCTTTGACCTTGTCCGTTGTTGGACGAGTCGTTTTGCCTTCTAACGTTTTAAGCGGACGCCCGCCAAAATCACCTGCTACAACACGCAAGTTGGTCACCTCGTTTTTACTGATTTTTAGTAAGACTTTTCTATTATAACAAAAAATTACACATAGATGTTGCCACAAAGAAATCTAGTCATGCTAAATACCTACAAGACCACACAAAAAACTCGAGAACCTCCCGAGTTTCCATTCATGTTACTTATCACCAAGTGCAGTCACGTAGTTGTAGGCTTCGATACCAGCTGTGGCACCATCCCCTACGGCTGTTGTAATTTGGCGAAGGTCTTTCTGGCGGACATCCCCAATGGCAAAGATACCAGGAATACGTGTCGCCATCTTATCATCTGTAATTACCCAACCATCTTGGTCAGTGATATCGAGACCTGTCAAGTAATCTGAAACAGGATCAAGTCCCACATAAACAAAGACACCGCCAAATTCGTGGTTAGTCACCTCACCAGTTTTGACATTCTTGATATCAACACTGCGAACCTTGATGTCATCACCCTTGATTTCTTCAACCACTGAATCCCAGATAAACTTGACCTTTTCATTGGCGAAGGCACGGTCTTGAAGAACCTTTTGGGCACGCAATTCATCACGACGGTGAACAATGGTCACGCTATTGGCAAAGCGTGTCAAATAAATTCCTTCTTCAACGGCAGAGTCTCCACCACCAACAACCAAGAGGTCTTGATTACGGAAAAAGGCACCATCACACACCGCACAGTAAGATACACCACGGCTGTTGTACTCTTCTTCTCCAGCAACACCAATGTGGCGATGTTTGGCACCTGTCGCAATGATAACTGTCTTGGTTTGGTACTCCTCATCACCAGTTTTGACAACTTTATAATCACCCTTGTCTTCGATACCAGATACGATACCGTAAAGATTTTCAACACCCAATTTTTCCAAGGGTTCAAACATCTTCATTGACAATTCTGGACCAGAAATACTTTCAAAACCAGGGTAATTTTCAATATCAGATGTGTTATTCATCTGTCCACCAGGAGCACCTTGCTCCAAAGTTGCCACTTTAAGGTTGGCACGAGCTGCATAAAGTGCTGCAGTCATCCCCGCAGGACCAGCTCCAATAACAATTGTATCGTACATGAGTAACTCCTTATATGATTTTCTTGTAGAGATATCTTACACCTAATGCGCCAACAAAGCTAGAATTATGCATTCAGTACGATAAGAATCGCCATAAAAGCAAATGCCAAAACTGGAATCGAAACCATCGACATCATAATAGCATCATAGAGGGCACCTTGACGCTCCTTAACAGTTTTGTCTACACGACGTAGGGCACGCCACCCAAGCCATAAGGCACCGATCACCAAGCAAACAAAGAAAGCAATCACAAGGCCTAAGAGATAAAATTTAAAAATATTTAATAACATAAGTCATCCTAAAGTGAAAAATAGAAAAGGCAGAGACAACATTCTCCAACCTCTGAATCCGAATAGTAATAACTGCACAGTGCAGTATCTGATTGGACTCCTTAGTCGCCTTTGAAGTATTCAAAAGTTCCTAATCATCCTTGTGGGACTTTGACTATGAATTAGAAATGTAGTCCTATCCCATCACCTTTTCTATTGTAACAAAAATCCCATCTTAAAGATATTGTTTTGAATAAGAAGCGAAAAATTCTTTTGTTCGCTCTTCTTTTGGATGGTTAAATATTTCATCAGGTGTTCCTTGTTCAAGGATATGACCTTTTTCAAGGAAAAGCACCTTGTCAGCCACTTGATAAACAAAGTTCATGTCGTGACTGACCAAAATCATGGTTTGACCTGACTTAGCCGCATCTGCGATTGATTTTTCAACCTCACCAACCAACTCAGGGTCAAGAGCAGATGTTGGTTCATCAAGCAAGAGCACATCAGGCTTCATAGCAAGGGCACGAGCCAAGGCCACACGTTGCTTTTGACCACCTGACAAATGACGTGGGTAGTGATTTTCACGATTAGAAAGTCCAACCTTAGCGAGCTCTTCTTTCGCAATCTTGGTAGCTTCTTCGTCAGAAAATTTCTTAACAATCTTAAGACCTTCCTTAACATTATCCAAGGCTGTACGACGCTCAAAGAGGTTAAACTGTTGAAAAACCATGGCTAACTTACGACGAAGGGTAAGAATTTGCTCCTTGGTAATTGTTTCAAAATCCACCTTAAAATCGTCAATGGTGATAGTACCAGAATCAGGCTGTTCCAAATAGTTCAAACTACGAAGGATCGTCGACTTCCCTGCACCAGAGGCTCCAACAAGAGCTACAACTTCACCTTTTTCAATGTCAATATCAATGCCATCGAGAACCTTTTGTCCTGAAAATTCCTTGGTCAAATTTTTGATACTAATCATTAGCGGTCACCTCCAATGCTAGAAATGTCAGTCGATTCAGGAGCCTTAATGGCCATATGATTTTCAACTGAACGACCAATGTACTCAATCAAGATTGAGATTGCCCAGTATACAAGGGCAACTGAGATATAACGTTCAAAGTAACGGTAGTCGGCACCACCCAAGATTTGAGCCTGTGCATACATTTCGACGATACCTGCACTAAAGGCAAGTGATGTTCCCTTAGTCAAACCAATCAAACTGTTAATCAAACTTGGTGTCGCAATAACAGCCGCATTTGGAATAATGACACGACGGTAAACCTGTGCTGATGTCATCCCAAGAGAACGGGCAGCTTCGATTTCTCCAGCATCCACAGCTTGAATCGCTGCACGGATGGTTTCACTCATGTAAGCCGCTTCGTTAAAGGCAAAGGCTGTAATGGCAAAGATAGCTGGTGGAATCTCATTAATGTTCCAATCTAAGCCGAACTCACCATTCAAGTAACGGAGGAAGAGTGGAATACCATAGTAAGTCAACATGAGTTGTACAAGGATTGGTGTCCCACGCAAGAAGCTCACAAAAACGGCTTGAATTGGATAAAGGATACGTACTCGATTGATTTTAACAACCGCAAAGACAAGGGCCAAAATCAAACCGAAGAAGGCCCCTGCAATAGTCAATCCCAAAGTTAAAGGCAAGCGTTCCACAATCTTAGGAACAGCATCGAAGACAGCCTTCCATGAGAAGAGCTTACCAGCTGGCATCCAAGATGAAATCCATTTGAAGACAACCGTAACCAGTTGCAAAACATAGCCCCAAAGGATTTCTACTAGCCATGATAAGGGAATGGCTAAAGCAACAGCTACTGCCAAACCAACCAAGCCAAGGATAACTTGGAGATACCAAGGTGACCGATTAAATGCTTCTATACTCTTTTTCACAATGTCGCCCTTTCTTTCTAAAAAAGTCGGTTAGCCTAGTGCTAACCGTTCAAATATCTTATCATAAATTTTATAATATTCATTTTAGCACGACTCAGAAAGTCTGTGAAATAGTCTTTTCTTATCAAAGTGATAAGGAAATCATATCACTGATAATTCAGCTTTATTAACGTCAAAAAGCTGAGACAGCAGTCTCAACTTTTAACAGTCTTATTTCAAATCACTGACGTAATCGCCACCGAAGTATTCCTTGCTGAGTTTGGCAATGGTTCCATCCTTCTTAAGCTCTTTGATACGTTTATTGACAAAAGTCTTGAGTTCCTTACCTTGCTTATCATTTGAGAAAAGAAGATATTCAAGACCATCAGTCTTCATTCCGATATCGTCTTTAATCTTGTTTACAGCCAACTTATAACCTTGATCTTTGACAATGTACTCAGACGAAATGGCATCATAAAGGATAAAGTCAATTTTTCCTTCTTGAATGTGTTGAACACGTGTTGAAAGACCAGTTGAGCTAGAAGCGTAGTTGATTGTAATTGGTGTCTTGTCCGCATTGGCATGGTTCCAATTTTCAAGCAATTGAGCATAGTTAGAGCCAGGAAGTACTTCTGTCGTCTTACCAGACAAATCGTCTAGGCTGGTATACTTGGTCCCCTCAGCACTAGTGATGGCGTAGTTAGAACGTGAAATCGGATCTGAGAAACCATATTTCTGCGCACGCTCTTCATTATAGTTGAAATCATTAGCCGCAATCTGATAACGTCCAGAATCCACCCCTGTCAAGATGGAATCAAAAGGTGTCGTTACAAACTTGACCTCATACTTATCAGAGTCCTTGAAAATAGCCTTGACCAAATCAATATCATACCCCTTGAAGTCGTCACCTTTTTTGAAAGTGAAGGGCGCCGTATCAGAGTCCGTCGCAACAGTAATCGTCTGCTTCTCACCAGATGCCTTACCATCACTCTTGTTTCCACAAGCAGCCAAAGTCAGAACTGATAAGCCAAGAATCCCTAAACCTGCAAGCCATTTTTTCATATCTATATTCCTCGAAACTTTCATTAATAGTTAGTGATAACAGTTTACCATCTTCATCCCAACTCGTCTAATAATAAAAACCTAAGTGGTGATAGATAAAGGTTATAGGGGGTGAGAGGAAGAATAACAAGATAGAAAAAAGCTACCACTCATGTGACAACTCTTTTCGTCCAAAACAGCTTTCCGTACATGTTTAACATCAAATCCAATAAAACACTACTTATCCTTATCTGATGATTTACTGCTTGAGTCGCTACTATCTTCAGGTTGATAGTCTGACAAATTCTTATGGATACGTTCGGCGTAAACGGCTCTGCTTCCTGATTCGTCATGGTCGACCAAGGCTTCGGCAAGCTCTTTATAATCTTCTACAGAAATAGTCCAGTTTCCACCATCATCTTTGGTAAGCTTGAAGGTCTTTTCCAGATTATCAGCACCTGTCAAAGGTGTATAGGACATTTCTTTATCAATGTCCTTAAATTGCGTCAAATCACCGTTAAAGTTTTCACCATAAAGGAACTTCGTTGTGAGATCTTTGGCCTTTCCCTTTTCCACATCGTTGTTATCAGCTTGATTCCATTGTTTCAACTTGTCAATGTCGTTGTCATAGAGACTCATAAGGAGAGTACGAACAGCAGCTGCAGCTCCATAGGCACTAACAGAACGTGAAGTAAAGGTAACTGTCGCATCATTTCCCTTAACTTTGACATCCTTCAGCTTATAGTCCTGAATCTTACCAATCATATTACGACGGACCTTAAGGAACTTAGAAAGTACTTGAGTTGGAGTCTTGGCATCATAGCCTTCAATATATTTAAACGTATACTTTTCTTCCGGTGTATACCCCTTCTCTTCAATAGTGTCTGCAACCTGTTTTTCAAAGACATTCGTTTCAGTCCAGGTTTCGTAATTTTCACCGTAGAGTTTTGAAAAACCGTTACTAGATTTTCCAAGCATGGTATCAATTAAAACTGTCGCATCAGCCTTGGCACGTTCTGTCGGAGTTGGTGTCGCCTTTTTCTTCTCAGCTGGTTTATTGGAAGCACAAGCTACGAGAACCAAACAAGCTGCCAGAATCAGTCCTAAATAGGTAAGAACTTTTTTCATTAAGATTATTCCCTCATTTCTTTTAGTTACTATTTAAGATAGCATAGGTCTGATGATTCTTCAAGGTCACTTTTCAGGGTATGAAGCAAAACTCTACCTATTATATTGTTTTTAAATCATGACTCCAAATCATCCAAATCTAACTGCCTGCCCTCTTGGTCTTCTAGACCTGTCAGGGTAACACCTAAGAGGCGAACACCACTGCTATTTTCCTCCAGTTGATCAAAAATGGTATGAGCAATCCTTTCGATGGTGTCGAAATCCTGGGTCGATTTGTCCAAGGTCATACGCTTGGTTAAGGTTGAAAAATCCGAATAACGGACCTTGATGACAATAATTCGACCGACTTTTTTAGTTTTCTGAGCACTTTCAGCTACTCGCCTAGCATTCTTAGTCAACTCAGCCTTGATGTCATCTTCACTATAAAGAAGCTTGCCGTAGGTTCGCTCACTTCCAATAGATTTACGGACACGATTGGGCCTAACAGGACTATTGGAAATTCCCCTAGCCTTTCGAAAGAGATCAAATCCAAAACGTCCAAAACGATCAATCAGAGTCATCTCAGGAACCTTCAGAAGATCGGCACCGGTGTAGATGTCCATGTCATGAAGACGTTCAACTGACTTTTTACCTACCCCATGAAACTTTTCAATAGGGAGCTTTTCCAAAAATTCCTGAGCCTCCTCTGGAAGTACCACCGTCAAACCAGCAGGCTTTTGAAAATCAGAGGCTAGTTTGGCGATAAATTTATTATAGGAAACGCCTGCTGAACAAGTCAGGTGAAGTTCCTGCCAGATATCATACTGGATAAGCTTGGCTACCTTAACCGCCGATTTGACACCAAGTTTATTTATCGTCACATCAAGATAGGCTTCATCGATAGACATAGGCTCAACCAAGTCAGTATAGCGTTTAAAAATCTCACGAATTTGCATCCCTACCTCTCGGTAATGGCTATAATTTCCTGAGATAAAGACAGCATTAGGACAACGTTCATAGGCTTCCTTAGAAGACATGGCTGAATGGACACCATATTTTCTAGCCTCATAATTACAAGTTGATACCACACCACGTCCCCCTGTTTTTCTAGGATCATGACCGATAATAACCGGCTTGTCCTTAAGACTGGGGTCATCCCTCATCTCGACCTGAGCAAAAAAGGCGTCCATGTCAATATGGATGATTTTCCGACTGGTATCATTTATTAGAGGAAACTCTAACATGGCTCCCTGCCTCCTTTCTCAGATTTATCTCATTGTAAAGCTTTTCACATAAAACTTTGGGCCTACAAAGCATTCTCCCCTTATGATACCAAAATCTATCAAAAAACAGAAATTTATAATACAGATTTGTCGTTTTCAAAACTGTATTATAAAAGAATGTCTCTAAAAATGGAGTTTTAAAGTTGTGTAAGCGGTTACTGTGTGATAGAATACTTCTAGAGAATGTAACAGATGATTTTGTTACTAGAATTATAGGAGATTCAAACTATGGCAACGGTCAAAACTAACACAGATGTTTTTGAAAAAGCGTGGGAAGGCTTTAAAGGAACTGACTGGAAAGAAAAAGCTAGCGTTTCACGCTTCGTTCAAGCAAACTACACACCTTATGATGGTGACGAAAGCTTCCTTGCAGGACCAACTGAACGCTCTCTAAAAATTAAAAAAATCGTAGATGAAACTAAAGCAGGCTATGAAGCTGAAGGACGCTTCCCAATGGATACTCGTCCAACTTCAATCGCTGACATTGACGCAGGTTACATTTCAAAAGAAGATGAACTTATCTATGGTATCCAAAATGATGAGCTCTTCAAATTGAACTTCATGCCTAAAGGTGGTATCCGTATGGCGGAAACTGCTTTGAAAGAACACGGTTATGAACCAGACCCAGCTGTACACGAAATTTTCACAAAATACGTGACTACAGTTAACGATGGTATCTTCCGTGCTTACACTTCAAACATCCGTCGTGCACGTCACGCTCACACAGTTACTGGTCTTCCAGATGCTTACTCACGTGGACGTATCATCGGGGTTTACGCTCGTCTTGCCCTTTACGGTGCTGACTACTTGATGCAAGAAAAAGTTAACGACTGGAATGCTATTAAAGAAATCGACGAAGAAACTATCCGTCTTCGTGAAGAAGTTAACCTTCAATACCAAGCACTTCAAGATGTTGTTCGCCTTGGTGACCTTTACGGTGTAGATGTTCGTCGTCCTGCCTTCGATACTAAAGAAGCTATCCAATGGACAAACATCGCCTTTATGGCAGTATGTCGTGTAATCAATGGTGCCGCTACTTCACTTGGTCGTGTGCCAATCGTCCTTGACGTATACGCAGAACGTGACCTTGCTCGTGGTACTTACACTGAATCAGAAATCCAAGAATTCGTTGATGATTTCGTTATGAAACTTCGTACAGTTAAGTTTGCTCGTACAAAAGCTTACGACCAATTGTACTCAGGTGACCCAACATTCATCACAACTTCAATGGCTGGTATGGGTGCTGACGGACGTCACCGTGTTACTAAGATGGACTTCCGTTTCTTGAACACTCTTGACAACATCGGTAACTCTCCAGAACCAAACTTGACAGTTCTTTGGACTGACAAATTGCCTTACTCATTCCGTCGCTACTGTATGCACATGAGCCACAAGCACTCTTCTATCCAATACGAAGGTGTGACTACTATGGCTAAAGACGGATACGGTGAAATGAGCTGTATCTCATGTTGTGTATCACCACTTGACCCAGAAAACGAAGAACAACGCCACAATATCCAATACTTCGGTGCTCGTGTTAACGTACTTAAAGCCCTTCTTACTGGTTTGAACGGTGGTTACGACGATGTTCATAAAGACTACAAAGTATTTGACATCGATCCAATCCGTGATGAAGTTCTTGATTTTGACACTGTTAAAGCTAACTTCGAAAAATCTCTTGACTGGTTGACTGACACTTACGTAGATGCCCTTAACATCATCCACTACATGACTGATAAGTACAACTACGAAGCTGTTCAAATGGCCTTCTTGCCAACTAAACAACGTGCTAACATGGGATTCGGTATCTGTGGTTTCGCAAATACTGTTGATACTTTGTCAGCAATCAAATACGCTACAGTTAAACCAATCCGTGACGAAGATGGCTACATCTACGACTACGAAACAATCGGTGACTACCCACGTTGGGGTGAAGATGACCCACGTTCAAACGAATTGGCAGAATGGTTGATTGAAGCTTACACTACTCGTCTTCGTAGCCACAAACTCTACAAAGATGCAGAAGCTACAGTTTCACTTCTTACAATCACTTCTAACGTTGCTTACTCTAAACAAACTGGTAACTCTCCTGTTCACAAAGGGGTATACCTCAACGAAGATGGTTCAGTGAACTTGTCTAAATTGGAATTCTTCTCACCAGGTGCTAACCCATCTAACAAAGCTAAAGGTGGTTGGTTGCAAAACTTGAACTCACTTGCAAGTCTTGACTTCGGTTATGCCGCTGACGGTATCTCACTTACTACTCAAGTATCACCTCGTGCCCTTGGTAAGACTCACGACGAACAAGTTGATAACCTCGTAACTATCCTCGACGGATACTTCGAAAATGGTGGACAACACGTTAACTTGAACGTAATGGACTTGTCAGACGTTTACGAAAAGATCATGAGCGGTGAAGATGTTATCGTACGTATCTCTGGATACTGTGTAAACACTAAATACCTCACTCCAGAACAAAAAACTGAATTGACACAACGTGTCTTCCACGAAGTTCTTTCAATGGATGATGCTTTGGGATAAAAACGAATAAAGAGCTCGCAATAGCGAGTTCTTTTCTTTTTGTAAAACACTTATTTTTATTATATTTTTCTAAATCTGCTATAATTTATATTTGACTTTTTCTCAGATTAGCTATAAAATAAAAGCGTTTCCGTTTGGTTTCTCCAAACACTTCACTCTCAGAAGCACCTCAGAGAAATGACACTCTATCACTGTCTAACTGCTAGTTTACAAATAACAGATCAACTAGTATGACAATAAAATAAAAGAGTACAAGGAAGAAAGATGAATAAGAAAAGTTTTAAGCTAATTGGATTAGTAGCTCTCATAGCAAGTACAGTCCTACTCGTAGCCTGCCAATCCGAGACAAAAACCGAAAACTCAAAGTCCAAGGACGTTCAATGGAGTTATACTGGCTCTACTGGTCCAGACCATTGGGGTGACCTTTCGAAAGATTATGAACTCAGCAAAAATGGTAAAGAACAATCTCCGATCAATATCACCGGAGCTGAGGACGTTGATCTTCCTGAACTAAACCTTAATAATCAAGAATCAGAAGCTCAAGTTGAAAATAACGGGCATACTATTGAAGTCAGCTTTAAAAATCAAAAGAATACCCTAACGATTGGTAACGAAGTTTATAAGTTGCAACAGTTCCATTTTCACGCACCAGCTGAGAATGAAATTGATGGTCAGACTTATCCTCTAGAGGGGCACTTCGTCTATAAGACAGATAATGGAAAAATCACAGTTGTCTCAGTTCTCTATAATTATGGCGATGAAAATAAAGCCTTAAAACAAATCTGGGACAAAATGCCTCAGGCGGCCAATACTGAAACTAAGCTTTCTCAGGCCATCTCACTTGATGATTTCTATCCTGAAGACAAGGACTACTACAACTTTGAAGGTTCCCTAACAACACCTCCATGTACTGAAGGTGTTAACTGGATTGTCTTCAAGAATCAAGAAACTGTCAGCAAGGAACAAGTGGAGAAATTCACTCAAACCCTTGGATTTGAAAATAACCGTCCTATCCAAGATACAAACGGTCGAAAGATAAAAGAATAAAACCTATCAAAAGCTTGATGACTACTCCTCTCATCAAGCTTTTTTTCATTGACGATATACTAGAATCTTTGTTACACTGGTTCTATGATTATCAAACATACAAGAGATACACTTTCAGAGACTTATCTAGATGCTGTGGCTATTCGGAACACCGTTTTCGTTAAAGGCCAAGGAGTCCCTCACTCTATCGAGATTGACGCAAATGAAGCCTACTGTATTCACTTTGTTTTATACGATGATAAAGACAAGGCTGCAGCAACCGTACGCCTACTGCCTAATAAAGATTTGACTCAGCTTACCCTCCAACGTATGGCGGTGCTCGAGGCCTACCAAGGTCAAGGTCTGGGAAGCATTCTCTTGAAAGAAGCTGAAGATTTTGCACAAGAGCAAGGCTTCCAGACTATTTCTCTCCATGCTCAACTCGGGGCACTTAAGTTCTACCTCAATAATGGCTATCAGGAAGTCGGTAAAATTTTTGAAGAGGCTGGTATCCAACACATTACTGTTGAAAAATCATTACTAAGTAAAAAAGCTTAAGCAGTAGGTCAACTGCTTAAGCTTCTTCTTTTGTCGCAAATATAGGATAGCCATGCTCGACAGCAAGAACTGATACATATTCTCTTTTCTTTAATGTCTCTACGATCTTTTTCCAGTATTTCTGCCCTTTAAAAAGAAGGACAAACACTCCCGTGCAGACCAAAAAACCAAGAAATTGTTTATATTCAGAAGATGACAGTTTTGATTCTAGTTCTAGGAGCTCAAACAGTCCTCTCAATAGAACTGTAAAGGTAATCATTATAAGGCTAAGTCCACTAAAGTATCCTAAACATATAAGCAAATACCCTATTTGAAGCTTCTTGGAACGCTTCTTGTAGAGTAACTTATAGTCCTGACTGTACTTTTCAAATACAGGAAAGTGAATATCAAATCCTCTCCTCATACGAATGACTTTCAAATCAGGTTGGGCACGATAACCAAGGCAATGAATCAATTTGTATAGTATCTCTCTTATCAAGATATAAGAAGAAGCGATTATAGGGACTACTATACAAGAAAATACAAGAACACCTAAATAGAAGGAATCTTTATCAAATGCCAACAAGTCGACCATCACCCCAAAAAACATACCACAGACAAAGAGACTACTCCCGTTAAGCACACAAAAGAGGAGACTCAAAAACCAAGGGACAAGTTTGCTTTCCTTAGAATGTCTACTCGACCGTTTCACGAATCAGCTCCTTCTTCATTATCTCAATTAAAACATCTCTGTCCTTAATCCATTGAGCTCTCTCATCCTTGTAGTAAGTACGATTACTGAGGAAAATAGCTGCACGTTGAGCTGGGATATTGATAAGCACAAAGGTACCTGTATAACCAGTATGAAGAATCCAATCGCCTTGGAGGTCCCAAGCGACACTACGTTCCTTATTGGATTGGCTGATATTCTGCGTCAGATTTTTAGCAAAATCATCCGTCAAATAATGGTCAACAAAGATTTCCAAGTCCTTTAAGGTTGAAAAGAGACCTGCTGAACCTGTATGCTCTTTGAGCACTCGAGCCTTGGGATCGTGAACAGTTCCTCCCGGAATTCCCTCAACAGTTGGAACAGCAACCTCAACTGGCCCAAACCGTGTTTCAGACATACCAAACGGTTGAAAAATCTCTATGTCAAAGAGCTTATCCAGTGTTTGTCCAGAGACTTTCTCAAGCATCAAGCCTAGGAGAATAAAATTAATATCGGTATACAAGAAAGGTTTATCATCCTTAACTTTGATGGCATTAATAGCAGAAATCAAGCCAGCTTGTTCTAACTCATCACGGTTTGGAATAAAAGGATCAATGCCGCTACTGTGAGAAAGAAGCTGACGAAGGGTTAGCGTCTTATCCACTACTGCAGGATAATAGGTCGATAGTTTCTCATCCAAGTCCAATTTTCCCGCCTGCAAGTAGAAAAGACAGAGGGTCCCTACTCCTATCACCTTGGAAACACTAGCTAGATCATAGGTCAGTCCTGGAACTACCGGAATATTTCCATCCTGAGTTCCTAGATAATGCTCCTGCCAATCTTGTCCGTCATAAAGTGCAAGGCTGGCACCTGGAAAGATGTCAGCCTTGATGTAGTCTGTAATTGTTGACAATGTTTGTTTAAAATTAGTCATTATTTTGTTAGCCAAACCTCAATATTACTCATATCAGTCAGTGCGAGTAGGCTTTCTTTAGTATCTAGATAACTTGAGAACTGTTCCTTTTCAAGTTTCTCATGCAAGGCAACCAAGTCGTAGTCTTCAGCTACCTTAAATTCTAGAATTTCCAAATCCCAAGTCTGGTCTGGACTCACTTGGAGGTCAGGACCTTCTGCTTTCTCAAAGTGGATAGATAAAGGCAATTCTTCACCAAACAGATTATCGTAGAAAAAAGCTGCTTGAGCCGTATCAACAACATTCAAGGTCAAAGACTCAACCGTAAAGTCTGAAACTCCTTTGAAATCTTCTTTTTCTTCAACATCTGCGTACTCGACTGTCTTGAGAGTAGACAAGTCATCTTCGGCATGCATCAAAATAAGACCATTCTCAGGTGAGATTGTTTCAAAAGCATACCCTTTTTCCCCTTGGAAAATAGCCTTGGCTTGGTGATCATCACGCGCCAAAAGGTACTCAATCTCAAGTGGATCTGAAACCTTGATAACCACTTTATTAATTTTCTTAGGGCCTTCAACCGCACGGCAACGGTAAGCTGGTGACTCCTCAATCACAAAAAGTGAGTTACGGTCTGTCCAATCTGTGAAGACCGCAAGGGCATTTTCCTCAGTCAAAAGCTTAAATCCTAATGTATTTTGGTAAAAATCAATATTTTCTTGTCTGTTATTCACACGAAAGATTGGTGTGTGAAACTTAAAATTCCCTGATTGCGTCATGACAACCTCCATTCTTTTCTATTTTATCCGAAAAGAGCCTGTGTGACAAGGATTTTCCTAAGAAAAAACAGGATTGTAATTTTTTCACATTCTTTCACATAAATTATGAAAATCATTATATTATATTTACCTTAGGACTAGCTATTTCCTCATTTTAGAGTATAATAGAGACTATGAAAACTCTCGTCAATCATTTGGCGTTTAGACATACCTATCAGGGATTCTTTTTACTGCTGATGATAGCTATCCCAAACCTGGCTTTAGGTATGACAACGTCATATAACAATCAGACGGGGTTGACCTTCACTAGCCTTGAAAGCTGGGGAATTATCGCTGTCAATCTCATTATTTTTTACATTACCTATCTTTGGGCTAAAAATGAAGGTTTGGTTACTCACTTTAGACTAGACCGAAAGGATACTAAAGCTATTATCTGGGGCTTTGTGCTTATTTTTCTGATGGGAGTTATTGGGAGCAATCTTATGCTACTGACTCACACCAACTATCATGCAGAACTTCAAAGAACTCTTACGACAACGCCTATCCTACCAGTAGCCATTGGCATGATGACCACAGCCTTCTTACAAGAACTACTCTTTCGCAAGTGGATTTTCTCTTGGCTGGCTCCTTATTCGACAGTTGCTGTTTTAGTGAGTACCGGTCTCTTTTGCCTATTCCATATGCCTACCAACCTTGCCCACCTCCTCCTTTATATTGGAATGGGCTTGGCTCTCTCTATGATTTACCAAAAAAGAGAAAATCTATCAGCGGCTATCTCACTTCATGTCCTATGGAATCTTTTCACCTTAGGTGCTACAATCCTAGTTATAACTACTCCTATGTAACTGAGAAAACTTTCTCAGTTTTTTGCTACTTTCAAAATTTTTAGCGTAAAAAAATCTGAAGCACTAACTTCAGATTTTTTTGTTATTGATTAAAGGTAGAGGGACTTGAACAAGTATACTGCCAAAAGTCCTGCAAGGATTGGAGCCACAACTGGAACCCATGCATACCACCATTTAGAATCACCTTTGTGCTCACCAAGAACTGATGTTGGCAAGAGGTGGTGAAGAAGACGTGGCATCAAGTCACGAGCTGGGTTAAGGGCAGGTCCAGTAGGTCCACCGAATGAAAGAACCAAAGCGGCAACCAAGAAACCAATACCGATGTGAGCTGTTTCAAGTGATCCGTGGAACTGTCCTTCAACCATTTCTTTAGCGTAACCAACAGCAAGAGCTTGTTGGGCAATCTTGTGACCAAAGTAGTTGTTAGTCAAGGCAAGGGCACCAAAGAAGAGGAGGAATGATCCTGCAAACTCATTGACAAAACCGTTAGCCCATGCACGATTACGATTTTCTGGAGTGTCATCATGATCGTCAACTGCTGAGATCGTTGAGAAGGTACCAAGAATATTGTTTGGATTCTCAGTTTGTACATAGTAAGGTTGGTGAACCCAAACTACAATAGCTTGACCTACGAAAGCACCGAGAAGTTGGGCAATAAGGTATCCAGGAACACCTACCCATGAGAACAAGCCAGAAGCAGCAAGTCCAAGTGTGAAAGCAGGGTTGATGTGGTTACCAGAAACATCACCAAACATAAGGGCTGGCATCATAACACCAAAACCATAACCAAGGGCGATAACAATCCAACCAGATTTGTTACCTTTTGTTCCCGTAAGCTCAACGTTGGCAACAGCACCATTACCAAGTGCTACAAGAAAAGCAGTCGCGATAAACTCAGTGAGGTATTTCAAAACCCATTCACTGGTGAACGCTTCTTTTAGAAAATCATTCATTTGTCTCTTTATTTCCTTTCGATTTTACAATAATTTAGACATCTATCATTTTATCAAGTATAATGTCTGATGTAAAGATATTTCTGAAATGTTTACGTATTATTTTTGAGGTTTTTGAATATGAAATTTAATCAGTTTAGTTACATCCCTGTTAGTCCTGAAATAGCTTGTCAGGAACTCCGTTCTTTAGGCTTTGAAGTCTTTCTAGATGCTAGTGCCAAAGCCAATTTTGAAGCCTTTGTTCGCAAGTCCTTCCTTTTCTTTGAAGATACTGATTTAGCTTTGAAAAATTGGATTGCTGATAAAGAGACAGACCTCCTAACCTTCTTCCAATCAGACCGTCCTTTGACTGCTGACGTCTTTGGTTTGGTAGCCCTTCAAATGCTAGGATTTGTCCCTAATGTAGACTTTACAGACAGTATTGCTTTCCTTGAGAAAATGGCCTTCCCAATCGCTTTTGATGGTAGCCTTAATAATCTCCACCAGTTGTTGGCAACACGCACACAGTCTGGCAATACCTTAATTGATCAGTTAGTAGCTCAGGATTTAATCCCTGTAAGTAATGACTACGTCTTCTTTAATGGTAAGAGCTTAGCAACATTTGACACTAATCAGCTTCACCGTGAAGTGGTTTATGTCGAAACACCTGTAGATACTGATAAAGACGGGCAGTTAGACTTGGTCAAGGTGACTATCTTACGTCCTGATGTGGACTTCCCAGTTCCAGCCATGATGACCGCAAGTCCTTATCAACAAGGGACTAATGAGCCTGCTTCAGATAAGCTCACCCACAAGATGGAGGGAGACTTGCTCGTCAAACCAGTAGGTAAAATCTCTCTTAGACAACCTGAAATCAAGGTATCAGAGGCAGACCTTACACCTATCAATCCTGTCACAAAGGCTCAGGAGCGTTTTGCTCACACAGATACCTACACACTTAATGATTACATGTTAGCTCGTGGTGTGGCCTCTATCTATGTATCCGGTGTCGGTACCTTCAACTCAGAAGGTTTCATGACCTCTGGAGACTATCAACAGGTTCTGGCCTATAAAGCTGTCATCGACTGGCTCAATGGTCGTGCACGCGCCTTTACTAGTCGTAGCAGACAGCATACCATCACTGCAGATTGGGCTTCTGGTAAAGTGACTACTACTGGACTTTCATACTTAGGTACCATGTCCAACGCCCTTGCTACAACTGGTGTTGACGGTTTGGAGATGGTAATCGCTGAAGCAGGTATTTCTTCTTGGTACGACTACTATCGTGAAAATGGGCTCCTCGTCAGCCCTGGAGGCTACCCTGGTGAAGATCTCGATACCTTGACTGAGTTCACCTATTCTCGTGCCCTATTAGCTGGAGAATACCTACGCCACCAAAAAAACTACGAGGCCTACCTTAAGGAGCTAAGCACAGCTATTGATCGTAAGCATGGAGACTATAACCAGTTCTGGCATGACCGCAACTATGTGAAATTCGCAGACCGTGTCAAAGCTACTGTAGTCTTTACACATGGTAGCCAAGATTGGAACGTCAAGCCGATTAACGTCTATCAAATGTTCAATGCTCTTCCAGACTCTCTTGAAAAACACCTCTTCTTCCACAATGGTGCCCACGTTTACATGAATGCTTGGCAGTCTATTGACTTCCGAGAAAGCATGAACGCCTTGATTTGTCAGAAACTCCTTGGTTTGAATAACAGCTACACACTGCCTACTCTTATCTGGCAAAACAACCAGTCTGAACAGACCTGGGAGGTTCTCGATAACTTTGGACACGACAATGGTAAAAACATTCAGCTTGGTGAGGGTGAAGCTAGCATCGCTAACAATTACGAAGAGGAAACCTTCACCAAATACGGTAAAGCTTACCAAAGCTTCAAAGACGACCTCTTTGCAGACAAAGCCAATGCTATTACCTTGGACTTTGAACTGGACCAAGACATCCAAATCAATGGTCGTGTCCACCTAGAGCTCAAGGTTAAGTCTAGCACAAATCGTGGTCTTATTTCGGCCCAAGTTCTAGAAATGGGTGACAAGAAGTATCTCGCACCTATTCCCGCACTCAAACGCATGAATTTAGATAACGGCCGTCTCTTCAAGGAAGAAGCCTTACGTGAATTACCATTCAAGCAGGCCAAATATCGTGTCATTACCAAAGGACACCTTAACCTGCAAAATCGTAAAGACCTTCTTACCATTGAGGATGTTACGCCAAATGAATGGATGACTATCGGTTTGGACTTGCAACCAACCATCTACAAACTCAACAAGGGCGACAAACTCCGACTTGTTCTCTATACCACAGACTTTGAGCACACTATTCGTGACAATAGTGACTATGAAGTAACTGTGGACCTAAGCCAAAGTCAGATGACATTGCCTTATTAATCTTTATCGCAAAAAATCCCACAGGATGAGAGCTCCCATGGGATTTTTTTATTGTGTGGAAATAAACAAGATTTAATCTTCAATTTTTACGATTCATTTTAATATCATTTAAACAAATGATGTAGTCAAGACAGTGAAATAAGACAAATTCTCAATGAACAACTCAACCTTAAAACCAAGAAATCCTCCCTAATGACATCAATAGCCATAACGAATCGCTAGCAATTTTCGCAACTCTGCCATTCGATCCTCGATAAAGGGAGACAAGGTTAGCTGGTCTTTTCTGACCACTTCGGATATTTCCAGTGACATCCTGCTTAAGATATAGGGAGTGGCTGAACGAGAGTCTGCAAGTTCCGTTCGGTAGGAGTGCAAGACCTGCTTCAAATCAGCATAATCTGGCTTATCTCCAATAGTTTCAATTACTTCATCGATGATAGCTACTGCTTGTTCTCGTCTCTCTTTGCCTCCTGCAAACCATTTAAGTCCTGTCATTAAGAAAACCTCCTTATTTCTTTCAACTAATTTTTCAATCACATCTTTAGTATAGCACCCTGATAGTCATTTAAAAGCCAGCGTCCCAAAAAATAGCTATAGGTCCTAAATGGTAGCCAAATCCAGATTGGATGCTGACTAGATAGAGGATTTAAAGCTATATTCCCAATGACTACTCCTAAGATTGCTGATAGGAAACATAACGAACGTAACACAGCAGAACTAATTTTTTGTAATATCACCATGGTAATTCCTTTTCTACTAGAGTCATTTACATAAACTACTAGGGCGTTATCTAAAGAATGATTGGCTATTATTCTGAATCTAGCATGGCTAAAGACACGAATCTGTCACTTTCCATGCTGCTTAAAACAAATACATCACTTATCGTTTCTAAAAATCAGCTGACTAAGATCATCAGAGAGCGATAAAGAAACATAGAGTGACAAGGTGTAAAATAAAAATGTCCTTTCTTGATGCCAGAAAAATGTTATCACACATTGAATACAGACAGCCAAGATAGCTTGCACGATAAATTTTATGTATTTTCTAGAAATAAGCGATTGTTTCAATAGAAACCTTACTCTAATTTTCACATTTTTCATTAATTACTTTCTTATTATAGCGCTTTTATGCACTTTATGCAACGTAAATTGAATAATGTCACAAATGGTTACTATATTTTCTATCTTTTAAAATATTTTTTGACTTGCAAGTAAGCTAGAAAATCACAGAGAATTAACAAAAGCATTAATACGGCTAGTACTATACGGTCTGTGGTATCACTGAATGTTAGTAATGTGTAAAACTCTACACAAAGCACAAGAAATGAGATGACAAGAAAGACAATGAAGGACTGCCGTATTGTTAACGGATTTACTGAATCTGGACGTTTCTTAAGCAAACGGTAGAGCAGTCCATTAACAAAAATGACTACTAAAGCTAGTGCTCCGACTGCTAACCAAATCTCTGGAGAGGTCTTGCTTTTGTAGAGAGAAATACTGGTACTTATAAGGAAAACTGCCAAGGCAGCAGTGATTGTCCTAAAAAATCGCAACACTCTCGAACTAATATTCTTTAACTTCATGATAAAACAATTAAGCTATGAATAACCACAGTCAGTCTTGTAAACTGAATAAGCTATTACATTAAACTCTATTCCTTTCTGTATTTTTTTATACTGCTGTAAGATCTCAAAAAAGACCTTAGCGATTAAATTCTACTGGAGATGTAATACAATAGCGTCATTAGTACTGATACTTTAAATAAGCGAATATACATATCTTTGTTTTTTCTATTACAAAGAAAAGCAATCAAATATAATACAATTTCCGCTATCATTAGCAAGAATAATTTTACTTCGGGAACATCAAAAATAAGCATTTGCAAGCACCTCACGTTCAAAGGGACAAAAGGTTACTTTTTAAACTGTGCCCATTTTTTAAAAAGCAGACTATAAAGAAGCAAGGTTAGCCCCAACAAGTTAATGGTATGGTGGACTGCATCCAAACTTCTAAATAGATTAGCGAGGCCCATTCCGATGAGAATGGTAGCCAGTAAATACGGTTTTGAGTTTTTGAACATACTTTTCTCCTTAAAGTGTTTTTAGCTATCTGTGCACAAGCTATGAATTATATTATAGATTGGAAGCCGATAAAAAAGTAGTGACATAAATGTCACTACTTGTCTGACCTTATATCCTTGATAATCGTACACATAAGAAAGAGAAATAAACATAACCCAATAAGATTTAAACATTGAAGTCCAATACTCAGTTTTTCTCCCAAGTTATGTAAGGCAACAAGGATGAAGCCCATAGACATCATTAGAGACACTAGGCGTTTTTTAGTCATAAGTACAAATACCTCTTCTTTTATATCGAAATTTTCAACCACTATTCACATGCTATTCACAGACTAGCAATTGACAAGGTATCTTAATTAAGATTTCTTTTTAGCGGAATTGGTAGCTTTGTGTTTTTCAAGAAATGACATAATAGGCTTATCTAAAAAACTCATCACAGCCATGAAAACCATCCCTAAAATATAACTTTTCAAATCAAACATAAGCCATCACCACCAACATGTCGCTCCGTAACCAACACCACCTATGATAGCACCCCCGGCTGCTCCTGCGACAGCGCCTTGCCAAGTGCGTGTTTTAATACCTAATTGTAAGCCACTACTAACTCCAGAGGATACTCCTTGTCTAGCAAAACCACCCCAACTACATCCGCCACCTTCAACGTTTGCAAGTGCCTCAAGATCGAGTGTTTCAAAAGTGTTAATTGTTTGTGTTGTCATTCTAACAACCTCCTAAAATATTATTTTTTAGCTTTTTTCTCTCAAGCTATGGTTTTATTATAGGGTGGAAGACAACAAAAAAGTAGTGACATAAATGTCACCACTCGATTTTGATTTTTAAGAAATTTTTTCGAATATAGAATCTATGGTCCAGACTAGCTTACTCTCCTTCCATTGCACCTGCTTGTAGGCTGTACATCTTGTGGTAGGTGCCACCGAGGGCTAGGAGCTCCTCGTGGCTACCGTGTTCGATGATGCGGCCCTTGTCTAAGACATAGATGCAGTTGGCATCTTGGATTGTCGATAGGCGGTGGGCAATGGCAATAGTTGTGCGTCCTTGACGCATTTTTGCTAGAGAATTTTGGACAATAGCCTCTGTCTCTGAATCAATATTGGCTGTCGCTTCATCCAGAATCAAAATCTTAGGCTGGCTAGCAACGGTCCTAGCAAAGGCTAGAAGTTGGCGTTGGCCGGTTGAAAAACTTGAACCTCGTTCAGAAACTGGAGCATCGTAGCCTTCTGGAAGTTTGTCGATAAAGTGATTGGCATCCACAAACTCAGCGGCCGCTTTAATCTCTTCATCAGTTAAATCCTGATACATGGCAATATTGGATTTGACTGTACCATGATAGAGAAAGGGTTCCTGAAGAACAAGACCAATGTTCTTACGCAACTCTGACTGACTATAATCGCGAATATCCACACCGTCAAGAAGAACTCGCCCTGATTGAAACTCATAGAAACGCATGAACACGTTGATAATAGAGGATTTTCCGGAACCTGTAGAACCGACAAAGGCGATGGTTTCACCTTTATTGACAGAGAAGGAAATATTATCCAAAATCTGGTGCTTGCCATCATAGGAGAAGGAGACATTTTCAAAGCGAATATTCCCCTCAGTAACCTTGGCATCTGTATCTCTCTGCTCAGGTTCATAGGTGCGCTCGTCAATCAAGGCAAAGACCCGACCGGCTGAGACCATAGAAGTTTGCAAGGTTGAGAAGTTTTGCGTCACTTCAATCAAGGGATCAAAGAGACGGTTAATGTACTGGATAAAGGCATACATGGTCCCCGCTGTGATACCCAGATAGATGCCACGATAGCCAAAATAAGCCATGAGAACAGCATAGCCCAGGAGCTTCAGTAAGCTCATGGCTGGGCGTAGAAAGAGAGAATCCAGTGACATGGAACGGCTAGCATAAATCAGGTGTTCCTCATTAATGGCATCAAACTCTTTTTTAAGGCGTTTCTCTTGGTTAAAGGCCTGAATGATGCGAATCCCTTCGATACTCTCTGACAGTTTGGCATTTATATCTGAAAGTAAGGCTCTGGTCTTTTCAATGATTACCACTGATTTTTTTCGGTAAAGGTTAACCAAAAGGACAATCAGGGGAAGAAAGAGCACAATAAGCCCGGTCAGACGAATGTCCAACATCATCATGGTGTAAAGGGTAGTAACAAAGATAAAGATAGCCGAAATAAAGCTAGACAGAAGCCCTGAGAACATCTCACTAATAGTCTCTGTATCATTGGTCAAGCGAGAAACGATAGAGCCTGCTGGAGTTTTGTCAAAGTAAGACATACCCAGTTTCTCCATATTGGCAAAGGCATCCCGGCGAATATCCCTGACAATACTGTAGGACACACGCGCAAAAAAGAGATTTCCCAAATACTGGACTAGCGTCTGCAAGAGATAAAGACCATAGTAAACAATCAGAATTAAGCTTGCTGCATGATTCATATCATGAAGATAGTGGTCGATAAAATAAGAGGCCACAAGGGGAATAATACTCTTGATAACCGTTGTGGACAAGAGGAAGGCTAAAGCTAGAAAGGTCAAGAATTTGTAAGGCTTGAGATAGGTCAAGAGACGCTTAAACACAGACCATTGGTTTTGATTAGGCATCATCTTCTCCTCCTTCCATTTCTAACTGTTGAGACTCATAGGTCTTGGCATACCAACCACCCTGAGCTAGCAAATCCTCATGACGGCCACGTTCAATGATACGACCATCCTGCATGACTAAGATAAGGTCAGCGTGCACCACCGCACTCAAACGATGGGCGGTAATGATAGTCGTCTTGTCCTTACGGGTATGTTTGAGATTGTCAATAATAGCATGTTCTGTCTTGGCGTCCACTGCCGATAGAGAGTCGTCCAAAATCAAAATATCTGGATCCAAAATCATGGCCCGACTCATGGCCAGACGTTGTTTTTGACCGCCTGATAGGCTGACACCCTTTTCACCAATGATCGTTTCAAAACCTTCAGGCATATCCTTGATGTCATCATAAACTTGAGCCAACTTAGTCGCTTCTTCTACCTTGTCAAAGGAGAGATCAGGATTACCAAAGCGGACATTGTCTAAAATGGAACTAGCAAAGAGAAACTGGTCTTGAGGAACATAGCCCATCAAGCTACGCAAGTCTGATAGGCGATAATCTCGGATGTTATGACCATTCAAATAGATGGCTCCTTGATTAACATCGTGCTCCCGCAAGAGCAACTTGACAAGGGCGGTCTTTCCTGAACCAGTCTGCCCAACCAAGCCAAGGGTTTGCCCCTTGTTCAAGGTGAAATGAATATCTCTCAAAGTATCCTTATCCTCAAAGGCAAAGCGGTCAATCGCATATTCTAGGCGACCATTTTCAATACTTGGGAGAGGGTGCGCAGGATCTTGAACATCTGATTCCTGCTCCAGAAGAGTTTCAATACGTTGGTAGGACACATTTCCCCTCTGTGTGATATTAAAGAGGAAGCCAATGGCCATCAGAGGCCAAACCAGCATGTCCAAATAGGTAATGAAGGTTACCAAATTTCCGACCGTTATCTGACCAGCCTGAATCATAAAGGCACCGACAAGAAGGGTCAAAACATAGGATGAGCCAACAAAGAGTAAGACCAAAGGATCAAAAAGGCTATCATACTTCATGGTATGCATATTCTTTTTAAAGGTCATCTTATTGGTCTCTTGGAAGGACTGAAGCTCAGCCTCCTGGTAGCCAAAAGACTTGGTTACCTTGATTCCTGATACCGACTCTTGAACCTTATTATTAAGTTCTGAAAAGGCTGCCTGGGACTCTCCAAAAGCTTTATGGGTCTTACGGCCCAAACGACTGGTCGCAAAAGCCATGAAGGGGAGGGGTAAGACAGCCACCAGTGTCATCTGCCAGGAAATGCTGAAGAACATGGTGATTAGGGTTACCAAGGCTGTGATAGAGGCATCCACGGCTGACATGACACCCCCGCCAGCCAAGCGGGTTAAAGAGTTGATATCATTGGTTGCATGGGCCATGAGGTCCCCAGTTCGGTACTTTTGATAAAAAGAAGGCGACATCTTGGTAAAATGCTCAAAAAGGCGTGAACGCATAATCTGGCCTAAGCGGTAAGAAGTCGCCAAGATATACATGCGCCAAACATAGCGTAAATAGTACATCCCCAGAGCTGCCAAAAGCAAATAAACGAGATTCAGAAGCAAGATCTGATTGGTCAATTTTCCCGATGTGATAGCATCAATGACCCGTCCCATAACCATAGGAGGAATCAGATTGAGAACCGAAACCAGACTCAGTGCCAAAATTCCGACAATATAACGGCGCTTTTCCAACTTGAAAAACCACCAAAGTTTTGCAATGATTGATTCTTTAAAAGACAAGTTACTCCTCCTATCCTTACAAATGGTTATGATAGACCTCGTATCAGTCTCTCATGAAAAGGTTACTTCCAATAGCGATAGATTGTCCCATCTTCTAACTGAAAGTGACCAATATAAGATAACTTCCCAAAATCAGTAGACTCTGGTAATTGATAAGCAAAGGAATCAAAATTATATACCTTGTTCCCACCATCCATAGAGTAACTATCCTTATCATGGATAACTGATTCATCTTTCTTAGGGCTCCAAATGCGTCTGATTTCATCAGATGTCTTATACTCTCTGACAAAATTGTACAATTCAAAGTTAGTAGCCTCACTGAGATAGCGACCATCGGTGTTGTAGTTGGCTAATTGAGGCTCTCTCTTAGGCTCAGAATAATTCCAAACCTGTCCTCTTTCTCGCATGATATCGGCATCACGACCACTTTGATAAGTATCTGCCTTAACCATCGTCATTGTTACTCCTAACGTTAATACGGTGACTACTGTCATCATTAAGTGTTTCATTGTTTCTCCAAACGTGTTTATTCATTTTTCCCTCTTTTGAATGTGTTGTATTTGTATGATAGAAAATAAGTGAAACCTGGGACACATAGGCTCCCAGGTTTTTTACTCTTTAAAATGCGTTTGAATCAGTTTCACAAGGAGGCGGTAGGCAGCTAATGCCAGCAAACCTCCTAAAGTATTGGTCCATAAATCATCTAACTCAAAGACACGATTAGCATCAATGAGAAGGTCTAGAATGACTTGTCCAACCTCAATCGTCAAAGACATGACAAAGGTCGCTAAAAGGACCTTTTTCCAAGACCTGAATCTGGGGTACAAGGCTAAAAGCCCTAAAATCAGCGGACTCAGCAAGAAAATGTTGGTCACATTTTGCCCAAGCACAAAGACAATCTCTTTAAGACTATCTAGCTGATAAAAGTTAGTCAAACTATTGAATGGGGTTAATAGGACCACGACACGACCAAAATGTTGAATACCAGGGGTTTCAACACCTTCAACTAGCCCGTACTGGGGTGTCCAACACAGGAGCACTAAACAAAGGAGATAAGCACAGACCAAAACTAGGCTTAGCTTTCTTCCTTTTGGTGTTAGTTCTCCATCCTTATCTACCCAAGTCTTAAGCTGAAACATCTTACTTACCTTCTGATTTACCAGAAGCTTCTGCCACTGCCTTTTGACGGTCGCGTTTCATAGTGTTTGAACGCAATTGTCCACAAGCAGCATCGATATCTGTACCGTGCTCTTGACGAACCACGCAGTTAACCCCATTTTTCTTGAGCACATCGTAGAAGGCCGCCACACGTTCTTTCGTTGAACGGCTATATTGGTCGTGCTCTGATACTGGGTTATACGGAATCAAGTTGATATATGACAACTTACGGATTTTCTTAGTCAAATCAGCCAACTCTTGTGCATTTTCAGGATGGTCATTGACCTCATTAAGCATGATATACTCAAAAGTTACACGACGGTTGGTTGTTTGGATGTAATACTCGATAGCTTCAAAGAGTTTTTCAAGTGGGAATGAGCGGTTGATACGCATGATGCTTGAACGAAGGTCATTGTTAGGTGCGTGAAGTGATACGGCAAGGTTAACTTGAACACCTTCGTTAGCAAATTCCTTGATTTTTGGTGCCAAACCAGATGTTGACACGGTAATGTGACGCGCTCCAATGGCAAGACCATTGTCATTGTTAATGGTACGCAAGAAGCGAAGCACATTGTCATAGTTATCAAATGGCTCACCGATACCCATAACAACCACGTGGCTGACACGTTCACCGTCGCCACGGTCATCAAAGTATTTTTGTACCAACATGATTTGCGCCACAATCTCACCAGCAGTCAAGTCACGTTGTTTCTTAATCAAACCACTGGCACAGAAAGTACAACCGATGTTACATCCAACCTGAGTTGTCACACAGACAGACAAACCATAGTGTTGACGCATCAAAACCGTCTCAATCAACATACCATCTGGCAATTCAAAAAGATATTTAACGGTACCATCTTTAGATTCTTGAACGATACGTTGTTTCAATGGGTTCACACAGAAATTCTCATTCAATTTAGCAATGAAATCCTTAGAAATGTTGGTCATTTCTTCGAAAGATTGCACACGCTTCTTGTAGAGCCAATCCCAAATTTGAGTAGCACGGAATTTCTTTTCACCGTGTTCCATAGCCCAATCAATCAACTCATCACGAGTAAGACCATAAATAGAAGGTTTGTAGCCTTCCATATCCTCTAACTTCTGACGTTTACGGCGTTCTGGTTTTGCTTGTGTTGTTACTTCTGACATAGTTTAATTTCCTTTTTTTCTGATTGTGAAATGCTGACCATCTGACTTGGTCTGGCTTTGTTTCTTCGATGGGGTGTTTTGACCTTTAGATTTTGGAGCTTGCTTCTGACTCTTCTTGAAGTTAGGCTTACGCTCACGACCACCGTCCTCGGATCTAGATTTGAACTTAGGGCGACGCTTGATTTTCTCAAAGCTTGGACCCTCTTGATCCCTATCTCTTCGTTTGGACTTGTCTGGCTTTTGCTTAGCAGAAGCTTTTTGCCCCTTATTCTTTTGAGAAGCATTGCGCTCTCTATCTCTAGATTCCTGAGAAGAATTACGACGATTATTAGAACGACGGCGCTTGCGACGAGGCTCCGTCTCCTCTTCAAAGACGATTAATTGCGGCTCTTCATTTTTCAAAATAAAGTAGGCGCAACCAAAGGCACAGTATTCACGCAAATACTCTGACAATCGGCTAATGCGGTCTGTCTTACGCGTATTAGGGCGCTCGTCCTCGTAAAATCCCTTAAGACGAAGCTGATCATTAGACCAGTCCCCAACGATATAATCATACTTGAGCATGATTTCAGAAAAACGTTGCCCAAAGCGGGTAGCGTCTAAAGCATCCTTGTGATTTTCAAGAACTGTAAACTGACAGGCATCTGATTTCAGAAGATCAGCCACATACACAAAGTCTGGCCCTGGATATTTATTATAATTAAACATTTCTGGCAAGATTTCTTTACGCATGTGCCATCCTTTCTGCTCTCTCTTATTTTCTATCCTGATGCTGTAATAATGTCTCTATATCTTATCCCAATTGGCACCATTTTTTCCTAAATACTTGGCCACAAGTTCCCTTAACAAATCTGGAAAAAGAAGAGTAACTTCCTTTTCCTTAATTGTAGGGAAATAAGAAGCAAAGTAGTACTGGTCCACAAGGACCAAACTAAACTTCTCATTGGAATCTACAACCCTTCTATTATACAACAAATTACCGTTTTTGTAAGCAAAATTCCCTGTGATTACTTCACCAAATGTCTTCCCTCTGAATCCCATACCTTTAATAGCTTGATTTTTAAGGAGTTCAGCCTTAGTAAAAACTTCCTGACAGATTTCTTTGAGTTCTTGTCCTGTCACGACTAGACGTGCCATCCGCATCTGGTGAGGAAGGGCTTCTTGCAGGTCTGCCATGGTCACTTGAGGACCTAGTGTTTTCATGATAAGTCCAGTATTTAAAAGCGTTAATTGGCTATCGGTCTCCTGACAAACAGCCTGTAAAACCAATTGACAGGTCTCATCAAAATCTAGTTCTCGACCTAGATTAGCTACTTTTTTCTGAGCTAAACGACGATGGCCTTCCTCACGCATAGCCTTGATAAAGGTTTCGTCCTCCTTGTCTAAATCCAAGATGTAGGACTTGGTGGGGATAGCCTCAATCTGACATTCTATCAATCGCCCATTTTCCACAGTAAGGTCAATACAGCCAAGATAATAGCCATATCTGTCAGCAGCTGCCAAATAGGTTTCATTGACTAATTTCCCCTCTTCAAAAAGGTGATGCGTGTGGCTCCCGATGACAAGGTTTACCTGTGGATAAGTCTCTGCAATCTGCTCATCATAACGTACACCTAGGTGGCTAAGAACGACGACTATATCTGCATCCTTTACCTCAGGACGAGCCAAATCCTCTTCCAACCTAGCCATAGGCTCTAACACCTGCCAACCATTGGGAGCATAGGTAATGTAATATGGGAAGGTGTAGGCCAAGAAAGCAATGTTTGTACCTGCTTTAGTTTTGTGGATAAGATAGGGCTTAGCCCATTCAGGCTGTCTCCCTTCATCCTTGAGATTTCCTATGATCAGCTGAAACTTAGCCTGCTCATAAAGACAGTCTAGCTCCTCCTTGGCCAGACCTATCCCCTCATTATTTCCAATAGTCGCATAGTCTATCCCCAACTCATTCATCAGGGCTACATTAAAACGCCCGGCTGTCGCATCAGATAAGGGATGGGACTTATCCACATTGTCCCCAAGATCTACCTTAATCAGCTCTCTATCTGTCTGACTCAAATCATCCACAGCTCGCTTGAGTTGTGGATACTGTTCAAAATGAGAGTGTAAATCATTAATATGAAGAATTCGAATCGTGTCTTTCATGACTCCTATTGTAGCACTTTTGCTATAAAAAAACTTGACAATCATTTTGCCAAGTTTTTACATGCTATTTTTCAAACAGGAACGTATTCCTAGTTAACTTTCTTTTTAACATATTCTTCTGCGAGATGATAGACGTCATCTGCTAGGGATATACTGACATAGATGCACACAATTGAAAAAATTTCTCCTCTAAAGTGTTGCCAAGCAAAGAATATAAGCCCATAAATTAGGAGAGCAAGTACTATTTGGCCAAAAAATTGACTCAGTAATCGCCTAATAACGACAAATAAGTCCATAAGTAATCCCATCTTTAATACCATAACCAATACCCTTTAAGGCTGCACCTTGCCAAGTACCTGTTTGAATACCACCTTTAATGGCTCCTCCAACAGCCCCGACGCCTACGGCAGCTGTAGCTCCCCAAAAACTACATGCTCCACCCTTAACAGTAGAAAGATCTTCGGAATTAAGTGAGTTAAAATTGTTAATGATTTGTGTTGTCATTAAAACAACCTCCTTTAAAATATTTTTTAGCCTTTTCTCAAAAGCTATGATTGTATTATAGATAGAAAGCCAACAAAAAAGTAGTGACATAAATGTCACTACCTGATTTTGAGAGTTGACTCAACTAATAACCTCAAACTTACACATTATTTTACTTTAAACGGAAAGCTTCTTAAAAATGTCTGTGATAAAACTATTTAAAATCTGTCATAGTTTCAGTTCTTAAGACAGCCAATTATTTTGCGAGTGTAGTGAGCATATACTGAGACTTGTCGCTGTGATAATGACGACTAAGACTTTGTAGTCATAAGCGTTGGGAAGTTTTGAGACCTTAGGCTCAAAAGAAAAATATATCTTCAAACTAAATAAGGTCTTTTGAGTTTCCAAAAAGTTTGATAATAATCAAAAAAGCTGAAACACTTTGGTTTCAACCTTTTGAATTTTTAAATTAAAATTTGCTCTCACCTAGAAGCCAATGCTTAGAAGCTTTGCTTCTTAGCTTTACGCTCAGCACGCCCCTTAGCACGGTTAGCCGCACGACGTTCACGTTTGCGTTTTTCGTCAACCTTCCACTGAATTTTCTTCTTGTAGCCAGGCTTGATTTTTTTCTTTTTCTTCTTAACCAAACCGATCATTTCCGTATCAAGTTTTTGATAGGCTTTTTCACGGTTGGCACGACGGTCACGGTCATAGGTATCTTGAAACTCGCCGTCCTTATAGACTTTAGGGTCAAAGGTAATCCCCATCTTTTCAAGCTCACGAATATCGGAGTCGTCACTTGGTTGATAAAGGGTAATGGCTGTTCCTGACAAACCATTACGTCCTGTACGCCCTACACGGTGAACAAAGAAGGACAAATCTTGAGGGATAGCATCATTGATAACATGGCTAACCCCTTCAATATCAATCCCACGCGCTGCAAGGTCAGTCGCTACAATGTACTCAAAATCAAGCTTCTTGACTTGATTCATGATACGCTTACGCTCACGTGGTGGAATACCTCCATGAATTTTGGCAACCTTAAGACCATTTGACACTAGGTAGCTGTGCAAATCGTCTGCACGTTCCTTGGTATTAACGAAAATCATTGCCAAATATGGCTGCATTCCCTTAAGCATCTCAAGAATCTGCTCATTCTTGTTGCGCCCCTTGGTAGATACCAACCAGTTATCAATGGTGTCTGCAATAACTGTTGAAGTTTTGATTTGTTCCATGACTGGATTGGTCAAATATTTCTTCAAGAATGGTTGCAATTTTTGAGGAATGGTTGCTGAGAAGACCAAAATTTGAACTTCCTTAGGCAGACTTGCCGCAATCTTGTCTACAGTATCCAAGAATCCCATATCCATGGTCATATCAGCTTCGTCAACAACAAAGGTATGGGCCTTGTGAATAGCCAAGTCCCCAGACTTAACTAGGTCATAAATACGACCTGGTGTCCCGATAACAATATGAGGTTGTGCTACCTTGAGTTTCTCAATCTGACGTTGCTTGTCTGTACCACCCACATAGTTGACCACACGAATTTCTGTCTCAGAGTGTTTGGCAATTTGTTTTGTCGCTTGGTAAATTTGTGTCGCCAATTCACGTGATGGTGCTGTAATAACAACCTGAACATCGCCACTCTTTGGATTGAGTTTCTCAAAAATTGGCAAGAGGAAGGTATGTGTTTTCCCTGAACCCGTCTTTGATTCACCAACCAAATCACGACCTGAACGGACTACAGGAATCAATTTCTGTTGAACAGGCGTCGGCTCCTTAAACTTAATCTCATCAAGAGCCTCCTGAATAAATGTTTTAAAATTAAAATCTTTAAATGACATGTTTACTTACTTCTTTTCTATCTAGTCTATCCTTATCATTATAACAAAAAAAGAGCATTTCTGCTCTTTTCATTTATTTCATAACGTTTCCAAGAACCATCCAAAGGGTAATGGCACTTGCAAGCGCTCCAACTGCCCAAAGGAAAGCATCAACCTTCCACTCTGACCATTTGTCACCCTTACCTGAAAGACCACCCAATTCGAGGTGATGGTGGAATGGTGTCATACGGAAGATACGACGACCTTCTCCATACTTACGCTTAGTGTATTTGAAATAGCTGACCTGTAGCATGACAGAAGCTGTCTCAAAAACATAAACCACACCAATCAAGAGTAGGGTCCACTCTACACGTAGGGCAATAGAGATAACCGCAAGCATAGCTCCAAGTGACAAGGAACCGACATCTCCCATAAAGACCTTGGCTGGCTTGTGGTTAAAGACGAAGAAGCCAAGAAGTGCCCCAATCATAGTGATAATGATAGTCAAGATAGCGAACTCACCCTTGACAAAAGCGATAATCCCATAGGCAATCAAGCTGATAACCACAGAGATAGAAGCTAAACCATCAATACCGTCTGTCAAGTTCACAGCATTTGAGAAACCGACAATCCAGAATAGGACAAAGAGAACATAAAAGACACCGAGGTGAATGGTTAACCCACCAATAGCTAGGCTATCTGTCCCACTAGGGAGTACGTGGATAAAGTAGAAAAGCAAACCCGCAATAATCTGCAAGGCCATCTTTTGCCAAGGTTTAAGTCCCTCATTGATTTGACGGAAAATCTTAAGGAAATCATCAAGGAAGCCGATAATTCCATAAATCAAAATTACAAAGAGAATCCCTACTGTAGCACCATAGGCTTGGTGGCCCTCGCTAAAGACGTGGAAGTTAAAAATCAAGCTAACCAAGATGGCAACCACTAGGAAGACTGTCCCTCCCATAGTTGGTGTTCCAGCCTTAGCCAAATGCTGCTTCACATCTTCATGCATTTGTTGGCCACCGATTTTCTTGATTTTGTAGTAAGTAATAAAGTGAGGCATGGCGAGCACCGTCAACACAAAGGCGGCCACACCTGCTATCAGACTCATAGTCATCTTAGTCTCCTAAAGTAATGGTAATCTTCTTGGTTTTAGACAGGGCTTTTCCTGCCGCAACACTTTGTTTGGTAACAGTCCCTGACTTGCCACCCTTATAAGTAATTTTAATGCCTTTCCATTTAGCAAAGGTTTCAACGTTCTTCTTGGTCCAACCATACATGTCTGGAAGTTCTGTGAAGTCATTGGTCATGATAAGAATCTGTTCATTAGCCTTGATATTAGCTTTGGCATCTACAGAAACCTTCTCAATCTTATCACCAACCCCCAGAACAATCGGATGAATCAAGTTTTGACGAAGGGTGTTAGCTGTCTCACCTGGACTCTTACCGATAATATCGCCGGTTTGATAACTCGTTTCCTCGGTCTTTTCACTACCTTCAGACATAGAAGTATCTAGGGTGTCTCCCATAGACATGGCTTCTTCCAAAACCGGGTTAACCACAGTCGCATAAAAATTATTATCCCAAGTCTTAGGCTCCAGAACAGTCACATACATGATGTATTCTGGATTATCTTTAGGTACCATAGCTACAACTGAATTGAGGGTTTCATTGGAACCAACTTTGTAAGTCCCAGTCTTTTCATCGGCAACTTGGGCCGTACCAGACTTAACGGCTACATCATAGTTACCAACCTTGATAATAGGTGCCCCTTCAGATTTATTGTAAAGGGTACCGAACTCTGGATCCGTACCAACGGAAATCATATAGTTACGCGTTTCAGAGGCAGCCTGCTTAGAAACTGGCTTACCGATAACTTCCTTCTTAGCTGTACGAGCTGTGCCCTGGTTAACATCGGCAACTTGTTTGATAAATTGAGGTTCCAACATGATACCGTTGTTTGAAATGGCGGTAAAGGCTCGAAGCATTTGGACCTGAGTCACTGAAATCCCTTGTCCGAAGGATGATTGAGCTATATTAACAGAGTTTCGAGAGACAACCCCTGAAGACTCACCAACCATCCCAAAACGGGTTGGAAGACCAAATTTG
Source organism: Streptococcus parasalivarius (assembly GCF_054785155.1). NCBI lineage: Bacteria > Bacillati > Bacillota > Bacilli > Lactobacillales > Streptococcaceae > Streptococcus > Streptococcus parasalivarius. The sequence goes on from NZ_BAABOB010000006.1 coordinate 75,819, forward strand.
AAAAGAGATAAGTAGTTAGACCAAACTTTGTCTCCCATCTCTTGTTCCAACATGGTCATAGCAACGTTACTTGAATAAGAGAACCCTTGGGCAAATGACATGGTACGACCTGTTGAGATACCTTCATTGATTGACCAGTCATTAATTTCAACGTCGTCAACCTTAATACCATTAGCATTACTGAAGGTCGCATTCGGATTGAAGCTTCCATTGTTAATAGCAGCTGACAAGAGCATAACCTTCATGGTTGAACCAGGCTCATACTGGGCTTCGTAAAGACGGTTAACCCAGTCATAATTCTTCTTAGCCTGTCCCTCAAGGGTATCAGAATTATAGGTTGGACGTTGTGTCGTCGCAAGAATCTCACCTGTCTTAGCATTAACAACTGTCGCTGAAGCATTTACCCCTTGCGTCTGCTCCATAAAGGTATCCATCTGCGTTTCTAGGAAGGTTTGAAGAGGCGCTGACAAGGTTGTATAGATGTTCTTACCATCGATAGCTTCCTTGGTAATGGTTTCCGTACCTAGAAGCGTATTACCGTTTTTATCCTTCTCATAAATGGCCTCTCCATCTGTTCCAGTCAAGAGGCTATTGAGCGAGCGCTCCAAACCAGTTTGACCAATCAAAGAATATGAGCCGTCTTTTTTATTTTCAACAGCTTCGGCACGACCAAGAAACTCTGACGCGAAGGTTCCATTAGGATACATTCGTGACGTTGTTGCTTCAAAGGCCATCCCCTTAATTCCCGCATCTTTAAAGGCTTTTTCTAGTTCTTCTTTAACAGAGTAGGTAATTCCCTTCCCCTTTAGTCCAAAGGAAACCTGGTAGGCACCCTTAGTACGCAATTGGGCCAAGGAATCACTCTTTTCAATTCCTAGCTTATCCTTTAAAATATCAGCAACTTTGTCAAACTGACTATCTTGGACATAGAGTTTTTCTTGAGTCGCTGACACATAGCTGGTCGACACGATAGCGTAAATGGCATAACTGGTTGAATCCTCAGCCAAAACATTTCCATTTCGGTCGTAAATCGTCCCACGCTTGGCAGCCACTGTGGTCTTAGTGTTATAAGATTTAGCAGCCTGGGTCGACAAATCGACACCAAACTTACTGTCTGCCCCGATAATCACCACAAAGTTGATAATAAAGACGAAAAAGATAAAGATGCTGAGAACCATAAGGTTCTGACCAACGTGCTGTCGATTCTGGGCTGGCTTTCGCCTATCCCTAACGACATAGTTTAGAAATAAATGTTTAAGTTTTCTTAATCTGTTCATTGGTTACCTCACACTCTTAATACTATCGTTATTAATAGACAGGCCTGCCTTATTAGCAATCTCTTTAATACGGTCAGAGTTAGTCAACTCATTAACCGCCTGCTTAGCATTGTTAAGCTCTGTTTTTTCATCACTAATCTTGCTATTAAGGTCTGTGATTTGTTGCTTGATAGCCTGATTACGCCCTTGTAAAAATACAACTGCGATACTCATCACAATAGCTGTCAAAACAATTGCCGAATAGAAAGCCTTTTCCATACGCGTCATAAAACGAATATGGTTTCTAATGGCTCTATTGACAATCTGATGTTCCTTATTTTCCATAATTATTTCCTGATTTTTTTAGCCACACGCAATTTAGCAGAATGCGAGCGGTTATTAGCTTCTAATTCTTCCTGACTAGGTAGGATTGGCTTGCGATTAACTAAGGCTACCTTAGGTTGGAGGTCTTCAGGAATAAAGGGCAGACCTTTAGGCACGTCTACCGTACTAGCTTCCTTGAAAAGCTGTTTAGTCAGTCGATCCTCCAAAGAGTGGAAGGTAATGACCGAAATACGACCATCCACAGCAAGTAAATCCAAGGCCTCTTGAATAGACTCATCCGCAGCACCAAGCTCATCGTTCACTTCGATACGAATAGCTTGGAAAATTTGCTTGGCTGGATGGCCCTTCTTCTTCAATTCCTTAGCAGGCTTAGCTGATTTAATGATTTCCGCCAGTTCCGTCGTGGTCTCAATTGGTTTAACCTGACGGGCCTGTTCAATCTTACGTGCAATTTGTTTAGAGAACTTGTCCTCACCATACTTGAAGAAAATGCGCACCAAATCGTTGTAAGGATAGGTATTGACCACATCATAAGCGGTCAGACTCGCCTCCTCATTCATACGCATATCTAGCTTGGCATCCTGTTTATAGGAGAAACCACGCTCACGCTCATCCAACTGTGGGCTAGAGACACCCAAGTCATAGAGAATGCCATCAATTTCAGACACCCCCATGGCTTCAAGGTTGGACTTGAGATTACGGAAATTATCCTTAATGAAGGTCACCATGCCCTTATCAATATAGTCCTTGAGACGCACTTGAGCATTATCAATAGCCTTTTGGTCTTGATCAAAGCAATACAAATGTCCCTTTTCAGACAATTGTGACAAAAGATAAGATGAATGTCCTGCGCCACCCAAAGTCGCATCTACATAGATGCCATCGGGCTTGATATCAAGCATATCAACAGTTTCGTGCAAAAGAACGGTTACATGGTGAAATTCATTAGTCATAACTTTTATTATAGCACAAGAATAGAGAAATTGTCTCGTTCCGTAAGTTGTTAGGATATCAAAAAAGCCAGACCTGTGGCCTGACTCTTTAGTTCCTATATCATTTGATAAGATTAATCCACTCTGTAAAAATAACTTTCCTCAGAAGGCATCCCATTCGTTGCTAAGATACGATCCTTACTGTTATCTCCCGCATCACTTGCATCGCTAACGCCCTTAGGACAAAGCTGAATTGGGGTATTCCCTACTGGACTAGAATACACATAAGTTAAGGTATATATACCAGACACATACTGATTGGGTGAGACTTTGTCGATAGGATAAGTATAGCCCCAGAAATCCAACTGCCCATCCGAAGTAATAGTGATGGTCTTTCCATTTGAAGACTTCCATGTTCCTACAGCTGATTTGTAGTTGCCGTTTTTGAGTTCATCAGCCTTAAGGGCTGTCGAACTGGTTTGAGTTTGTGACACTGTGCTAGAACTACTATTACTTGAAGCACTGTCCAAGTCCTTCCAATCCCAACTAGAAAGATCTGCTTTTTCAGCACCCGAATCACTGTCCTCTTTTACAAGAGACCGACCATCACTACTAAAGCGGTAGCCTGCACCTCCACCAGCCATAGCACCAGCACTACCATAGTAGCTAAAGGTGTTATCCATGAGGTAGGCCAATGTCATACGCTCACCCAACATGCCCAGTTGTGGCCCCTCTGTCAGACGAACAACCTGACCACTATCCTTAGATATAGTGTAAATATCCGTAATCACATGTTCTTTAAAGAGTTTACCTGGCTTAAAAGCAAGAATCAACTCATCAACACCATTACCATCCAAATCATGGTAAGTATAGACCGTTGAGGCAGGACTTGTTTGAGAATTAGCATAGGTCACAATGAGAGAATTAAGTGAGGCATCCGTTTGGTTGTTGGCCACAGCCGTTTGGTACTTACTAATGATGCTATCATAGGCAGAGGTATCTACCTTTTTCTCTTGACTAGAGCTTGAACTTGTACTTATGCTAGAGCTTTCACTACTACTTGATTGTGACTGCTCTACTGATGAAGATGAAGTCGTCGAAGTCAACCCATTTTGCTGGTTTGAACAAGCTGCTAATAGGACTAAACTAGATAATCCTGTTACTAATGCTAAAACTTTATTTTTCATCTCTAAACCTAAATTCCTTTTCTTTAATCCTTATTCTGCTGTCCCAGAGCTGACATCTGCACTGTAGGCAGGAGCTGTGTAACTTGGAGCATCACTATGTGACTCTGTATAAGCTGTTGGTGGTACATAGTTATACTGGGGCGCTTGATAAGCCTCTTGTGCTGAAGAAGGCGTTGGTGCCGATGCTACCGCAGGAGTTGAGCTTGCTTCTGTCTGACTAGCTGCTTCTACCGTTGAGCTTGATGACTCACTTGAAGTTGAAGAAGATGACGACGAACTTGAGCTCGATGACTTGGATGAAGCCTTGGGTTTGCTTGATGATGACTGCTTAGTCCCCACCTTAACTTGGACCTTAGCATGATTCTGCGCAGGCTGCAAAAAGACAATAGCCAATGCCAAAAGAATAGCCGGTAGGGTAAATGCCAAAATAAGGTAACGTTTTTCTTTTAAATGACGAAGTAGTTTCATAGAATATTCACATTTCTTAAATATATTTTTAGTATCAATTAGTCTCAGATAAGATTATATCAGAAATATTAAAATGTGCAATATTAACATAAAACTTTTTTGACATCAGAAAAACCAACTCAAAGAGCTGGTTGATTGTCATTATTGCTGTGGATTATTGAAGTTGTTGAAAGGCTCATCTACTTTTGTTGGTTGACATAGTAGAAAAATTAAGATAAAAATACCGACAAATGGGATTAAAGGAATAAAAATATACGGCCAATTATAGCCAGCATCACGTAAACGACGAACCGTTAGAGCAATACCTGGTAAAACCGCAGCAATACCAAAGGCAAAAAAGATGAGTAGTAAAATAACTGAAATAGTAAATACATCCATTGATCCTGTTGCAGATAGTATTCTTTCAAACACTCCATCGAGCAATAAATAAGCAAAGAAAATCAATACATGTGCCGAAAATGCAAACCAGTAATCTGAAGGTGTTGAACGGCCCGTAAAATCAACATAGCCCTTCCAAAATTTTTTGTAGGCTTCAATCATAATAAAATCCCCCTTTTTTATGATACTTCCAATATAATAAGAGAAGAGGAGTTTGACAAATCAACTAAAAAACAGCCTAGCGAGGCTGTTAAGTCATTATTATTGCTGTGGATTATTGAAGTTGTTAAATGGGTATTCCACTTTAGTTGGCTTACATAGCAAAACAATTAGGATAATCCAACCTACAAGTGGGATAAATGTAACAAAAATATACGGCCAATTGTAGCCAGCATCACGCAAACGACGAACCGTTAGAGCAATACTAGGTAAAAACGCAGCAATACCGTAGGCAAAAAAGATAAGTAGTAGGATAAGTGAAATAACAGCCAAAAAGCTTGATTCAGTTACAGCTACAAGTCCTCCAAATACTGCTTGGAGCAAAAAATAAGCAAAGGTAATCAATACATTTACCAAATATACAAACCAGTAATCTGAACGTGTTGAACGTCCCTCAAAATCTACGTAGCCCTTCCAAAACTTCTTATAAGCTTCGATCATAATAAAATCTCCTCATTTTTTGATACTTATAGTATAGCAATAAAAAAAGAATTTGACAAATTGACTAAAAAACAGCCATACTAGGCTGCTAAATACTTATTATTGTTGTGGATTATTGAAATTATTAAATGGGTATTCCACTTTAGTTGGCTGACAGAACAAAATTAAAAGTACAATCCCACCTATCACAAAGGCAAAACGTAAAAAAATCAAAGCCCAGTGATAGCCTGCATCACGCAAGCGACGAACTTGAAGAGCAATAGATGGGATAAAACTAGCAGGAAAATAGGTCATTACAAGCAGATACAGTAAGGTGAGAATAACATGGTAAGGACTATCGGAACTATCAAAAACAATTACAACTATAAGTATGCTAAATAAAATGATAGTTACAATCGTATTCGCTAAAACTACCAACCAATAGTCTGAGCGGCTTGAACGTCCCGTAAAATCGAAATAGCCCATCCAATACTTCTTATAAGCTTTAAACATGGCAAAATCTCCTCATTCTTGATACCACCAGTATATCAGAAGGCCTGTCGTCTAGCAAACTAACTTAAAAAAGCTCCTTCCTGGAGCTTGATGGTTTATTCTCTAATTTGTCCTTGTCCGTTAATATAGAACTTGGTTGACGTTAGGGCCTCCAGTCCCATTGGACCACGGGCGTGCATTTTCTGAGTTGAAATTCCGATTTCAGCACCTAGTCCAAAGACGAATCCATCTGTGAAGCGGGTTGAAGCATTAACATAGACAGCTGCAGCGTCAACATCGTCTTGGAATTGCTCAGCACGACTAATATCCTGAGTCACGATAGCTTCTGAATGCGATGTCGTGTAAGTATTAATCCAACCAATAGCCTCATCAAGGCTGTCTACCACTTTAACAGACATGATATAATCAAGAAACTCTGTCGCAAAATCTTCAGGTGAAGCGGGTACAGCTTTTTCCATAAGTTTCAAAGCCCTTTCATCCGCACGGAACTCAACAGACTGAATTTTTGAAATAGCTTTTTCCAAGTTAGGCAAGAAGTCTTCCGCAATATCAGCATGAACGACGAGAGATTCTGCCGCATTACACACACTTGGTCGTTGAGTCTTGGCATTGATGACAATCTGTGTCGCCATATCTAAGTTAGCATATTTATCCACATAAATATGACAGTTACCAACACCCGTTTCAATGACTGGAACCTTGGCTTTTTCTTTAACCGTTTGGATGAGACGAGCTCCACCACGAGGGATGAGCAAGTCTACATACTTAGTCGCCGCCATGAGTGCTTCTGCTACCTCATGAGAGGTATCTTCAACCAGCTGAACGGCATCTGCTGTGATACCCGCATTTTCCAAAGCCTTACGAGCTACTGTAACCAAGGCCTTGTTGGAATTGATGGCATCACGTCCTCCACGAAGAATAATGGCATTATTGGTTTTAAAGGCAAGGCTAAAGGCATCGATTGAGACATTGGGACGGCTCTCAAAAATCATAGCGATAACACCCATAGGAACACGCTTTTGAACAATTTTGAGACCATCCAGATTCGTATAGCCACGAACTACTTGACCGATTGGGTCCTGAAGATCTGCCACCTGACGGACACCCTCAGCAATCCCTGCGATACGGTCTTCCGTCAAGAGCAAGCGGTCTTGCATAATCTCTGAAATACCATTTTCCTTAGCAATGGCCATATCCTTAGCATTTTCAGTGATAATATAGGCGCTCTCAGCTACTAGAGCTTTAGCTACCTGATTTAGAAGGTCGTTTTTAGCTGCTGTTGATAATTTAGCAATCCGACGACCTGCCACCTTGGCCTGTTGGCCCAGTGTATCGATATATGTCATCTTAGTCCTCCTGTTTAAAGAGTGTACCAATCTTGGCTCCTTCTAGGACACGAAGAATGTCACGTGGATTTTCACCATTCATTAAAACCATTTGGCTTTGATTTTCAAAAACCATCTGGGCTGACTTAATCTTACTCATCATACCACCCGTACCAAATTTACTACCAGCACCCCCAGCTGAGGCTAGAATTTCCTCGGTAATCTCTGGGACATAACTGCGAAGGGTTGCATCCTCATAGACATTTGGGTTCTTATCAAAGAGCCCATCAATATCTGACAACATAATGAGTAGGTCAGCACCAACAATCTTAGCTACGATAGCTGACAAGCGGTCGTTGTCCCCAAACTTAGTCGCATGGTCCATTTCATCTACGCTGACAGCATCATTTTCATTAACAACTGGAATAACTCCAAGCTCGAAGAGGCTCTCGAAGGCATTGATGGCATTGGCCAAACTCTCAGGATACTCGACCACATCACGGGTCAAAAGAAGCTGAGATACCTTGGTTTGGTAATGTGAAAAGACCTGAGAATAGAGGCTCATCATGGCTACCTGCCCTACACTTGAGACGGCTTGTTGCTTACCGACTTCAGCCGGTCGCTTGTCTAGGTCTAAGACATTGAGCCCGAAGCCCATGGCACCAGAGGATACGAGGACAACCTCAATCCCTTTATTATGCAAGCTAGAAATGACAAAAGCTAACTGATCGATTTTTTCAAGATTAATTTTCCCTGATGGTAAAACCAGAGAGCTGGTCCCGATTTTGATAACCAGGCGTTTTACTGAGTCAAAATTTCGTTTCATATTTATGATTATACACTAAATTCAGGTATTTTAACATATATAATGCATAAGTTTACATATTAAAGATTTTCAGTAAAAAAGAATCCCTCCAATCGGAGAGACTCTTTAAACAGTTTGTTCTAGGCAAAAAACATGGCTCTAATACGTTTCCAACGTCTGCGATCAACAAAGAGATAAACGATTAGGGCAATTAAAGCTATAAGCCCAGATACTATAGCATTGACTACTAGGGCAATCCAGAACTTACTTGCAAAGAAGACAATACCTCCTAGCAAGGCAGCGATGAAAATTGTAAGAATAAAGATACCCATATAGAGCCACTGTCCGCCACCCCGATTGAAGAGCTGAGTGACTTCTTGCCAATTCACTTCCAATAATTTAAGGTCACGTTCAAAGAAATAGCCACCTACAAGATAGGTTGTTACGAGAAAACCAAGAGCGAAACTTGCCACCAAAATAGGATGGAGATGTGCAAGGAATATTAAACCAAGTCCTCCTAGTAAGAGGGATACACCAACTTGCAAGCCATAGAAAATCCAAAACTTTTGACGAAGATAGTCACCCGTATTGATTGGCAGGCTACGGATAAAGTCAAAGTTTGTTCCCTCTAAGGAAGTTGCCACCCCAAGAAAACTTGTTGGTTGCGCTGAAAAGAAACCAAAGGCAATTCCGACTAAAAGCATGAGCCCGAAATAGTCTGGACCTAAATCTTTCAAAAAGAACGCACCTCCACCCAGCATGATCATATATAATACTGGTACCACATAGGTATTGATAATGAGGGTTGAGTTTCCCAAAGTAGATAAATGATGGCGAACCAAGACCTGTCTTTGACTTCGAGTAACAACTTTTACCTGAGTCTTTCTAGCCTTTTTGTTATAAATGGCTTCGTGGAAATAACGAGGCATTCTGACTTTATAAAACCAAAAGCCCAAGATAAGCACTAAGATAAGAGGAAGATAAAAATTTAGTAGAGCCTCCGGAGATAGAGGAGCAGCTACCACATCATAGTAACCTCTTAGATAAGGCAACAAAGGAAAATCGATATGTCCAGCACCCTTAACATAACCATTAAGAAAACCAACCATCATGATAGGGAACATAATCAATAGGGTTGACAGGGTCATCAAAATAGTCGAATAGAGCTTTTGACGAGAACTGCGAACAATCAACGTTCCAATACTATTAGACAGAATCACTGAAAAAACGAGATTGATAAAGAGAGAAACGATAAAGGATAGAAGCCCCACGACTATCCCCAGTGGGCCAATAAATTGCCAGTAAGCCAGAATAAGAAGACTAAGGATAGGTACCATGAAGGTCAGCCCAACCATAGAACCTGACAAGGTCTTGGCCAAAAAGACTTCTGATGGCTTTAAGGGAAGAGGCAGATAAGCCTTGCTATCCTTACTATCGTAAAAGGTACTATAGAGAGCCGTAAAAGTCTGGAGAAGCCCCATGATTGAAAATGTCAAAAGATATAGGGTTAAGACTCCAGGATTGGCCTTATAATCGACACCTACAAAAAGATAGCTATATACAACCGTAAAAATAATTAAAATCAAGAGTTGTTGTCTAAGCATGGCATTAACGATGGAGAAATTAGCCTTTTTCTTTTTCTCCTGACGTTTCTGTAGGTTAGTTACTGCTTGAGGATTTGCATAGAGGAGATTAATTTTAAAAAGCTCCCAAACATGGTTCCAGTTCATGACTACACCTCCTCGATCTTACGTCCAGCCATTTCCAGATAAATGGTTTCCAAATCCTTGTCAGGGTACTGAGACTTAAGCTCAGCTAGAGACCCTTGGAAGATGAGTTTTCCTTTCTTCAAAATAGCAATACGATCACAGAGCTGCTCAGCTACACTTAGAACGTGGGTTGAAAAGAGGACACTATTACCCTCCTTAGCATGGTTACGCATGGCTTCTTTCAAATCATAAGATGCCTGTGGATCCAGACCAGTCAAAGGCTCATCCAAAACCCAAATCTGCGGATTAACCAGTAGAGCACCGATAACGACAACCTTCTGACGCATACCGTGAGAGAAGGAAGAAATGAGGTTATAGCGACTTTCCGTCAAGTCAAAGGTAGCCATAAGATTAGTCAAACGTTCCTCAACCTGACTAGCTTCCAAATCATAGATACGTGTCAAAAAGTACCAATAGTCATTAGCAGTTAAATTTAAGAATAAGTCTGGTGAATCTGGCACATAAGCGATTTTTTTCTTGATAGCATCACGATGTTGGCTGAGGGCCATATCATCGACGTAAACTTCACCGTAGCTAGCTTCAATGATAGACGTCAAAATGGAAATAGTCGTGGTCTTACCAGCCCCATTGTGACCAATCAGACCAAAAATCTCCCCATCTCGAATCTCGAGGTTAAGATCTGAGAGAGCATCCTTATCTTCATAACGTTTCGTTACGTGTTCAAAACGAATCATCTTTTATCCTTTCTTGAGAATCTATTTAACAATAGCCTCATTTTACACTTTATATTAGATTGTAATTTAGAGTTATTACCTTGTTTTTTATGAACAATACTCTAAGAACACTGGCAATAGATTTAGATAAGGCTATTTCCTTACCTTCTCATTTATTGTATCATTTCAAAGGTACAATTTCAATAAAACGTTTGTAAAAACGAGACAATTTTGCATTCGGTCTTTGATAATGCTAAACTTATAGTATTTAGAATAATTAGGAGGAAAATCACTGATGCCAACTGGAATTATCATCAACTCGCTATCTATTATCTTAGGAGGAATCGCTGGAGGGCTCTTCGGGGACTATCTCAGAGACGATTTCAAGGAAAATCTTAACCTTATCTTTGGTCTAGCCTCTATGGTAATGGGGATTAGCGCTATTATGAATATGGTTAATATGCCTGCGGTTATCTTTGCGGTAGTTATCGGTACCATCATTGGGCTGGCCCTAAAGTTTGGAAACCTCATCAACAAGGGAGCTGGGCTTATGGAAAAAGGCTTGTCCAAGATTACACCAAGCAAGCAAACAGGGTTAGCTCACGATGAATTTTATGCGCAACTCTTGACAGTTATCGTCCTTTTTTGTGCGAGTGGTACAGGAATTTACGGGAGTCTTGAGTCTGGGATGACAGGCGATGCTTCTATTTTAATTTCTAAATCTATCCTAGATTTCTTTACAGCCATGATTTTCTCTTGTAGCCTAGGCTACATCGTCTCCATGATTGCCATTCCACAATTTATCGTTTTCTTCCTCCTCTTTGTGAGTGCTGGTTTCATTCTCCCTCTAACAACAAAAGCCATGATTGGAGACTTTAAGGCTTGCGGGGGCTTCCTCATGATTGCGACCGGTTTTCGTATTATGAAACTGCGTCAATTCCCAACAGCAGATATGATTCCAGCCATGATTCTGGTTATGCCTATTTCCTGGGCCTGGGTCAATTGGGTGCTTCCTTTGATTAGTTGATATTAGGATTAAAATAAACTAAAACCGTCAGTCTCATGCTGACGGTTTTTGTCTCTATTTATTGCTATTATGGATTCTAACTATTAAAAACTAGTAATGTTTGTGGCGATTAATTCTAATTTTTCTAACCTTGTTTAGACTAAGATGAGTTTGTTATAATAGCCCTTGTAGGCCTAAGCAACCTACAAGATACTTTTTTTCATAACTATTTCCATCCTCTAATATTTTAACGAACTTACAATACTGATGGAAATCTATCGAAAAGACTGGTGTGTGCACACCGGTCTTTTTTGGTGGGATTAAGACACAAAAAACCACTCTTTCACTATGAAAGAATGGTTAGGCTAGAGCTTATACTTCTACGACTTCCAAGTCTTTTCCACCTAGGAGAATAAGGTATTTATCAATCTTATCTATTTGATAGGCTTGGCTGAGTGCTTTAGCATAGAGGCTCATTTGCCCTTTGTAACGTTCCTTAAGTTCACTAGGATGAGTGAAGCGGTCCGTCTTATAGTCAAAGAGGACAATACGGTTTTCAAGAAGAAGGTAGCCATCGATGATACCACGGACGACAAAATCTTCTTTACTAGCGGGATCTTCTGCCAACATAGCAAATGGTGCTTCACGACGCAACTTACCACGGTTAGCTAGAATGAGCTTCCCAAGTTCGGTGTCAAAGAAGCCTAGTAGCTTTTCTAACTGCACACGCGCCTTAACTTGATCATCTGCCGATACCCGACTCAACGCCTGTGTCAAATCTTGGAGGGTCACCTTGTCAGAAAGAATCAAGCGTTGCATGAGTTCATGGGTGGCTGAACCAACTGCAGCTCCAGTGACCTTAGTTTTTTGCCCAAAGTCTGGAAGCTCAAAGGTAGCGGTAGTCTCAAGAGGTTGCACTTCCTCTTTCTTGTCCATAATATCCACCCCTTCGGTATCCATAACAGGTTCGTAGAAGGCTTTGAGCTGGCTCGGCGTACGCACAGATGGTAGGTCAATCGCTGGTGCATAAAGCTGGTTGAGTTTTTCAACACTTTCTATGACAGTTAGAGCACGCTTAATGTCTTCCGACTGGCGATTGTTAGATAAATCATCAGCATTTACTGCCGCTTGAACTTCAACCTGACCAATAGCCTCTGGCGTCAACTCCTCAGTCTCAACAAAGCGAACAGTAAACTTGAGATCCTTTCTCATAAAGGCGGTATCCAAAGCCATAACCCAATCTTGATAAGTAGCGATTTGGTCACGGAGAGCTACTGGTAGGCGATTATTTTCGACATCCGTGCCAAATTGCTGGGTTAATTTTTCCTTACTACCCTTACCAACCAGGTAGAGTTTTTTCTCTGCACGTGTCATTGCAACATAGAGCAGACGCATCTCTTCTGAGATACTTGCTCGACGCTCTTCCCTACGATTTTCCTGGAAGGTTAAGGTCTCTAGAACAACATTTAACTTGGGCAAATTGGTGTTTATCTGGTCTTTAAGGTCAGCTAGGTACTTAATTCCAAGCCCTTTTTCACGATTGATAATATACTTACCACTTAGTCCATCCTTGCTGTGACCAATGAACTTGCGATTCATCTGCAAGACAAAGACATACTTGAACTCTAGTCCCTTGGACTTGTGAATGGTCATGAGGCTAACGGCATTTTTGGGAACCAAGTCTGTTACTTCCTCTAGGTCGTTACCGCTAGAAATGATCTTATCAATCATACCAATAAAACGAGAAAGTCCCTTAAAGCCAGTCTTTTCATAGGCATTGGCACGCAAGGCAAGGGCGTAGAGATTGGCCTGACGTTGCTCAGCTCGAGGGAGACTTCCAACATAATCATAATAGAAACGATCATCGTAAATCTTCCAAATGAGGTCGTAGAGCGAGTGCCACTTACTGTAATCACGCCAACCTGCCAGAGTCTCAGTGAAAAGAGTCAACTTGGCATCAAGTCCTTGTGTGACAACTTCCGGATGAAGCCCTGTTTTAGTGCATGCTACAAGAAGCTTGTCATAGAATTGTCCTTCGTCAGCCTGGACAGCAATACGAGCCAAATCATCCTCGTTGAAATTAAACATCGGTGAACGAAGGAGGGCAACGAGGGCATAGTCATTAAGAGGATTATTGATGGCACGAAGGGTATCCAACATAATCATAACTTCTAGCGACTCTAGGTAGCTTGACTTGTACTCGTCAGGAACCAAAGGAATTCCGTGCTCCTCGAAGCTTGCCATCAAGTCAAGATAGGTGTTGCGGGTTGGTGCTAGGAGGGTAATGTCCTCAAAACGTACACCCTGCTTATGAAGACTGATAATTTCTTTGATAACCAAGGAAATCTCACCACTACTGATAGGTTGATCAGAACCTTCCTCGTCAGGAGTCACACTTGCTTCATCACTATTGTAAATCAGAACCTCAGTCTCATTTTCAGGATGGGGCTCTTTTTGCTTCTCGCTACCTGCTACCAACATATGCGTCTTGTCATAGAGGATATCTCCGATTTCCTGGTCCATGAGGTGGCTGAAAACACCATTGGTCGCATCAAGAACCTCAGATTGGCTACGGAAGTTCTCTTTAAGGAGAATCAGCTTACCTGTATCTGGATTTTCAAGGAAGAGCTGGAACTTGCCATTAAAAATCTGAGGATCTGCCTGACGGAAACGATAGATGGATTGCTTGATATCTCCCACCATGAATCGGTTGTGACCGTTAGAGAGGAGCTCCAACATGCGTTCTTGGGTATGGCTATTGTCTTGATACTCGTCTACCATTACTTCATGGTAACGGTCACGGTAGCTGGCTGCCACCTCTGGATTTTCCTCCAAAATACGGATGGCAAAGTGGGCAATATCTGAGAATTCAAAGGCATTTTCCTGAATCTTAGCCTGTAAATACTGGTCTGAAAAATCAAGCACAAAGGACTGGAGCAACTCCAATAGAGGTAGGATGTCATCATTATGCTTGGTCAAAACCTCGAGGACCGTTAGTTGGGTATCAATCTCACGCAACTGGGCCACAAACTCATTTTTGGTCTTGTTGTAAGCTTCCTTGTAGGCCTTGAGTTCCTCGTCTTTAGGACGGGTCATATTTGTCAAGCCAGTCCCTCCTGACAGAGTCAAGAGTTGTTTGAGCAAGTCCTCCATATCGGTTTGGTCATTGGCCAAGGCTCCCTCCAGAAGGCTAATGGCATCTGACACATTATTCAGATACTTGGCCTTGGCAAATTCACGCTGAGCTAGACCTAAATGGTCTCTTAAGAAGGCTAAGAAATCAGCCAACAAGCCATCTTTGAGACCCTCTAAAAGCTCAACTTTAGCCTTGTCTGGCTTGGCATCCGTCTGCCCTTTTAAGAGATTCTGACGTAGCCATTTTTCAGGACCTGCAGTAGCCTGAGAAAAGTTATAGACATCGTAAACTAGATCACGGAAGGCCTTACTAGTCTTACCATTTCCAGCGAAGTTGCGGACCAATTTTTGGAAAAGTTGGGCATCCTTCCCTTGCATGTAATCGTTGAAGAGATCAACATAAACCTCATTTTTCATGAGTGTCTGCTCAGCAGGATCTGTCATGATGCGAAAAATAGGTGACACCCCCAGGAGATAGCCATACTGATTGACCAATTTCTGTGTGAAGGCATCCATGGTTCCAATATCAGCCGTCCCAATTTTGGCAATCTGGTCTGAAAGAAAGGCACGCTCTTCATCCGTCTCAACTTGTCCCAACTGCTCTGTCAGACGCTTTTCCAGACGCTCTTTCAACTCACCTGCAGCCTTTACCGTAAAGGTTGAGATAAAGAGTTGGTCAATACCAACGCCACGTCCAATCATATCAAGGATACGCTCAACCATGACAAAGGTTTTTCCTGATCCGGCCGAAGCTGACACAAGAATATTGCTACCATTACTGTAAATGGCCTCAATCTGCTCAGGTGTTAACTTGCGTTCCTTGTCAGAAGCTGCTTCTTGGGCAATGCGTTCCTTAATCTCTGTTGGACTTAAAAAAGCTTTAGTCAACATGGTTGTCCTCCTGGTCTTTTTTGTCTGCTTTTACAGCTTGATCAGTGACTGGAAAGGTGATGATATTTTCAGCAACTTGCATCTGATTATTGTCCTCGTCTTTTGTCATCAGCTCCAAATAGGCTTCCTTCTTGCCCTTACTTGGTAAACGCAAGAGTTTACGAGCCTGTCTCATGTGGCGGTCGGCCTCAAAATGAGTAATAGCCTTGATTTGATCCCCTTGAACAGACTTGCCATCCTCGGTATATGGATTGACCGCAAAATTCCCACTTCGAATAATCTCAGCAGCATCTGTAAAGAGCTTAATATTGTAGTCTAACAAGGTTTCTAGGTCCTCCTTGTCATAGGTGACAGCCTTTTGTAAATCATAGTTTCCACCAGCCAGATGCTCTGTTTCTGAAGCCACAAAGAGCCCCTTATAGGTCAATTCCTTATGAGCCTGAGCTGCTAGCTTATCCAGACCAAACTGGGCTAGGTTAAGTTGCGGGTCCTGCATGTGAAGATACATGGCACCAAAAAGCTGGTCAGCATCGACCTTATAGGTTTGTCGAAGGGCCTCCAGATAGGTCACCAATTGCGGACTGAGGCCATTGTAGAATTTCTGAATGTCAAAGACATTTTTACCTGATTTGTAGTCAACGACACCCAGAGCCCCATCTGTTAAACGGTCCACTCGGTCAATAATCCCTGTAATCTTGATGCTATTTGCTAAAAGCAAGTCAAATTTAGCTTCCTCACGCTCAACCTTAACGGCCGCATTGTCACGCAAAACACTGGCAGTTGAACGGGCGATATCTTCCAAGATTTGACGAGACAAGCGACTCTCTTGGTCCTCGGTATAGAGAATTTCAAAGGGTTGTTCATGATTGGTCTGAGCAATAGCCTTTTCCAATTTATCATCGAAGTTTTCTGACGAAGAATCACCCATCACACGCTCAAAGACACGGTGTAAATAAGTCCCGTGGTGTCGGGCATCTGGATGGATGGACTCCAACTCTTCAAGTCCCAAAACATAACGCAAGAAATAAAGATATTGGTTATTATAGAAGGTCGTCAGAGCCGAAGCTGATAATTTTAGTGGTTCTTCCCCCGGAAAGACCAGCTGCATGACCTGATCATCCACCTTGGTCGTCGTCACATCGTCAATCACATTTGGAATCAAGACTTGGTCCTTATCAAGTCGCTTACGGAGATAACGCACAGCAACTGACCAGAACGTCTGCGTTTCCTTGTCCAAATCAGCATCTAGATAGCTGCTGTTAAGGGCAATGACAGTCGATAGGAGGTCCTTGTAGTTCCCAATCTGGTCCCCCTTAGCCTCGAAACGATTACGTCCCTTTTCAACCAAAGGAAGACCAAGGTCAAGAAGTTCCTTCAAATAAACCGACATGTCATCCTGCGTCTCATTGAGAATTTGTGGCTGACTAAGCACCAATTGTTCACTAGCCGCATTGAAAAGCGACATAGCCACAAAATGCCCCCGCTGACTATTACTCTGCGTAACAATATCCAAACTCCTATGCTCATCCGTCGCCTCATTGATACGACTACGCTCCTCATCAGACAGGAGACTCTTATTTTGCCCAACCTTTGGAAAATGCGACTGAGTCATGCCTAAGGCAAAAACATAAGGAGCTGAATGTGGTTGAATCAAATCGTATTTTTTCACATTGACCACATCAACAGTGGCTGGAACCGTACGGTAATCACAGGCCAACATTCCCGAACGCAAAATGGACAAAAAGTCGGCCACTGACAGCGTTTCTTCTCCAAAAATAGTCTCAACCTGCTCCAAGAGTTGGGTGAAAGACTTCCAGACCTGTTCATTCTGCTCTTTTTCAGCTTCACTGGCCTTGACAGTCAAAGCAACCATCTGATTTGGCACTTGTACAGCCCCTAAAAAGACCGCAAGTTTCTTAAGCAGACTAGAACCCTTTTGTTTGCGACTGTTAAGCAACTTGTCCAAAGGCTCTACCAGTTGTGAGCGCAAGGCATTAAGCTGGTCTAAATCATACTTATCACGACTATTGGCCGTAAAATCAGACACGAACTTGTGACGCCCCTTGATATCTGCAAAATTGACATAATACTCAAAAAGGTCTAAGTCCTCTTGAGTAAAACCGCCATAAAGACCTGATTTTACAAGATTAAGCAAATCCTCGGCACGATAATTATAGCGCTTGATACGCTCTAGCGAATCCACAAACTGCACCAAAGGATGGCTAGACATGGTTTCTTCCTTACCGAAATAATAGGGAATATCAAATTTTCGGAAAATCTGACCCACCTGAAGCTTATAACTCTCCTCATCACCAAGCAGGACCAAGATATCCTTGTAGCGCTTGCCATCCGCCAGCAACTGACGAATACTCTTGGCAATCTGAGTCACTTCTTCCTTTTGGTTGACCACTTCCCAGACCTGCAAGACTTGCTTGTCTTGATCAGTAACCTTCTCATCTACCGTACTAAAATCATGACGGCTCTCCAAAAGACGACTAATACGTGCAAAAGAAGGATTGCCCTCTTTGTCTGTCGTCACGTAGTCAGGTGTCACCTTATAAGTCTGAGCCAAAGTCCTCAAAAAATCCACTGAAGCCTGATAAACATTGCCGTAAACAAAGTTAGCCCTGTAAGCTTTTTGACTGGCATAAGTCCCAATGACAATTTGATGACACTTATCATTCAAGAGTGCAACCAAGGCCTCCTCCTCAGCAGAAAAACGCGTAAAGCCATCAATGACCAAAACCGTGTTACCCAGTGCCTTATCCAGATGGCCTGAGGTAATTTCCTTGAAGAAGGCACTAAGTTTTGATTGATTGTCAAAATCTCCCGCCAACAAGAGGTCCTGAGCCACACTGAAAATCCTGAGCAAATCCTCTTGTTTCTCAACCTGATCCAAATGCTGCAAATCCAGAACCGTCATATTAGCCTGCTGCAACTCTTTGTAAAGGTCCACCAATTGATTAATAAAGTTACTATCCTTGCGCAAACGGCCATAAACCTTGAGCTCATCATCGCCCATATGCGACAAGACCTTATAAAAAATCATGGCCAGACCAGTATCATCCAGCTGAGTCTTTGGGTTGCTCGTATTGAGAATAAAGTACCTAGCCATCTGAGTAAAACGAGTTACCGTAATCTCAAAGGACGCTGACTGAGGCAGGTATTCCAAGACCTTACGCTCCTTCTCAAATGATAGGGCATTAGGGGCAATATAAAAGACCCTCTTTCCCTTTTGAGCATAGCTAGTCGCCTGCTCCGTCAGAATTTCAGTCAAATCCTGAGACATATCCGTATAAAGTAATTTCATAAGACGTCCCTTTCTTGTCTCTACACCAGTCGTTAGGTTAAGCAATCGCCATTCACCTAACTCTAACAACCACTAATCCTTGCTATTATAACACAGAATGAAGCAACAATCAGACTCCTCCCTTATCCCTTCCTCCTCCGATGTCTTAAGCTTCAGACATAAGCATAAGATCAACAGCAAAGAGCCCTACTTTATGGATCTGTAACGAAAAAAAGAGCCAAATCCTTTGATTTAGCTCCATATATTTATTTAAAGATCAATTCCTGTTTGAAGAGGTAATCACCACTGCTTGTAATCAGATTGGCATCACTATACTTCCTAAGAATATCCTTGGCTGAGTGAAGGTTAAGACCAGAGGTCTTCTTCTGATTTTCTTCCTGCATAATGGCATCAAGGTCAACTTTTTCTTCTTGCGTCCTATTTTCCATGACGAAATGGTAACTCCCATCCTTATCATGACGATGAAAACTAAAATTGATTTGACTGGCAGGCACCTGCTTACTCTCATCAATCGCATTACTAAAGAAAATGGACACCAGCAAGGTCAAGTCAACCACGTTCATGGTAAAGCCTGAAATCTCCTCAGGAATATCACAAGTCACTGGAATATTACTACGTTTAGCCTCCATCATACGAGTCGAAAGAAGACTACGTAAGGGCAAGGATTGAATATTTTCTAGCTTAGGATTATCAATGACACGGAAACGTTCAAACTCCTTGGCACTCTCTCTAAGAACATTCTGATACACCTGTTCAGCAAGGGCCTCTTCCTGGTCACGCACTTCCTCTGAAAATTGTTCCACAACCGTCTGATAAGACTGTCTGTATTGTAACAATTCATTGTAGAGAAGATCAATCTTTTGGTTGGCCTTGGTCAAACTATTCAAATGCCGTTTTTCCTCCATGGCCAAACTCTCTTCCAAATACTGCCTAGACAGTTGATTAAGATGAGCAATTAGGAAAATGAAGGCCACTGCAGACAAGAGAACCCCTAACATACGAAGTCTCAATTCCAAATCTAAAGAATAACCAGGTAACCAGTCATCTAAATTCATACTGAGAAAGATTCCCAATAAATAAGTAGCCATGGCTAAGGCAGCTCTTCTAGAAATCTGGAGGTTATGGAAAGAGTCATCACTATAGACCTTCCAACGCTTTAAATCCAAGCCCAAGAAACGGTCAAAAACAAAATAAAGTGGCAAAATCAAACCGTAAGATAAGAGATAGAAAAGTGCATTAGACCCCACCTCAGCGACAGGGAGATTTAAGAGAAGGGGAATAAAGAAGAGGCTCAATAAACGATAAAGCAAATCTGATGTCACCACTGGAAACAAGGTATGAAAGGCATACTGCGTTACCGTCCAAGTCTTTCCTTTAGCCAGAATAGCCAAAACCATCAGAATAAAGACATCAGCAATCATGTTCATACTCTTAATATTATACTGAAGGACCATATCTAGCAGGGCTAAGGTCAAGAAGACCGTCCAGGAGATACGAATGTCTGTCATTCGTTTGAAAATAGCACAGTTTATCGTCAGCGTTAAAATAATCTGAATGGCTAGAAAGGCATCTGTATTATAGAGATTTAAAAAATTTATTCCCAAAAACGACTCAAACATCGAATCTCCTTTCTATATATTTTTTTACAAGTTGTTCAGCATTCAAATTGCTGTCTATAGATGAACTGATCATTCTTAAAGCTAAGTTTAGACTGAGGGTAACGCTCCATAATATCTTCGAGCTGTTCATTGATTGACAGATGATTCTCGTACGCCTTGTGAGGTGCCTCAGCGCTGTCTTGCGAAAGGGTTGTCTCTACAGAGAGGACCTGAACCTCTCCACTTTGGTAATAAGACAGACGAACTAAGCTATTTTCTTGCCCATGAGCTCTCAATAAGGCATTGTCCAAGAAGGTCGTTAGGACAGCTGATAAATCCACTATATCAATATGGGATGGGGATATAGGGTCTGGAACCTCCATGATAAAAGCAATTCCAACAGCATGAAACTCCATATACTTACTCTCAATGACGGAACGTAGCAATTGAGAAAGCAGGTTGGAAATATCTGGCATAACCTTGCTGAAGGGAACTTCTTCCTCAGATAGGTTTTGACTGTCTCCCTCTTGACTAGTAGCCAGAACAGTCTTAGCCTTCTTAGGTACAACTACCTTAGGCACTCCATCACGGTATAACTCCTGATAAAGATGGAGGATATGCCTACTAGATTCCTGTAAGCTCTGGAAATGACGTTCCTGCTCCTCTTTCAACTCCAGAAAAAGTTCATCCTTTATCCACTGATTGGCATAGGAAACAACGATAAAGAAGGCTCCTGTTGCCAATAGAACGACCAACTTAGCATAATTGTTAACCACTTCCACAGGCCAGATACTAGCAAAGTAAGGCATGAATTCATTTAAAAGCCCATATGAAAGAAAGGCAAAGCTAACCCCAATAACAATAGGGGTGAAGTGTATGCGCAAGCGCTCCTTTTCCTCGACCTGCAAATATTCATAACCAATAAAACGGTGAACCAAGAGGTAAATAGGATAGGTAACTACCACACAGATAAACTCCGTTAGAGATTCTGGAATACGGCTAGTCAAGTCAGTTCCCAAAAGTAAAGGAAAGACGATTAATGACAAGCCCCGTATAATGATATTAGTTGTTCCCCAGGCATAAAAGCTATTAAATACCGGCTCTATCCATGGCAAGTCTGGACGTTTGTAATAACTAAAACAAAATAATATGAGAGGATTAAGTAAAAATTTGAATCCCATAGGAAGAAGGGGAGTCAAAACAACTGACAAAAGACCACCTAATAAAAGTAGCCTCCAAGAAATCTTGACCCTACCAGCTGCATGAAACATCAGATAATTGACAAAGAAAATCAAGAGTGTGTCTATAGATACTAGCCAATGAAAATCTTTAAAAACAGCAAATAGCGATTCAATAATAAAAGTCATTCTTTTCCCCCTCTCCCTTTAATCTGATTTAAGAAACTTCCTCAAAAATCCCCTAGGAAGCCCTTTTTACAACACTACTCATTATATAGCTTTTTGTAAGTTTTCACAATAATTAATTTTCTAATAAAGTCTATAATACCTCTAAGAATCCATTTATTTATAGAAGATGGACTTACTATTAAATTAAAGTTACAAATGTAACATAAAAAGTTGAGATAATTTTATCTCAACTTTTAGGTTATAACATTACTTTTTTAAGACTTTCACCCTTGTCAGGTCTAATCAGCCTTATAGTAGAATTGTTTAGCGTCAGATTGTGCATCCCCTGATTGGGTCACTAGGATACGGTCTTTGGTATTATCTGAAGCATCAGGATTATTTCCTGACACATTCGGTAATGTCGTACCTTTAGGGATGAAAAAGATTATTGCGCCATACATTCCTGTTCTTAGGCTCGCTCTCAGGTAGCCATTTTCAAGACTAGAATTAGCATTTTGAACCTCATAATCTGTTGGTGCAGTTATTTGATCCTTAGAAAATGTCAAACTACTACCATTCCCATTCTTCCAAGTTCCTTCAAGGCTTTGGAAGTTATTATCCTTGATAGCATTAACATCCATGCCTGTTTGATCGGTCTTAGTTTCAGTTTTCGATTCTGTTTTGGCCTCTGATGAGCTTGACGATGACTCTGATGTTTGTGAAGAACTTTAAGATTCTGAGCTATCAGACGTGCCAGCACTAGAGTAATGCTTGAGCAACTCTTGGTAGGCCTCTTGCATGTCATCTGGTGCTACCTTATAGGTCTGAACAGCCTTCTTATCGTAATTGCCCTTCCAGTAGTTCGTCACATAATAAACAGTACCATTAGAGCCTAGAACGATTTGGTAAGAATCCTTATCTTGGTCAACCAAATCCTTATAAAGCTTGTTATAGCCATTATAATTGCCACCAGTTTTATCATCAGCTGAAAAGTCCTTAAAGAGGGCTTTTTGTTCAGCAGCATCGTCTTCATACATAGCATGTTTCTTATCCTTCAAGGTATAAAGACGGAAGGATGATGTTGGGCTATAGTCTGCGGTCTTACCACTATTGTCATTAATCCCTAAAGCAAAGGAATCAACCGTGTTTTTATAGTCCTTGAAATCATAGTTTGAGACTTCCTTACCATTGATGATACCACTCGGAACACCAGTAATATGTTCATAGCCATCCGCATTGATGAGATTAGCAAGGATGGTAATCGTTTGGCTGCTATCTTTTTCCTTAGGTGCCTTAAATGAAAGGAAGGTTGGACTACCATCATTGACCTTGGTAATACTGTCAAAGCTACTTTGAACTAAAACAGCATCCTTGGCATAATCAGACTGATAGAGCCATTTCCCAAAAGCTTCCGTGATAGACTTAATGTCCTCAGTCGAATAGTCTGCAATATAAGTGGTTTCCTTATCTCCATTGACATCGGTCTTAGTCTTGATATCTGCATTTGGCTTATTTGGATCGTTAGAAGACGACTCTGAGCTTGCATCGCTACCAGAGGATGAACTACTTGATTCCAAAATATCCTTAATAATGCTTTTAACTTGGCTACTTGAAGAACTAGACGAAGCCTCGCTAGACTCAACGACTTCAGAACCTCCCTCAACCTGAGTATAGGTGTTTGAGTCAGTCATTTCAACCTTTGCATCTCCCCCAGGTACCATACTTGGTGTGATACGGATAGTACCGTCTGAGTTGCCGTCAGTTCCAGCCAACTTAAAGCTCAAAGAACGGTCTTCACCGGCTTGGGCATTGGCCTGATAGGTATCCCCAGTCTCCGTATTTTTGACTTCGTATTTGTCTCCCTTGATTTTACGAACTTCAAAACGCACCTTGTTCCCGGTATTCTTATCGACAACGGTTGTGGCATAAACTCTTGAAGACGATGTAAAAGCCGTGCTCTGAGTGTATTTTCCAAGTACCATGAAGACCAAAAAGACAATCAAGGCCAAACCGATAAACTTTTTATGTTTAAACTGTTTCATGAGGTCCTCCTAGATAAATAGATAGCCAACAACATAGCCAAAGAGGGCGATACAAATCAAGAGCAAAATTTCCAAAACTAAAAACCAGCTAAACTTGAGATCTCCCAAACCAACCTTAGACAAGACTTGTCTGAATTTAGAATTTTTCTGTCTGCTTAAGCCACTAGAAAGAGCAAAACCAGTCTTAGCAGCTTCAGCAACTTCCTTATCGCTCGGCTTACGACCATACTGCACTTGGAAGTCAATCAGCCATTCATCATATTGTTGCATTTATTTCTCCTTCTTCTGAAGTGTAACGAAAAAGAGTAGGGCATAAACTAGGCAATGAAGCACCAAGGCCCACAATTGTCCCCAGAATTCGCCTGTAGACCCTTGAAAGGCCTCCAACTGGCTCTTAGGGACAGGAACATGGTACTTAGCCAAACTAGATGGCAAGTCTGACAAGTCACTAGAAATCCCAAAAAGCTTGTGGCCATAACCTAGATAGACAAATTTTTGTACCCAATCAATCGCTTTTGGCAAAGATAGGATAGTTCCTGACAATGAAAATTGCATGATACCCACAACTACTGCTAGGATAACAGAGGTAATCTCAGATTTTCCAACCAAAGCTGAAATAAAGAGGGCAATGAAATGCGATGCCAGAAAAACCAGAAGCACTGTAATCCCAACTTCCCAACGGTAGGAACCAAAAATATGACCAGCATCTGGAAAATCCTTGTCAAAGAACTTACTAAAGACAGAGTAAGATAGAATAAAGACTATGGTTTCCAAAACGGCAAAGAAAGCGTGAATCCCCATACTAGCCAAGGCAAAGGCCGAACGGCTCAAGCCTGAGAAAAAGTCACGATTGAGAACTGAGCGTTCTTTAGAAATATAAATACTGTTTTGAACCACAATCAAGAGACTGGTCGAGAAAAGCAAGAGAAAGAGGGTCATTCGAGTTGTTTCGAAATCTTTCAAAAATCCCTTGTCCTGAATATAGAGGATTAAGCCTTCGAAAGCGACAATGCCCAGAAGAACCTTAACAAAATCCATGTAGTGATGTTTAAATTTATACCAACTTAATCGTAATGCTGCGTTCATAAGTCTCCCTAAATCTTGTAAATACGTGTTGAAGCATTGAGCTCTTGGTAGACATCTGCGATATTCATATCCATATATTTACGAATCATATAAGGATCGCTAGTCTTGTATTCCAAAAGCAACTCTTCATAAGTCCCTGCAAATGTCGGACGTCCCTTAGACAAGAAGATAATCTTGTCAAAAATAGCCAAATTTTCTGTGTTGTGGGTAATAACCACAATAGACTTGTCAGCTGATTTAGCCAAGATTTTCAAGGTACGTAAGAGATTACGGTCACTAAGAGCATCCAAGCCTGAAGACGGCTCATCAAGGATAAAGTAGGGACTAGGGCTAAGAAGCTCGATACCAATGGAGACACGGCGTTTTTGCCCACCAGAAAGCTCTGAAATTTTCTTGTTGGCAAATTCCGTCAACCCTAAATCATCCATAATTCCTGCAATGCGATGCTTTTTAGTCAGCTTACCACTTCCTTTAAGATGGTGGTCCGCATAAAAATCAAAGGTCTCAGATACCTTGAGGTACTCACGTAGGAGATTTTGTTGGGGCACATAAGACCAAGAGCGTGAGCCTGCAGTCACAGGTTTTCCATTTTCCAAAATACGAAATTGTTGGCAAGTTGGTTTAAGCTGACCAAGGAGAATCTCTGTCAGAGTTGTTTTTCCTGAACCAGAGGCACCCAAAATACCGACAACTTGACCAGTCTCCATAGTAACATCCAAATCCGTAAAGAGCTGGTTAGTATTTCCCTTATATTTAAAACAGATATGTTCAAATGTTAATTGATTGGTTTCCATTAATATCTCCTAGGACATAAGTAACATCAAGGCCACAATAAGGATGGCGCCTATAATAAGAACGATAACATTGATATTTAAGAAGAGAATCAAGCTTAATAGAATCACAAAGGCCAAGGCCGCGAATACGTAATTTTTAAGAGATGACTCTTTGGTATCAGTCACCGCAACAGGTTCAAAAGGAATTTCCTTTTTACCTGATAGATTGGTAGTATGAGTGGCCGTTGCTCTCTCAGTTTCCAGAGCCTTCCTCTGAGCCTGTCTGAGTTTTCGGTCGTATTGTAGCTTTTCATGGTCTGAGAAAAAGATAGAGCGAATCGTATAAAGCTCACTGCGCAGACGCTCACCTTCCTGATCCAAGGTACCGTTAGTCCAAAGGTCCTCTAGCTCCTCACGTAAAAAGGAGAGAGCCGTAAAACAGTCTTTAGCCGACATCTCTGGAGAAATACGGTTGCTGACCTCTCTTAAATAAGACACTTGTTGTCCTGTCTCTGTATCGATTGCTTTGTAATAGTCTATCATGAGATGAATTTAGCAAAAATAGCTTGAAGTTCTGACAAATCTTCCTTAACCACTTCTTGGGTTTGATTGACTTGTGCGTTAACAGAAAAACGTGCCACAACAGTATTGCTTCGAGGATCTGAAACTGTCACCTTAACAATTTGTTCTGAGTCAAAAGCATAGGTAACTTGCGCCAAGAGCTCGCCTTTATGACGTGCTTGTGCCACTTGTCCTTCCACTTGCCCCAAAATCTTCACAGCAAATGGATTTTCGTAATTTCCTTCTGTGATACGAAGCTTAAACTTACTCTGTCCATCCACAACCGCAAAGAGATCCTTGGTAACGGCCAAAGGCAAGACCGAATTACGTGGAACCACGACACTATTGTAGTAATCCCCCACAAAGCTATAGTTTTTGTTTGGATTTTTCTTGAAGAGAAGACCGATTCCCTGAGAGGTCACATCCTTGACAACCACTTTGTCAGTTTCTGTCGTCTTACCATCCTGATGCTCAGAGAAACTAACCTCATTGTTGATAATAAGGTCGGCCAAAATAGATGCCCCCTGTGCCACAATGGTGTCTGGATTGAGGTCAAATTTAGGCTCCAAACCACTCATCAAGCGAATCATCTGACGAATCATTGGCATGCGTGTAGACCCACCCACAAGGAGAATATGGTCAATCTCTTCCCACTTCAAACCAGATGCTTGCAGGGTAGACTGTACCTTGATTTCAGTATCTTTGAGGAGATCCAAGGTAATTTCATTGAAAATCGCCTGGGTAATCAAAACACCATATCCTTGACCATTAACATAGTGCTCATAGAGAGCTTGATCATTCACAGATAAACTTGTCTTAATCTGTTCAGCCTTGTATTGGAGTTGAATTTTTTCCTTCTCAGAAAGGTTAGTCATATTGACACCTTGTTTTTCCAACTCTTGCATAATGTAGCCCACAAGACGTTTGTCAAAATCAATCCCACCAAGACGTGAATTCCCGTCAGTTGCCAAAATATCATAAGCATGATCAGCCACTCGCATGATAGTAACGTCAAAAGTTCCCCCACCAAGGTCGAAAACCAAGACATTTCCTTGAGCATTTTTAGTGTGGGCATAGGCGATAGCTGCAGCCGTAGGCTCATTGATAATACGCAAGACGTTAAATCCTGCGATACGACCAGCAGTCTTCGTTGCTGCACGTTGATCTGACGTAAAGTAGGCAGGAACCGTGATGACAGCATCCTTGATCCCATCTGCTTGGCCCATCTCCTGACCAACTACATAAGCACGTTTACGGAATTCGTTCAAAACCAAGGCAGAGAGAATAATAGAATTGACACGTGTATGATCTGGTGTGTCACTGGCAATCGGACGACCAATATCACGCTTGAAGTCAAATTTAAAATTTTCTGTGCTTCCGATTTCTGTTCCACGCTCGATAGCTTCCTTACCAAAAGCTACATGGTTTTTACCACCGATATTTGAGAAGTAGACCGCTGAACGCAAGACCTGATCGTCATTCGTTCCCATCGGAATAATCTCTGGCACATCTTCACGAACAACAGCCATGACGGAGTTGGTTGTTCCTAAATCAATACCAATCGCTTTCTTTCTCATAACAATTTCCCTTCTAGCCTCATTCCTCATTTTGAGTTTTCTTGACTATAGCTCCAAGCAGGCATCCGCTTAGATTGTCTCCATTCATCGCTGTCACATAAAACTCCAAAAGAGTAAAGTTATTCCAGTCTAGTTTTTTTCACTATACTATATTATCACAAATAAAGAGACTATAAAATAGGAAAAAAGGGAGTAGGACCGAACAACTTTTTAAAAATTGTTCCTTGTCCCACTCCCTTGAGTGTCAATCAATCTGATAGACTGGATGAACTTAGAAATCCCAGAGCTATTGTCCCTCCTAAATTGTCATGCCTTATATCAACTAAGACAGTCCCACTTTCTGAAAAAAGCTGAGAAACTCATCTCAGCTTTCTTTGTTATAGTCGAAGCGAATGACTTGCTCCGTGGCGTCTACATACGCGTGGACTCCAAAGGGAACAATGGCTCTTGGTGTGGCATGGCCAACGTTTAGATTATAGACAATCGGGATATTGCTATCAATGGTGTCCATTAAAGCCTCCTTATAGTCGTCATAGAAGGTTTCATCCATAGGTTTTCCGACCAAGAGTCCACTGATGACTTCAAATATCCCAGTTTCTTTTAAAGTCCGCAACATCTTTTTGAAGTCTTCCGGTTCAGGCTTTTCTTCGCTTGTTTCTAGCAAGAGGATTTTTCCTTCCCAGTCTGACAAGTCGGGGAAAAGCTTGTATTTTTGGCAGAGGTCAGTGCTATCGGCGTATCGAGAGTTGTCAAAAATATCATAGAGAGACTCGAGACAACCACCAAGGATCTCTCCCTCAAATTGGGCATTTCCTTGCAACAAGTCAAAACCTGTATTTGTATAGCTGATACGAGGTGTTCCCAGAGCCTTGGGACTAAAATCAGTCCGTTCCTCATACCAAACGTTACTAGGGCGAATTTCTGAGATTTTTCCAGTCTCAATCAATTCTTTAAAATAGTGGAGGCTATATGGCAACATTTCTTTGTCTAACTCACAAATATCTGCTAGAAATGATTGGCCATAAAAAGTCTTGACACCTAGTTTATGTAACATGAGATGGTTCATAGTTGTATCTGAAAAGCCAAGAAAAATCTTTGGTTTGATCACCTTTTTGAGCTGGTTATTTTCAAAAAGATAAGGAAGCAAACGATAAGTATCATCTCCACCGATAGCACATAGGATCATGTCGATGCTATCATCAGAAAATGCCTGAATCAAATCCTCTGCACGTGCCTCAGGATGCTCCTTAATAAAGTCTAATCCTTTTAGTGAATGGGGCAAAAAGACAGGGTTGAGGCCCAGATTCTTTAGACGTTGGACACCCAAGTCCACCTCGTGCTTGACAATATCTTCACCGATAATTCCACTAGATAAGCTCACAATACCAATAGTAGAAATCATACTTTGTCCCTCCTGAAAATAGATTGAGCCTATCTTATCACAGGGGTTGAGATAAAACAATAGGTATTATATTAATCAGAGGTTCCCTCCACTAACTTAATCAATCACATTCTCACCAACATAAATAATTTCTAAATTCCCCAAGGAAACATCCCCTTTAATGTAGAAATCCTTGCTAGTCAAGTTACTAGGATTTTCCTCATGCTGTACAGCTGAAAGAGAGTTATCCACATTCACATGTACCCGCCAATCACTGGGCACATAGAGACTCAGACTTCCTAGAGAAACATCCACATCAAACTGGGCAGACGGCCCCTCAATACGGCAGTTATCAAAATAAACCGACGCTTCTCCCAGACTTACATCCGCACTTCCATGAGTAAAGTGTTGGTCATTGAGATATTTGGTCACTGTGGAAAAAGTCACATCAATATCATTACCACCATTTTGAGCATCTGACCCGCCAGCATTAAAACCAAAACGGTTTTTCGCTTTACCTGAAGGTTTGAAGAGAATATTCAAGCCAATAACTGCAAGAATGGAAGAAAGGATAACGACAGAATTGGATACTGGAAGAAAGTGAAACTGGCCATTGAGTGAAAAGAGAGCCAAAACACCATAGATGAACCCCCAACCAAAGTAGCGTTTCAAAAAACTAGAAAGGGAAAGAACGGCCAACAAGACCACCCAGGCCAACATCCAAATACTAATTTCCCATTTTACAAAATAGTCTTGTACAATTACCAAAGCTGCCAAAAGGATCAAGAGGATCCCAATTAATTTTTTTCTCATCATATTACCTCGTTTCGTTTAATCGTTCTTTTAAAACTGGATAGTAACGTCTTGATACATGGACCTGCTTGTGGGTCTGATAGAAATTCACCGTACTAGTCCCCGAAAAAGACTTCTCTAAAGAATAAATCTGCTTAGCATTAACAATCGTCGATTTGGAAATCCGACAAAAGGCAATCGGGAGCAACTCTTCTAATTCGTAGAGCTTTTGCTTCACCTCATAGGCCTCATCCTTGGTATGTCCAAAAATCTTTTCCCCGTCTGTTTCAAAAAAGAGAATATTTGCCAAATCCAGAAAATATTCGCTTCGATCCTTGTAAAAGGCTAAAGGAACTAACTTTTGCCTTAGAATAGATTCTTGGAGCTGGGCCAATTCCTGTGTTAACCGAGGAGCTCGAATCAAGATTTCAGGCTCATCCATGGATGGGTCCAATTCGATTCTAACTTTCATAATACTCCTTTCCTGTCCTTTTGATGCTTCCATTATAACAACTGCTTTACACAAAACAAGGCCTTTTAGGTAAGAGGCACGGTTTAGCCCCTAAGAGGTAATAACAGACAAACAAAAGAACCTGGCAATTGCCAAGTTCTTCATTTTTTAGTCTGGAGGACTAACCTCCTATTTGTAATCCGTTCAACGCTAACTAACTGAGCAAGCAACTGTTATTTCACAGTATTTTCACGACTCACATTTTGTGATTCGCCAGCCTTGCCGTTGATACGATAGTTGCTGTAGTCAGAACTGCTACTGCTAGAATCGCTATCATCGTCTCCAACGTATTCCACATTACAAGACCAAGAGATTTTATCTTTGATATCTCCTGATGACTTGAATTTCGAATCATAACCATAATAGAAATCATAAACGGCTGTGAAGGTCACCTTGAAGGTCTTCTCACCAGTCTGAACGACTTCTGTGACGTCAACGTCTGAGAAAGTAATACTATCAGCGGCACGGTTTTTAGCACCTGTAGTATTTTTGTCAATGTCAGCCGTTACATCCTTGTACATGGTATCATCAGTACCATTAAGGAAAATGTCGGATACACCATCTGGTGTCGTGTTGTGATTAGAAGCGTAGCTACCAAATTTACCGTAGGCAGCGGTCAAGAGACGGTCTGCCGTATCACGGTCAAGAACACCATCAGCATCAAGAGTAACCGTTTGGCCTTCAGAGATTTTCTTAATAGACAATGTCTCTGTTTTAATAGAGCTACCATCTTCGAAATTCTTCTTAACATAAACAGCTGATGAACCTGCTACTGCTACCTTGTTAACATCTAGTTTCCCTGAGTTAAGGGTTCCAACTTTGGTACCACCAACGTAGAGGTCTCCATCCTTAAGATTAGACTTAACAGTAAAGCTAAGATACTCTACAGAAAGGTTGACTTCTGTTTTAGAGGTCACATTTTCCTCAGATGAGACCGTGATATCTTGGTCATTGACCTTACCAGAAGCCACAAAATTATAGGTTCCTGGATAGAGATGGTTCAATTTAGCCGTGTAGTTATTGCCATCTGTAGTCGCATAAGAAACCCCGTTAATAGTCACATTCAAATCAGCTGTATTAACAGTCAAATCAACCGTTCCAGGATCTACCACGACTCGCCACTTAGGAAAAATAAGGAACTGACGTCCAACCTTTTGCATACGTTCGCCAGACAGGAGTTGGCTCTTGCTATAGGCTTGTGTACTTTTAGTGTCTGTGTACTTGACTTCGGATGTTTTAATTTCCTTTTTAGTATCAGACCATACTTGGTATTCCAAGCTATCTTTAAAATTCTTCTTAGCTGCTGCTCCATAACGCTCTGCTACTTGACCACGTGAGTAGTAATAAGAACCAAAGCCGTAACCAGCTAGCGCTAAGACTGCTGCAACAACACCAGCAATAATCAGGATTTTCTTTCCTTTAGCCATGGCTGGCTTGGCTGGTTTCGCAGCCTTACCATCTGAGATAAACTGATGGATAGTTGACACATCATAACCTGAAGACTTACCAAGTAGGAATTCCTCAGGAAGAGGTTGACGTCCAACATAGGTTTTAAAAGCCTTCATCCAGATGGCTTGTGCTTCTTTAGAAGCGGCCTCTGAATTCTCTTCAGTTTGACCTTGATCTGCTTGAGATACTGGTGCAAGCTCCTCAGTTTCTAAAGGAGTCGTTTCCTCTTCATCACCAAGCGGTACATCTTCAAACACTTCCTCGGCAACGTCATACTCATCAACTTCTTCTGTTAGTTCATGAGCAGTAACTTCCTGATCCAAACCCATTGCGGCAATGCCTTTAATAGCCTTTAAGTCAAAGTCTGCTTTCTGGCCTTCTTCAATCTCCAAAGCATGGGGCGGACGACCAACTGCCTTTTCAAATAAATCAATCCACTTTTCTTTTGTTGCCATAAAGACTCCTATAAACTTGCTTTTTCAAAAATCGTCAGAGGTTTACTTAGAATAGAAGACCTACTGTAAATGATGATATGATAGCAAATACGATTGCAAACAAGATTGACAAAATGACACCATTCAAAAGTGCTGCCAAAATCATTTGATAGAATTTATCAGCCTTCCACGCTGTTGTTACAGGAACAATTGTAAATAGATTAGCAATTGCAAATAAGAAGTAAACAACATAGAACAAGAATCCTGGGAAGGCAACAAGTCCAATAGCTCCCAACAAGATTGTTACAAGCAAGATTGGCAAGGCTAATGATGTCAAACGACCAAAACGGTCAAAGCTATTCAAGAAAGTAGTCTCAGGGTCACGGAAGATGGCCTTACGTGTCACAAATCCTGCCAAGATAAAAGCAAAGATAAAGAGGAAGGCAGCTAGGATACTTGCGAAGAAGGCTCCAAAACCAATGCTAGATGTATGACTTGAAATTGAAGATGAGTAACTATCTGTTCCATAAGAACCAAACATACTAGACAATGCATTTGTTGTTGATACAACTGGGCTAATAAATTTACGTGCCACAGCGCTCAAGATTGCAAAGAAGGCAAGTCCAGTGAAGAGTGACAAGAAGATATAGTTAAGCCAACCATTGTGTTTACCATAGTCTGTCATGTCAGCTGGACGACGCCATGCATTAAGCAACCATGTCCAGTAATTTTTGAAAGTTGTCGCAAATGCTGATGGTTGTGCTGGAACAACTACAGCTTGGCCATTGATAAATTGAACATTTTGACCTGGTTGAAGCGGTTGACCGTTAGCAAAAGCTGGTTGTTGACCAACTTGAGCATTCGCAAAACCACCTTGTGGTTGCACTGCTTGATTTGGCACTCCTTGTACTGGAGCAGTTTGAGCCCCTGCAAAGCTTGGTTGTGCTTGAGCAGCCTGAGCATTTGCAAAAGGAGCTTGCGGTTGTGCTTCTTGTGCACCAGCGAAAGTCGGTTGTTGTTGCGCCTCTTGTGCACCAGCGAAAGTTGGTTGTGGCTGCGCCTCTTGTGCACCAGCGAAAGTTGGCTGTGGCTGCGCCTCTTGTACTGGTGTTTCTTGGGCACTAGCGAAAGCTGGTTGCGCTGGCGCTTCTTGTACTGGAGCATTTTCTACTGCTGGGGCGTCATCTTGGAACTCACCAGCTGCAAGTGCTGCTGCAATTTCTTCTTCAGTCGCTGAACGACCATTGATAGCTTCAAAAAAATCTAACCAATCTGCTTTAGTCATAATAATCTCCTTAAAAATACATAGAATGACTTTATTCTATCACAAATAAAGCCATTAATAAATGTCATTTTTATTAGAAAAAGGTTCGGAGCAAACTGTCCAAACCTTTATAACTTCTTATTTACTTCTTTGTAGAGATTTTTGAATCTGACGATCTAGCTCACGTTTAATGTGTGGTTCTGGTGCAAATCGCGCTTCCCAATCACTTGGTTTAAGAATTTTGTGAGACACAGGATCAAAGTGAGCTTTGCCATCTGGGAAAATTTTACCCATATTAGCCTCATGAACCGTATCAAAGAAAGGCTTAGGATCCACACCCATAAGGACAAATGAACCATAGGTCAAATAAAGCAAATCAGTCAAAGCATCCACCTGACCAACCATAGTTGATTCTGAGTGCTCTTTAGAACTAACTTTGAGTGCTGCCTTGTCAAGAGCAGCATGCAAATCCAGAACAGCCTGACCAAAGACACGCTTGTCCCCACCTGATGAAGCATAGAGGAATTCGACAATTTCTTCCAACTTGAAGTCCGAACGGTGACTAGCTTCCTCAATACCGTAAACACGAGGCATATCGGTAGTTGAGCCATCCATCAAATGGTGGAAATCCTTAACCTTGTTGAAGTTGTCATCATCACTGGTAAATGAATTCTCTGTTTCAAAGTGAATCAAACCATAGTGTGACAAGGCTTTGGCAATCCCATTCTGGTTATTAGTATCAGTGACATGGGTAGCCTGATCTTTCAGTTCATCCTCACCATTTCCCATGGCAACACCAATACCAACACCAGATAGCATTTCTAGGTCATTTTCCGAATCTCCGAAGGCCATAACCTCGCTGAGTTCGAAACCAAAAACCTCACCTAGATGGGCGATTCCTTTAAGTTTAGACTGTCCAGCTGAAATGATATCGGCTGAATATGGGCTCGAACGTGTAATCTTCACGTGTGGAAATTTTTCCTCGATAGCCTGGGTTTCACCCACTGTCGCTACCATAACCACCTGATAAACAGGCTCGCGCATGATTGTTTTGAGGGTCTCCATGCTTTGTGGCTTGAAACGACGAATTAAGGATTTAAAACTACGTTCCACCATCTTAGCCCAAGACTTTGGCACAATACGGCTTACCATTTGCCCAAACTTACTCGTCCCCATACTGATGATGTTGGAACCAACCAGTCCTGTGCTAGTCCCTAGAGAAATCTCTCTACGGTGCTTGGTAGCATAGCGGATCAAGTTGTAGATAGTTGATTTAGGGAGCTGGTTTTGATAGAGAACCTTGTCGTGGGTCAAGATATACTGACCATTATAAGTCACAGCAAAATCCAGACCCAGATTGTCCATGAAAGGCTGGACAAATCCTGGACCACGACCTGTTGCCAAACCAACTAAGATACCATCTTCCTTCATTTGACTGATGGCTTTTTTGGTTGAACTAGACACGCGTTTTCGGTCATTTAGAAAAGTCCCATCAATATCAAAAAAGACTGCTTTAATGGCCACAGAGCTCCCCTCCTTCTAACATTTTATGCTAAAATAAATTATAACATAAATATGACAGTGAGTAGTATAAATGACAAAAAAAATCCTAGTCCTTCACACTGGAGGGACCATTTCTATGTCAGCGGATAATGATGGCAGAGTCAGCCAAAACGCTGATAATCCCATGAACCATGTGGGAATTGATTTAGATAATTTAGAACTAACCGTTCTCGATTTTCTTAATATCCCTAGCCCACATATCACACCCTACCACATGCTGGATATTTACAAAAAAATCAAGGAAACAGCTGGTCAATATGATGGTGTGGTCATCACTCATGGGACAGATACCCTGGAAGAAACAGCCTACTTCCTAGATACCATGGCCGTCCCTGAAATTCCAATCGTTCTAACTGGTGCCATGCGTTCGTCAAACGAGCTAGGGAGCGACGGGGTCTACAACTATCTCTCAGCCCTACGTGTTGCCAGTGATGACAAGGCCGCTGACAAAGGAATCCTGGTCGTGATGAATGATGAAATCCATGCAGCCAAGTATGTGACTAAGACCCATACCACAAACGTGGCAACCTTCCACACACCAACCCATGGTCCACTAGGCATCATCATGAAGCATAATATCCTCTGGTTCAAAACTGCTGAGCCTCGTGTTCGCTTTGATTTGGAACAAATTACAGGAACAGTACCAATCATAAAAGCCTATGCAGGGATGGGGATTGGAGATGGTATCATCAGTCTCCTGGATCCTGAGAAGATTGACGGTGTCGTCATCGAAGCCCTGGGTGCTGGAAACCTCCCACCACTAGCTGCAGGTGAAATCACAAATCTTATGGACAAAGGAGTCCCTGTTGTGCTCGTTTCCCGCTGTTTCAACGGTATCGCCGAACCTGTCTACGCCTATGAAGGGGGTGGGGTCAAACTCCAAGAAGCTGGTGTTATGTTTGTTAAAGAACTCAATGCACCAAAAGCTCGCCTCAAACTCCTCATCGCACTCAGTGCCGGACTCAAAGGTCAAGAATTGAAAGACTATATCGAGGGATAAGACATGAAACTTAGCATTGAAGCAACCGATAAATTGGAAAATAAAGATTTCCACTATGAACTAACCATCTCAAAAACACATATCGCCATGGTCTGTGGTACCGTGCTAGCCAGTCTAGCCCTGGTCGCATGGTTGAAGAAAAAATAAAAAAAGCTTGAAGCATGGTCACTATAGAAGTGACTAAACTGCTTCAGGCTTTTAGTTTTCTTCATCTGATCTATATTCAAGAATATCTCCTGGTTGGCAATCTAACTCCTTACAAATAGCATCTAGAGTTGTAAAACGGATTGCCTTGGCCTTGCCTGTCTTAAGAACCGAGAGATTGGCTGGGGTAATACCAATCCGTTCTGCCAGCTCACCCGAGCGCATCTTCTTCTTGGCAAGTTCAACGTCCAAATTGACAATAATCATAAGCCCCTCCTAAATCGTATACTCATTTTCCTCAGCAATGGCATTAGCCTTAGTCAAAATCATAGCGACAGCATAGAGGACAAAGCTAACTAGCAAATAACTAATGTTAAAGAAACTATAACTCTGGTTGCCAGTTCCAAATGTAAAGATACCATTATTGATAAAAGCCCCAAGAACTAGCAAATGCGCTGACCAACGAACCAACTTAGCATTTTTAGCGATGAAAATATCAGAACGATAAAGGTTAATCAGAAAGGCACGTAGGCACAACAAGAAACCTATGTTGACTACCATACGAAGGAAATCAATGGTTGCTGCAAAAAGCGTCAGACTAGTGCTACTACTTTTCACGGTAACTCCCGAACCGAGAAGCATACGCAAACCTTGTTGTAAGAGTCCTTCATGACCAGTCAGAATAAAGGCGTCATTAAGAATGGTAATAACCAGACTTAAAAAGCCCGCAAAAAGGAGGACATTAACGAACAGGAGAACACTACGCAGACGTTTTTGTTCTTGCGTCTCCTGACGATTTTTAGCACTTTTAGCCGATTTCCAACCATAATAACTAGAGCCAGCCAAGGCTAGGACGATTAAAAAATAGAATAAGATAGTTGTCATGTGTTACCTCGATTGTAAATACATTTTGATTTTTTGGGAGTATAGACTAGAAAAAGCCAAGGTGCCTCTAGGAGCCTTTGACCTTATACTAAATCAGCAGCTAACTATTAACAGTATCAATTATATCGAATATCAATATAAAATACTAGTTTATAGATAAGATTTTACTACTTTTCAACTAAGATACATTCAATTATTTGACAGCTGTTTGTCCCTTACGAAGACGGATAGCATCACAAGCTAGAGAGACCAAGAAGAGCCAAACTGATGTGCTGAAGTCCATTACTAGGTGATCTGTCGTTCCCAACTGCAAGAAGATATTCAAGGCTGATGGCACAAAGGTTAGAAGGGCAGCCTTTTTCAAGAAAAGAGAGAAATCTTCTGTCCAAAGCGCCTTCCAAGTAAAGTCTTTAAGCTCTTTACGAAGGAGCCAAATCAAGGCAAGATAGAAGGCAAATTGTAGCTCTGCGACCAGCCAGTAACCCCAACCAGAAAGGTATTGAACCTCTGCACCTGGGAAAAGATTGGCCACATTCACAAAAGGAAGGATAAGTAAAGCAAGCATTGCAAGACCGTAGATTGCCATGAGAAGAATAAGAAGAGCGTTGATGATTGGTTTAAGTGTTTTCATGATAAATTTTTCCTTTGTTAAATAGTTTTAGTAAATAATTTCTCTTTTTCGCGAATAAGATTATCTTTATCGAAAACTTATTATCGTTTTTTCGATAATTATATATTACACTCTTTATTTCTCCTTGTCAACACATTTTTATCGTTTTTCGATATTTTTTGTCTAAAAATCAAAAAAATAAAAACCAGTCAAGAAAATCTCAACTGGTTAGCTTACTTATTTTAATCGCCTAGACTGGTCATGCTTCCGTCTAGACTTTTTATGATTTTAAGAAGAGGGATTCTACGTAATGAAAAAAAGGAAAAAGGGATTTTGGAAAATGAGGGATGAAAGTTGTAGAATATGGGGAAATTTAGCCTCTTCCTAGCATCAATATTAGTTTTGATAAACCTTAAAGTCTTGAGGATGCTTTTGGAAATTTCGGTTGTAGGTTACTTTTATTTTTACTGTCATTGTTATGTCCTCCTTCGTAAGAATGGTTCGGCCTAGCCAAAACGTTTTATTATCAAAACCTATCTCGTTTTGATGGTTTTATTATAGGGTCTCTAACTTAAAGAAAGCTTGTAATAAGCTTGAAAGAAACTTAAAACTCTCAGTTGTTCACTGAGAGTTGATATGTCTATAACATTGATAAGATAATGCCCAGTACCAAAGCCACCCAGACAGCATAACGAATTGTCGCATGATAGCGGTAACTTTCAATAACCTTGGGTAGCTTTGTAAAGAGATAGGCAATGTAGGCAACTATGGAAAGAAAATACCCTTTAAAATTCCAAGACGAGCCTAAGATACTAAAATCTTCGAATAGTGGCACAAGCATCAGTACAGCTGTAAGCATGCACCAGACTGGCAAAAGCGTTCTTTCCTTTTGATGTTGTATATGGATAATCAGTTGAGCTATAAGACCCGCGACGTACATAATCAGTAATACCGAACAAGCTAGAGAGATAAGAAGTGAATAAAGATATAGGGTATGAAAGTCTATCTTTCCTTGTATCATCTTTTCCAACTCGGTAATAAACCAAGTCAAGATGAAGGCGAAAAAATAAAATATAAGACCTAACATCATAAGAAATAAGGGATGCAAGATAGCAAAAAAATCGAGTTTTAACCGTCTTTTGTTCATTAGTTTCCTCCTCAATCAAACTCGCCTTGGCTTCTCAAATGTGCCCCTAGCACCTGCCATTCAGGATTCTCTCGCCAGTTAGGGTCAGATACAATTTGGCTAGCTACCCGTCTGGCTTCCTCTAAGATATTGTAGTCTTCCACAATATCGGCCACCTGAAATTCAGGAATACCTGACTGACGTGTCCCAAAGATTTCACCTGAGCCACGCATTTTAAGATCCTCCTCAGCTAGAACAAAACCATCCGTAGTCTCACACATGGCCTGCATGCGTTTTTTACCAGTATCATTTTTAGGATTAGCCACCAAAACACAGTAGGACTGCTTATCGCCACGACCTACACGCCCTCGAAGCTGGTGAAGCTGGCTAAGTCCAAAACGATCCGCATCCATAATGACCATAACTGTAGCATTTGGCACGTTAACCCCTACTTCGATAACTGTGGTTGATACTAAAATCTGAGATTTTCTGTCCTTGAAATCTTGCATAATTTGGTCTTTTTCATCATTTTTCATACGACCGTGCATCAGAGCTACTGTAGCTGAATCCCCAAAGAACTCTGTGAGTTCCTGATGAAGAGCTACCGCATTTTTCAAATCAAGAGCCTCAGACTCTTCAATCAGGGGAGAAATAAAATAGATCTGAGCATCTTTTTCCAACTCCCCCTTAATCCAAGTCAATACAGTATCTAACTGCTCATGTTTGACCCAACGGGTAATAATGGGCTTACGTCCAGCCGGCATCTGATCAATGATAGATACATCCATCTCCCCAAAGGCAGTGATTGCCAAAGTCCTAGGGATAGGGGTCGCTGTCATCATAAGGACGTCAGGGTTATCACCTTTCTCACGGAAAATACGACGTTGATTAACCCCAAAACGGTGCTGTTCATCAGTAATGACTAGCCCAAGACTATGATAAGTCACTGCATCTTGAATCAACGAGTGGGTTCCCACAATCATCTGAGCCTCCCCAGACTCGATTTTGGAAAGGGCGACTTTCTTATTCGCCGCCTTCATTCCAGAAGTTAGGAGCACTACCTCTAACTCAGGAAAAAGCCCCTGTAAACTCTGATAATGCTGCTCTGCTAAGATTTCCGTCGGTACCATGAGGGCAGACTGAAATCCTGCCGTATAGGCCCCATACATAGCCAAGCTAGCGATAACTGTTTTCCCTGAGCCCACATCTCCTTGCAAGAGACGGTTCATATGAGCCCCAGATTTCATATCAGCTAGGATTTCCGATAAACTACGCTGTTGGGCCACTGTTAAGGGGAATGGTAATGCTGCAATTTTGGCTTTGATTTTGGCTTCATCGTAAGCAATTGCTAGACCATTGGTTTCGGACTTATTTTCAGCCTTCAGCACCTGTAAATTCATCTGGAAATAAAAGAGCTCCTCAAACTTGGTCCTACGTAGAGCCTGCTTATATTCAGCCAAATCCTTCGGAAAATGCATGGCACGCACAGCCTCTTGACGTCCCATGAGACGGTACTTGTCCAGCAGCACCTGAGGGAGATTTTCCTCCAACAAATTAAGGGCCCCACTATCAAAAGCTGCCTTTATGGCCTTTATCAGTTGGGCCTGACTAACACCCTGGGCCACATGGTAGACTGGCTGCATATCGTCCTCAACTTGAGCTAGGACTTTCATACCAGTCACAGCAGACTTCTTCTGGTCCCATTTGCCAAAAATAGCCACTTCTGCCCCCATCTCAATCTTGTCCACAAGATAAGGTTGATTGAAGAAATTAATGGCAATCACAGCCTCTCCTTGCTTGATTTTAAAACTCAGACGATTCCGTTTAAAGCCATAATACTGCACATTGGCAGGCGTCACCACTGTTCCCGTAATAACAGCCTTTTCGCCATCCATCAGTTCAAAGATAGACTTACTCTTAAAATCCTCATATCGGAAAGGAAAATAAAGCAAGAGGTCCCCAACCGTGTATAAATCTAATTTGGTAAATTTTTCAGCGGACTTAGGCCCAAAGCCTTTCAAATCCGCAATTGGTGAATCTAGTTGAATCATATCCTCTATCATTTCTATCATGTTCTTCTTCCCGTGAAAAAGGAAGCCTTATCAGCTATTATAACACATGAAAATGGTCTTCACTAAAACCAAAAAATCCAGCATCAAACTGGATTTCTCTTTTTATTTTTATTAGTCATAGCTACGAGGTACACGGTCACTAAGTAAACAAAGAACTTCGTAGTTGATAGTACCACGCTTTTCAGCCACCTCTGTCGCAGTGATGCTTGCTCCACCATTTTCACCCATAAGAGTGACAGGAGTTCCTAGGGGATAAACCTTAGGAAGACGAACGGTAATCTGGTCCATAGACACACGCCCAACAATAGGACAAAGCTGTCCATCCACAATAACATGGAAACCTTGTAAATCTCTGGTCCAACCATCCGCATAGCCAACCGGAATCGTTCCAATAACCTCATCAGCTGTCGTCGTATAGGTTGCACCATAACCCACATCTTGACCTGCTGGTAGGGTCTTAACATGAACAAGTGCAGTCTCCAAACTTAAAGCAGGACGAATCCTATATGGAAGGTCTAAAGCACTGCCACTAGGATTGAGACCATAGATAACAACACCCAGACGTACCGCATTAAAGACTGTTTCTGCATGCCAGATGCTTGTCGCAGAGTTGCTAGCGTGTACCAAGCGAGGACGGTCCACCAAGTTATTAACCAAATCCGTGAAGAAGACCAATTGACGCTTGAATTTACTATCATCTGCCTCATCAGCCGTTGCAAAATGAGTAAAAATACCTTCGACATCCGCACCAAGTGATTTCAGACCAGCAATCAAGCTATCCGCATCCTCTTGGATACGCACCCCAATACGACCCATACCTGAATCAACCTTAATATGACAGGTTAAACCAGTCAAATCAAGCCCTTGATTCTTAGTCATTTCCAACCACTCAAGGGAAGCTACCGTCAGCGTGATGTTTTCTTGAATAGCCAAAGGAACCTCGCCTGGCAAGACTACTCCTAAAATAAGTATCGGTTGTTCTAAGCCAGCTTGACGGAGTTCAAGCGCCTCGTCTAGGTTGGAAACACAAAAGCCATCCACCTGCTTAGACACATGCTTGGCCACTTCGACAGCGCCGTGACCATAAGCATTGGCCTTAACAACTGCAAAAGTCTTTACCTGTTTAGGGATGTGACTAACCACTTGTGCAATATTTTCTGAAATTGCTGATAGATCAACCTTTGCCAAGGTTGGTCGATGTAAACTTGAAATCATAAGCTATCCTCTTCCAACATCTATCTCTTAGTTTTTTCTAAAATGACACTTGCCTGAACAAAATCACCGCTATGGGAAATCGAGATAAAAACCTTGCCTTCAAAAGGTGATTGGGTCACCACTGGAGCTCCCTTGTCATTGGTCAATATTTCAATATTCTTAAAGCCGACTGCTCCAATACCAGTACCCCAGGCCTTTGAAAATGCTTCCTTACCGGCCCAGCGTCCTGCTAAATAGGACATCTGACGATTACCAGAAAGGGATTCAAAACGTTCCCACTCTTTTGGTGTCAATACCTTTTTTGCAAAGCGTGGATTGCGGTCATAAGCCTTTTTTACAGCTGAAATTTCCTGCAAGTCTATACCATGTCCAAAAATCATAATTATAACGAAAGTCGATTGTGGATTTCACGAATAAGGCTATCTGTCTTATCCCAACCAAGACATGGATCTGTAATTGATTTACCATAAACTTCAGGTGTGTCCTGACGACCATCCTCAAGGTAAGACTCAATCATAAAGCCACGCACGGTATCCGCGATACGCTCATCCCACTCACGGTTAAGAAGGACTTCACGCACAATACGAACTTGCTCCATGAAGTTTTTACCTGAGTTGTCATGGTTAGTATCAACAAGGATAAATGGATTTTCCAGATTAAATGCACTATACTTGTCCAAAGCCTTAACCAAGTCCTCGTAATGGTAGTTAACAATATTTTGCCCACTTTCATTGTTAGCACCACGCAGGATAGCGTGAGCTAGTGGGTTACCATCTGTTTTAACTTCAGCGCCATTGTAAAGGAAATGCTGTTGATTCTGCGCAGCATAGATACCATTAAACATGACATTCAAATTCCCTGACGTTGGGTTCTTCAAGCCAATTGGCACATCAATACCTGAAGCTACAAAGCGGTGCTCTTGGTCCTCAACAGAACGGGCTCCAACAGCATGATAGCTAAGCAAATCATCAAAGAAGGAAAGATTTGACGGATAAAGCATCTCGTCAGCGATTGGAAGACCTGTTTCAGTAATAATACGTGACTGAAGGTGGCGAACTGCCTTAACCCCCTCAAGAAGGTCTACTTCTCCCTCTGCATCCGGTTGGTGGATAAGTCCCTTATAGCCATCCCCATTGGTACGTGGTTTAGCTGTATAAACACGCATAACAATAAAGATTTTGTCCTTCACCTCTTCCTGAAGTTTGGCCAAACGGTGAGCATAATCAAGGACCGCTTCTTCATTGTCGGATGAACATGGACCAATAACCAAGAGAAGACGTTTGTCCTCACCCTTGATAATTTTTGCCAAAGCCTCATCATTAGCCTGTTTAGTTTCTAGAGCATCTCCCGTAAGAGCATGCAATTTCCTTACTTCCGCTACATCAATCAGCGAACTATTTTGGTGAATTCCCATTTATTTTCCTCTCTTTGTGAAAAGAGAGTGAACCGCTTGCTCATCCAAACGGCTCACTCCCCATATATGGTTTCTTGTTACCTTATTATTTTGACAATGTATCGTGGATTTCACGAATCAATTCTTCTGTCTTATCCCAGCCCAGACATGGGTCAGTGATTGATTTACCATAGACATCTGGTGCATCTTGACGACCATCTTCAAGGTAAGATTCAATCATGAAACCACGTGCAACTTTGTTGATTTTTTCATTCCAGTCACGGTTAATCAAGGTTTGGCGAACGATACGAATTTGTTCCAAGTAACGTTTACCTGAGTTATCATGGTTTGTATCAATAACGATGAATGGATTCTCAAGGCCCATTTGTTCATAGTGTTCAATTGTTTCAAGCACATCATCATAGTAGAAGTTAGGTACGTTTTTACCATATTCATTCGTTGAACCACGAAGAATAACGTGTGCCAATGGGTTCCCTGGAGTTTCAACTTCTTCACCGTTAAAGAGGAAGTTTTGTTTGTTTTGTGCGGCGTATATACCGTTAAACATCACGTTAAGGTTTCCTGATGTTGGATTCTTCATACCAGTTGGAACATCAATACCTGACGCAACAAAACGGTGTTGTTGGTCTTCTACAGAACGTGCACCAACGGCAATGTATGACACAAGGTCATCTACCAAAGGAAGATTTTCTGGGTAAAGCATTTCGTCAGCAGTTGTGATACCAGTTTCAGTGATAACACGGTAGTGAAGGTTACGCACAGCCTTGATACCGTTAATTAGGTTTGGTTTCCCTTCAGCATCAGGTTGGTGTACAAGTCCTTTATAGCCATCACCATTTGTGCGAGGTTTAGCTGTATAGACACGCATAACCATAAAGACTTTATCTTTAACTTCTTCTTGAAGTTTAGCCAAACGGTGAGCATAATCAAGAACAGCTTCTTCATTATCAGATGAACATGGACCAATAACCAA
This sequence comes from Streptococcus parasalivarius, assembly GCF_054785155.1. Taxonomy (NCBI): domain Bacteria; kingdom Bacillati; phylum Bacillota; class Bacilli; order Lactobacillales; family Streptococcaceae; genus Streptococcus; species Streptococcus parasalivarius. The sequence goes on from NZ_BAABOB010000006.1 coordinate 120,268, forward strand.
AAGCGTACGGTCATCTTCACCCTTGATGATTGCTTCAAGCTCTTTATCACGAGCTTGTTTCTTGGCAAGGGCTTCACCTGTTAATGTAGTTGATTCTTTAACTGCATCAAAATCAATTTTTTCACTTACTGCTTTAAAAACCATAATAATTACCTATTTTTTTCCTAAAATTGTTTACGACCGTGACAATTTTTAAATTTCTTACCAGAACCACATGGACAGAAGTCATTACGACCAACCTTACTAAAGTCAATTTCTTGACCATTAGCATCTGCTTGGTGGGCCTGAATATTGCCTGTTGCTGTTGTCGAAACACGCTCATTCACATTTTCACGAGATTGTTCATGAATTTGTGCTTTCATCATTGTACGTGTCACATCATATTCAATTGCCCCAATCATATCTTGGAACATCTTGAACCCTTCAGATTGATACTCAACGATTGGGTTGTTTTGTGCATAACCACGCAAACCAACGGCATTACGTAATTGATCTAGGGCATCGATGTGGTCCGTCCACTTGTTATCAACAACCATCAAAATCAAGACTTTTTGGAATTCACGGATAGCTTCCTCTGAACGCAATTTCTTGATTTGACGATCATAAACATCATCTGCTAACTCATTCAAGTAAACTTTAATAGCGTCATAATTAACACTACGTTTCGTTACCTCTCCCACTTCTTGTAAGTCTTCAAGTGAGATGGCATTCTCAGGAACCAAGGCCTGACGAGCAAAGTTCAAGATACCTTTAAGAGCTTCCTCTTGATCATTGCGGCTGTGACCATCTACCGTACGGTTAATCGTACGCTTAATCATAGCCTTAATCTCAGGTTCAAGGTCACGTTCCGCTGTGATAACATCATAACGCTCAGCGTAGATGATTTCACGTTGTTCACGCATAACGTCATCGTACTGAAGGACTTGTTTACGAGTATCGTAGTTATTTCCTTCGACACGTTTTTGAGCCGCTTCCACTTGGCGTGTCAACATACGTGATTTGATAACAATATCTTCATCATCAGCATTCAAACGTTCCAAGACTTGTTTGATACGATCAGAACCGAAACGACGCATCAATTCGTCTTCAAGTGAAAGGTAGAATTGAGATTCCCCCGGGTCCCCTTGACGTCCCGCACGACCACGCAACTGGTTATCGATACGACGGCTTTCGTGACGCTCTGTACCAATGACACAGAGTCCACCAAGGTCAAGAACACCTTCACCAAGTTTGATGTCGGTACCACGACCGGCCATGTTGGTCGCAATCGTAACGGCACCACGTTGACCCGCATTCATGATAATATGCGCTTCTTTTTCGTGGTTCTTGGCATTAAGCACTTCATGAGGAATACCTGCTTCAACCAACATCTTAGAAATCAAGTCAGATGTTTCAACGGCAACCGTACCAACAAGGACTGGCTGTCCCTTTTCATAACGACGTTTAACATCTTGTACCACAGCGCGGAATTTAGCATCCAAGGTAGGGTAAAGAAGGTCATCGTGGTCAATACGTTGAATTGGACGGTTAGTTGGAATCGGAATGATTCGCATGTTGTAAATTTCACGGAATTCATCTTCCTCAGTTTTACCAGTACCAGTCATCCCTGACAATTTCTTGTACATACGGAACATATTTTGGTAAGTGATTGAGGCAGATGTCTTCGTTTCTTCTTGAACCGGCACACCTTCTTTTGCCTCAATGGCTTGGTGGAGCCCATCTGAGAAACGACGTCCTTCCATGGTACGACCTGTAAATTGGTCAACGATAAGAATTTCTTGCTCAGGACTGACCACATAGTCAATATCATGCAACATGATGTAGTTGGCACGAAGGGCGTTGTCAATATAGTGAGTCAAGGCAACATTGTCAATATCGTATAAGTTGTCCAAGTTGAAGAATTCTTCAGCCTTGTCAATACCTGAGTCATTCAAACCAATCGTTTTTGTTGGAATATCAATGGCATAATCATCCTCTGTCAAGGTCTTAACAAAGGCATCCGCACGGTGATATAACTGATTAGTTTCTGAACTTACAGGACCTGATACAATCAATGGTGTACGAGCTTCGTCGATAAGAACTGAGTCAACCTCATCGACCAAGGCATAGTTCAATGGACGTTGTACCATGTTTTCCTTACGAACAACCATGTTATCACGAAGATAGTCGAAACCTACCTCTGAGTTGGTTGAGTAAGTGATGTCACAGTTATAAGCTTCACGTTTTTCAGCTGGTGATTTGGCTGAAAGGTTAATCCCTACTGACAAACCAAGCCAACTATAAAGCTCACCCATTTCAGTCGCATCACGCTCTGAAAGGTATTCGTTAACGGTGATAACGTGCACACCTTCACCTGAAATAGCATTTAGGTAAACAGGCATTGTCGCAGTTAGGGTTTTCCCTTCCCCTGTACGCATCTCTGGGACGTCACCATGGTGAAGAACGATACCACCCATGATTTGCACACGATATGGGAAAAGTCCAAGGACACGTTTTGCCCCTTCACGAACAACTGCAAATGCCTCTGGCAAGAGTTGGTCTAGGCTTTCTCCGTTTTGATATCGTTTTTTAAATTCTTCTGTTTTTGCCTGAAGTTCTTCATCTGAAAGAGCCGCCATTGCATCAGCATAGCTCTCGACTTTCTTGGCAGTTTTTTCTAGTTTCTTAATTTCGCCTTTATCATTTTCAATGATTTTGCGTAATATATTTGCCATCTTTTTTCCTTTCGACAGTCTTTATCTCCATATTTTACCACAAAAGCCCCCTTTAAACAAGAAATCACTCAAGGATTGACAAAGAAAAAAGCCCTAGTTTAAGGGCTTTCACAATGGATTTGCAAATAATCGAAAACTTTTTTATTAGATTCACTGAAAATATCGACAATAATACTTGAAACCTACTTCTTAGAGTTTTCTTGACTCTCTAGAATATCCTCAAAATCATGCAAGAGATTTTCAAAAGCCTGCTCAAAGAAGGCATGGTCGGTGCTACTATAGGCCTTCATTATCATAGGGCTAGCTTCAAAATCAACGTAGAATTGATAGTCCAAGACACCATTTTTCCAGTAAAATTTGATGCTAGGGGAGGCCGTTTTTTCACCGCACATCCCAGGAACGGCCCGTTGTAAGCCATAAATGTGATCTCCATAGTCTTTCAGACGATAGTAAGCTCCCTCAAAATAATAGGATTTGCCGATTTCAATACGCTCAATTAGTGCAGCTAAAACTTTTTCATTACTCATACTTAAGCCTCGTTAGGGTGACTGACAATCATCTCCAATTGTCCATCAATTTCCCAATCTGTCACATCATTTGGAAGAATGAAGTGATCACCTTTTTTTAGACAATAAATGCGTGAATCAATAGTCATGGTCCCATTGCCAGAAAGTACTGAACAAAGCAAATAGGGAGCTGATTGCTTGAAGTCAACCAAGCCACTGAGTTTCCATTTATACACAGTGAAAAAGGAGTTTGATGTCAAACAAGTCGACTCTAATTGCAAGGTCTTAACAGTTGCTGGGACACTATTTTCAGGATTCCCTAGATTCAAGACATCAAGAGACTGTTGAATATGAAGTTCACGTTTATTGCCCTGATCATCCCTACGATCAAAATCATAGACACGGTAAGTGGTGTCGCTAGATTGTTGAGTCTCTAAGATCAAGATACCTGGACCAATAGCATGCATGGTACCACTTGGTACAAAGAAAAAGTCACCTTTCTTAACAGGAGTTTTCGACAAAAGTCCGTCCCAATCACCTGCTTCAATTAAGGACGCCAATTCTTCCTTTGTCTTAACCTTGTGACCATAAATAATCTCTGCACCCTCTTCAGCATCAATAATATACCAACATTCTGTCTTTCCTAGCTCACCTTCATGCTCTAGTCCATAAGCATCATCAGGGTGTACTTGTACTGAGAGCCAGTCATTAGCGTCCAAAATCTTTGTCAACAAAGGAAAAACATTAGTCTTGGGATTTCCAAAAAGTTCTGGTTTATCCTTGTAAAGTTCTGCCAGATGAAAACCAGCATACTTCCCGTTTTTGACATAGGATACACCATTAGGATGGGCAGAAATTGCCCAGTATTCACCAGTGTGTTCACTGGGAATATCGTAACCAAACTCTGTCTTAAGTCGATTACCTCCCCACATTTTTTCATGCATTGGCGAATCTAAAAATAAAGGTTCCATTACATCCTCCTGTATAGAGCAAAACGCCTTAAGAACATGTCTTAAAGCGATTTTACATATTTTGCTTATTTGCGTGAGTGTTTGTCAGCTACATCTTTGGCAAGTGCAAAGTTACCAAGTGTCGCAGAGCCATTACCTGAAACAGCAGGTGTCACAATATACTCATTGACATCTGGTACTGGAAGGTAACCATTCAAAAGAGCTGTGAATTTTTCACGAACACGACGAAGCATGTGTTCTTGCCCCATAACACCACCACCAAAGACGATAACTTCAGGACGGTAAAGTACTGTTGCTTGGACAGCAGCTTGAGCAATGTAGTAAGCTTGAACGTCCCAAACGTCAGAGTGCTGATCAATCAATTCACCACGAATACCTGTTCGAGCTTCGAGTGATGGTCCAGCAGCCAAACCTTCCAAACATCCGCGGTGGAATGGACAAGTTCCGTTAAATTCATTGGAAACATCATTTGGGTGAAGAGGTACATATACGTGACCAGCTTCAGTGTGACCCATACCACCAATGAACTCACCATTTTGAATAGCACCGGCTCCAATACCAGTTCCGATAGTGTAGTAAACAAGACTCTTAACACCTTTACGAACAAGTGTCTCACCATAAGCAGATGAGTTAACATCAGTCGTAAAGTAGAAAGGAATATTAAACTCTTTAGCAATCAAACCAAGAAGGTCGACATTTGACCAATGTGGTTTTGGTGTTGAAGTCACAAAACCATATGTTTCAGAGTTTGGATCAACATCAATTGGTCCAAATGAACCAATTGCAATTCCAGCCAATTGATCTTCATAACGTTTGAAAAATTCAATCGTACGGTCAATTGTTTCATAAGGTGTAGTTGTTGGGAATTGAGTTTTTTCAACGACTTGGAATTTCTCATCGCCAACAGCACAAACAAATTTTGTACCACCAGCTTCCAAGCTTCCGTAAAGTTTAGCCATAGGTAAAGCTATCTCCTTTTGTAATCAATAAATAACTATTTTATACTATTATAAAGAAAAGCTAGGCAAAAGACAATCTAAATGAGACCTTGTTTAAGGAGACACAGACTGCTCTACTTCACACTTATCTTTATGAGCCATTTAACTAAAAAAGCCGAATTGGCTTCGACTTTTCTAGCTTATTATTTAACTGCGATGAAGTCTGCACCTTCAGCAACCGAACCAGTCGCTACTGATGAAACATCTTCGAAGTCTGCAGTGTTTGTAACGATAACCATAGTTGTATCGTCAAGACCTGCTTCAGTGATTACTGAGCTATCGAAGGTAGCCAAGACATCACCTTTTTTAACACGTTGATTTGCTTGAACTTTAGCATCAAATCCTTTACCGTCAAGTGAGACAGTGTCGATACCGATGTGGATAAGCACTTCAGCACCTTTATCAGATTTAAGTCCGTAAGCGTGACCTGTTGGGAAGGCGATTTGTACTTCGCCATCAAATGGTGCAACTACTTGGTTACCTGAAGGTTTGATAGCGGCACCTTTACCCATAGCTCCTGATGAGAAGACTGGATCATTAACATTTTCCAAAGCTACAACTTCACCTTTAAGTGGAGCAGCGATTGTTTCAGCTTGCAATGCAACTGGAGCTGATTCTGCAGATGCAATATCTTCAGCAACAACTTCTTTTTGAGCTTCAACTTCTTCCTCTTTGTAACCGAAGATCCAAGTAAGAGCAAAACCAAGAGCAAGGGTAACAAGCACCATGATCACATACTTAAGCACTTGACCGTTAAGGTAAAGAAGAGTACCAGGAACGATTGTTACACCAAATCCTGTACCAGCAAGGTTAAGGATTGATGCCACCCAACCACCAGCAGCACCGGCGATAAGACCCATGATAAATGGTTTACCGAAACGAAGGTTAACCCCGAAGATAGCTGGTTCAGTGATACCAAGTACCGCTGAAAGAGTTGCAGGGAAAGCAAGTGCTTTCAATTTAGCATCTTTAGTTTTAACACCCACTGCAAGTGTCGCACCAGCTTGGGCAGTCATAGCAGCTGTGATGATAGCGTTAAGTGGGTCTTTACCAGTATTAGCAATGAGGTTAGCTTCAAGCAAGTTAAAGACATGGTGAACCCCTGTAACGACGATAACTTGGTGAACTCCACCAAGGACAAGACCAGCAAGACCAAATGGCAAGTTAAGAATCCATTCTGTAGCAGCAAGAACATAGCTTTCAACAGTATGGAAGACAGGGCCAATGATAAAGAGGGCCAAAGCTGACATTACTGCGAAGACGATAAGTGGACGCAAGAGAAGGTCAAGAACGTCTGGAACCCATTTACGAACCCATTGCTCGAACTTAGCACCAAGCAAACCTACGAAGAAGGCTGGAAGCACTGAGTTTTGGTAACCTACTACTGGAATAAAATCAAAGAAGTAGATTGGTTTAGCAGCACCTGATGCAACATCCCAAGCGTTAGGAAGAGCGTTGTTAACCATCATCAAACCAAGAACCAAACCAAGAAGTGGTGAGCCACCAAATACGTTAAAGGCTGACCAACAAATCAAGGCTGGGAAGAAGGCGAAGGCTGTATCTGTCAATACAACTGTGTAAGTATAGAAATCAGTAGCAGCAAAAGCTTTTGATGTTGTACCGAACAAACCAAGAACTGTATCGTTATTGATTGCTCCACGGATACCCATGAAAAGACCAGTCGCTACGATTGCTGGAAGCAATGGAACGAAAACATCACCGAACGAACGGATAGCACGTTGGAACCAGTTACCTTGTTTAGCAGCTTCTGCTTTTTGTTCGTCTTTAGATGCTGTTGGAAGACCTTGAGCAACGACTTCGTCGTAAATCTTGTTAACAGTACCTGTACCAAAAATCATTTGGTATTGACCTGAGTTAAAGAAAGCACCTTGAACTTTTTCAATGTTCTCAGCCTTTTCTTTATTGATTTTGTTTTCATCTTTGACCATCACACGTAGACGAGTCGCACAGTGAGCAACACTGTTGACGTTTTCACGTCCACCGAGGGCATCGATGACTTCTTTTGCAATTTGTTTGTTATCCATTTGCAAAATTCTCCTTAATAAAATTTGGTATGAAAGCGTTTAGCTTTTCTTTACGATAACTATTTTAGCATCTTTTCGCCGTATGTCAACCGTTTAGCATATTTTTTTATTTTTTGTGATAAATCGTTGATTTTTCTAGGTAAAACGTTTACTATATTACTAACAAATAGATTAGGAGATTACTAAATATGAATCTACCAACAGAAGTTCGTTACCGTCCATACGCAGATTGGACAAACGAAGAAAAAACAAAAATTAAAGAAAATGTCGCTAAATCACCTTGGCGTGCAAGCTACCATATCGAACCAGAAACAGGGCTTCTTAATGATCCAAACGGTTTTTCTTACTTTAATGGTAAGTTCCAACTTTTCTATCAAAGTTGGCCATTTGGAGCTGCTCATGGTTTGAAACAATGGGTGCATACTGAAACTGAAGATTTGGTTCACTTTACAGAAACTGGTGTCAAACTCTTGCCAGACCATGAAAATGATAGCCACGGTGCCTACTCAGGTTCTGCTTATCAAATCGGTGATAAACTCTTTATCTTCTATACTGGGAACGTTCGTGATGAAAACTGGGTTCGTGACCCACGTCAAATCGGCGCTTGGATGGATAAAGACGGCAAAATCGAAAAATTCGACAAGGTTCTTATCAAACAACCTGATGACGCTACTGAGCACTTCCGTGATCCTCAAATCTTCGATTACAAGGGACAATTTTACGCTATCGTAGGTGCCCAAAACCATGATAAACAAGGTTTTATCAAACTTTACAAAGCAGTTGATAATGATGTCGAAAACTGGATTGAAGTTGGAGACCTCGACTTTGGTGGTACTGGCTCAGAATACATGATTGAGTGTCCAAACCTTGTCTTTGTAGATGGCAAACCTGTTCTTCTTTATAGCCCACAAGGTCTTGATAAAGCTGAACTTGACTATGGCAATATTTACCCTAATACTTATAAGATTTTCCAAGATTTCGACCCTGAGAAACCTGCCCTTGTTGATGGCACACCAATTATTAACTTGGACTACGGGTTCGAAGCTTATGCTACTCAAGGATTTAACACTCCTGATGGTCGTGCCCTTATTGTTAGCTGGATTGGTCTCCCAGACGTGGACTATCCAACTGACAAATACGACTACCAAGGTGCTATGAGCTTGGTTAAAGAATTATCTATCAAAGATGGTAAACTCTACCAATACCCAGTAGAAGCTATTACAAGCTTACGTGCTAGTCAAGAAGATTTCTCTGACAAAACGGCAACAACTAACACTTACGAGCTTGAACTTAACTTTGAAGCTAACACTCAAACAGAACTTGTCCTCTTCGCAGACCAAGAAGGAAATGGCTTGTCACTTACTGTTGATACTGAGAACGGAAAAGTTATCCTTGACCGTTCTAAAGCTGGTGAACAATATGCTACTGACTTTGGAACAAGTCGTGAATGTACACTTGATGCCGGTCAAGCTGCAACAGCAAACATCTTTGTAGATAACTCAATCGTTGAAATTTTCTTCAACAAAGGTGAGAAAGTCTTCACTAGTCGTGTTTTCCCAAGTACAGAACAAACTGGTATCAAAATAACATCAGGAAACGTTTCTGGACACTACTTCGACTTGAAATACTAAGGTGATTTATGGTCGCAAAGCTTACTGACGTTGCCGAACTGGCTGGTGTGAGCCCAACCACAGTTTCTCGCGTCATAAACAAAAAGGGCTACCTCTCACAGAAGACCATTGACAAAGTCCACGCTGCCATGCAAGAGCTAAATTACAAGCCTAATAATTTGGCTCGAGGCCTCCAAGGAAAGTCGGCCAAACTCGTTGGCTTGATTTTCCCAAATATTTCCAATGTATTTTATGCCGAACTTATTGAACGTCTTGAGGATGAACTCTTTAAGCAAGGCTATAAAACCATTATTTGTAATAGTGAGCATGATCCTAACAAGGAGAGGGACTATTTGGAGATGCTTGCCGCCAACCAATGTGACGGCATCATCTCGTCTAGTCACAATCTTGGTATTGAGGATTATGAGAAGGTTGAAGCTCCCATCGTTGCCTTCGACCGTAATCTCGCCCCAAAGATTCCTATTGTTTCGTCTGACAACTTTGAAGGTGGCAAGTTAGCCGCAAGAGCTATGGTCAAGGCTGGCTGTCAACGCATTGTCATGATTACAGGCTATGATAATTCAGATTCTCCAACAGGACTTCGTCAACTAGGTTTTAATTATGAATTGGACAAGGAAGGTATTATTTGTCCTGTTCCAAACGATTTGTCTCTCATGCGACGAGAATTAGAAATCAAATCTATTATCTCTCGTGAAAAACCAGATGGCATCTTTGTTTCGGACGATTTAACAGCTATCTTGGTTATGAAGATAGCTAGACAATTGGGACTTTCTATCCCAGATGACCTAAAAATCATCGGTTATGACGGTACCGCCTTTATCCGTCACTTCTACCCAGAGTTAGCAACTATCCAACAACCTTTGGATGAAATTGCTAAGCTTTGTGTCGAAATTCTTCTCAAGAAAATTAAAGGCAAAACAGTTAATCGTGATTATGTACTTCCAGTGAGTCTGATTGCTGGTGGCAGTATATAAATGAAAGTCGCAAGAAATCTCCGCTTGCGACTTTTTTCTTGTTACATTTGTAGAAAAAAAGAAGTTGAAACAAGGCTCAACTTCTTTTGCTTATGCTTCATCTGTCACAAACTGACTAAGTACACCATTAATGAACTTAGCAGATGTTTCATCAGAATATTTTTTAGCGATTTCAATGATTTCGTTAATAGCTACACGTCCTGGTGTTTCTTCAAATGACGTGATTTCATAAAGTCCCAAACGAAGGAGAGTACGATCTGTCACAATCAAACGTGAGAGGCTCCAACCCTCTTTCAACTTTTCTTCAATTTGACTATCAAGTTGGGCCAACTCTTCACGGACACCTGTTACTAGGCTAAGGAGAAAGGCTGGTACATCAACTTCAGTTTCTTCGTCAATTGGCTTGTCATAAGTGTAAGCGAAATGTGCTTGTTCCAGAGCTTCTCCACCAAATTCAAGGGCAAAAAGCGTTTGAAAAGCACGCTCACGAAGGTCACGACGTGAATCTTTAAAGATATTAGTCATTCAAAAAATCCTCGTTAAACAATTCAGCCAAGTCTGGTTTTTGTGACTTTTCAGTAACAATAGATTCAACGTGAACATTGACTTCTGAAATTGCCACTTCTGCCATATCATAGACAGCTGCTTTAACAGCCTTTTGAATTTCAATTGAAACCGCTGGTACGTTAACCCCATACTGAAGTGAGACGTAGATATCAGCATTTACAGTACCATCTTCTTCTGTTCGGAGGTAAACACCACGTCCCAAGCTTGTTTTGCTGAGACTATCCGTAACATTTTTATTTTGAAGGGCGTAAACACCTTCCACTTTAGTTGCAGCGATACCTGTAATCACTTCGAGCACGCGAGGGGCAATTACAATTTCACCGATATTTTCTGTAGTCATCGCATGTTTCCTTTCCGTTAGTTTGGAAAATAAAGCCTTCAAACCAGTGGTTTGAAAGACTTAGTTGGGCTTAGGCACGTGATACGTAAGTACCTTCAGCTGTGTTGATAACCAATTTTTGACCAGCTTCGATAAAGTCTGGAACGTTAACCACAAGACCAGTTTCAAGTGTTGCAGGTTTACCTGAACCTGTAACTGTTGCACCTTTGATTGATGGTTGTGTTTCAGTAACAGTCAATTCAACAGTTGTTGGAACTTGAACACCAATAACTTCTGTTCCGTAGAATTGGATTTTTACGTCTGAGTTTTCAAGGATAAATTTCAATTCTTCTTGAACGTTGGCTACTGGGATTTCATATTGGTCATATGTTTCAGTGTTCATGAAGTATGCAGTATCATCCATTTGGTACAAGTATTGTGCTGGTACTGTTTCGATGATTGCTTGTTCAAATTTTTCTTCCGGACGATAGCTAGTATCAAAAGTTGAACCTGAACGAACATCACGCAATTTCATACGCATGATTGTGTTACCTTTACCAGGTTTGTGGTGGCTAGCTTCAAGAACTTTGATCAATTTGCCATCGTTAGTTACGAAAGTCATACCCGCACGGAGTTTACTTGCTTCAATCATTATTAAATACCTCTTTGTAAAAAATTATTATCAGTTTATTTTACCATAAATGATAGCATGGCTCAAATGTTTTATAGATTCAAGCCCAATCCTCAGGCTTTTTTCAAAGAACAAACTAGTCATCCATTCCTAAGTGAACCTCTGGAACATCATGTTGCAAATAAGAAACGCCTTTTTGTTCCATCAATTCAATCGCAAAGGGATGGGGCCTATAATTGGCCTTGTATGTAATCTTAACAATACCAGCTTGCAAGAGAGCTTTGGTGCAGTTGATACAAGGAAAATGAGTCACATAAATCTCTGTATTTTTGGTAGAAATCCCCTCTTTGGCACATTGGATAAGGGCATTCATCTCTGCGTGTACCGTACGAATACAATGACCATCTTCCATATAGTGGCCTACTTCGTTACAGTTATCAGTCTCAGAAACTCCGCCGTTATAACCTGTAGCGATAATACGCTTGTCCTTGACTAAAACAGCTCCAACAAAGGCACGATCACACGTAGAACGCTTAGAAATCAGCTCTGCATTAGCCATAAAATAATCTTGCCAAGATAAACGGTTTGGCATAAAGTATTCCTCCAAATCTTAGAGAACAATCAATTCCTTAGGTGCAAGGGTAATCAATTCACAACCATTTTCTGTGATAATGATGTCATCTTCGATACGAACACCGTATTTATCAGCCAAATAAACACCTGGCTCGTCCGTCAAGACCATACCAGCTTCGATAGTCTCATCAGAGTTACCAAAGTAAGGAATCTCGTGAATGTCAAGACCGATACCATGTCCAATACCATGTGTAAAGTAGTCTCCGTACCCCGCTTCGACAATAACATCACGCGCAACCTTATCATAGTCACGACGTGTCATACCAGCCTTAGCTGCGTCAATCAAGGCCTGGTTAGAACGTAGAACGATATCATAAATTTCACACTCCTCATCAGTGGTGTCACCAATATGGATAGTACGAGTCATATCGCTAACGTAGTGGTTGTAGTAGCAACCAAAGTCCATCGTTAAGGTTTCACCAGATTGGATAACCTTTTCTGAAGCAACCCCATGAGGCATAGCAGAACGGTAACCTGAAGCAATGATAGACTCAAAGGAAACCCCTGAAGCTCCGTACTCACGCATACGGAAATCTAGGAAGTTTGCCACTTGTAGTTCTGTTGTTTGACCTGGTTTAATAAAATCAAGTACATCTGTAAAGGCACGGTCTGAGATAGAACAAGCCTTACGGATAGTTGCCAATTCTTTTTCGTCCTTGATCATACGCAACTCTTCCATGAAGTTGCTTTGTGGTGATAAAGTGTAGCCTTCAAAGATCCCTTGAAGACCTTGATAGTAAGCAAATGATACCTGATTATCAAATCCGATTGTTTCCAGTTTATCAGCCTCGATAATTTTAACAATATCCTTAAGTGGGTCCTTACTTTCGATAATATCAAAGCCATGCACGGATTGTTTGGCAATGAGGGTATAACGTGAATCGGTTAAGAAGAGGCGACGATTCTTAGTGATGAAGACAGTCGCATTTGTCCCCCAGAAATCTGTCAAATAATAAATATTGTTTTGTCCTGTCACCAACAAGGCATCAAGGCCTGATTGGGCAAGTTTGGCATCAAATCGTTCAAGTCTACGTTGCATTATGAATTACTCCTTTGGTATTTTAGGTTAATTATACCAAATTTTCAGATTTTAAAGGATTAAATTGACATTTTAGCTTGTTTTTTTGAGGTCATAAAGAAAAAGCCAGATCAAACTCTGACTTTATTAGCATTACACAAAGGCTCGCTTTTCGTAGATAGTTGGCATAAAAAGGAGCAAAACCAAAGTCCAAACAAACAAAACAAGGGCTTCGCGAAGATTAAAGAACTCTTGACCACTAGTAAAGACTGCTCGCATAAAACTAAATGGCACATAAGTCATCAGCTTAGTCATGGTATCCCCTAAACTGGCCAAATAGAGTGTGAAGAAAGTCATTCCTGTTACTCCAAAATAAGCCGTTACAAAGGCAGTTAAGGTATTCTTCAGAAACAAGACAAGCAAAGAGGAAATCATATTTGATAAATTCTTTTATTCTCCAACTTAGAAAGTAGTCCATTAGATAAATTTCCCTAAAAGACTTATAAGCAGGTCTGTTAGATTCCTAAAAACTTGCTTAATTTGAGACATTAGGCTAGTAACAGGCCCTTCAGTATGATTAATTACATCCTTATCACTATCCTTGATAGTATCTTCAGAAGGGGACTCAGGTAAGGGATTTTCCACCTTCTCTACTACTTCTGTTCCCTCTGGTGTCTCTGTTTTCTCAGTTTCTTCCTTGAAAACAGCCTGATAAATAGCTTGGGCATCTGGAGCACTGCCAAGATAGCCAGAAACCAATTGACCATTTTTGAGACGAATGACACTTGGAGTCCCTGGAATTCCTAGCTTATCAAATAGTATTTTACGAGACTCACGGTCCAACTGATCTGAATCTGTATTGTAATAAAGAAGCTGACCATCAATCAGGGTATTGAAATCCTTCAAAACTGGAGAATTTTGACGACAATAGTAGCAGGTTGGCCGACCAACATAAAGGATATGGTCCCCGCCATCTTCAGTCAACATATTTGTGACATCACTATAAGAGACTGGCTTCAGGTTTTCAAGGTTCTTTTCATAAGTTTCAACCGAGACCTCTTCGGACCTTACTTCTGTCTCAACCACTCCTATCTGTGATGATTGAGGAAGAGAATTTTCCTTTGTCTCACTAATAGATTCAACTTTCTCAGCTACCTGTTGAGAAGCTGTTTCAGAAGAAACTTCCACATTCTCTACTTCACCATTCTCAACAGAATTATTGGATAATTCGACTGTAGATTCCTTAACATCTAACTCATCCGCTGCTCCACTAAGCACCGCTAACTGGCAAGTACCTAAAACAAAACTCGCCATCAAAATAAATTGTATTTTCTTCATGTATTCTCCTTATTTGTTTACTGTGTTACATCTTACTTTTTACCAATTAACAAAAGCAATGGTACCATGACACTAATTACCATGTTCCTCTCCTTTTTCTATTTAAATTAATACCTTAACAACTAAGTCCAAGCTATGTCTTCATTATAAGAGCTTAACGAAATAAAAAATAGTGACATAAATGTCACCATTCTATAAGATTAAAGACAAAAAGAAAAGGCTAAGCAAGCAAGCTCAACCTGAGGCTATAGTAATCAGCAGAGAAAATCATTTCTCCTTATCCTTCCCCGCTACCCTAAGCGCAAACAAAGAAAAAGCTAGCGAAAGTGTTGACCAGACGATACAATGGTCAATAAAGGCAACGCCTTCGGTGAAACTTATCGTTGCATTTATCATCACAATAAATAGCCAGACGATCACGATAACAATGCTTAAACTTCTAATAAGATTATTCTTCTGTTTATCCATATTTCTCTTTCCCATATTTGGTACTCATGGTAACTTCTAATCGCCATAAGGAGGTCTTCTTTTCAACCACCATTTGTTCCAACCCAATCGTTCAGGTAAGGTTTGAGGTCTAGATACAAAACCACCCCCTGTAACATTTTCTAAGGTTTCAGCATTGAGCTCTTCATCATATGCCTTAGTTCGCATTCTTATTTCTCCTTTCTTTTCAAAAATAAATACAGCAATAACCACTTGGACTATACAAAGATTTAGTCGTCTTGGAGACCTAGTGGATTTGGGTATAAGGTCATTATAAGTTCTCCCTTTTCAAAAAAATAGTGACATAAATGTCACTACCACTGAACACAAAAAGACAGGCCTTTATAAGACCTGTTCCAAAACTTGTTTATTTCTACGGTGTTTCAGAATAAGATAAAAAATAACCTCAAAAAGGAGAAAACTAAAATAAATTCCTAAAACGTAAAGCAAAGTTTCCCATTTATCTGTTGCTGATTGAAAATGGCCGTGATGATCCACTGTACGAATGCTAATTAAAAGACAAATATCTAGAAATAAGGCTAGAAGAATACCATTAAATCCTATAAAAAAACGCTTTTTAACCATAGTCTGACTCCTGTATCTTTTTTCTTAACCATAGAATAGCAAACTCAACTTAAACCAGCCTAAAGCAAAAAAAGACTCAGAGAGCCCTTTTTCCTTTATGTCAATTTTTCTTTCAAATATTGTCCTGTGTAGCTTTCTGGAACAGTTGCTACTTCCTCTGGAGTCCCTGTAGCTACGATGGTACCTCCACCGACACCGCCTTCAGGACCCAAATCAATGATGTGGTCTGCGGTCTTGATAACATCTAGATTGTGCTCAATCACGAGAACAGTGTTGCCATCATCCGCAAAACGCTGAAGCACCTTCAAAAGACGAGCAATGTCATCTGTATGGAGACCCGTCGTCGGTTCATCCAGAATGTAGAAGGACTTCCCAGTAGAGCGTTTGTGCAACTCACTAGCCAACTTCATACGTTGAGCTTCTCCACCTGATAGGGTTGTTGCTGGTTGTCCCAAAGTCACATACCCGAGCCCCACGTCCTTGATAGTCTGAACCTTACGAGCAATCTTAGGAATAGCCGCAAAAAAGTCAACTGCGTCATCAACTGTCATATCCAAAATTTCAGCAATATTTTTCCCCTTATAGCGAACCTCTAAAGTCTCAGAATTATAGCGTGTGCCATGACAAACCTCACAAGGTACATAAACATCAGGCAAGAAGTGCATCTCAATCTTGATAATACCATCACCAGAGCAGGCTTCACAACGGCCACCCTTGACATTGAAAGAGAAACGTCCCTTCTTGTAACCTCGAATCTTGGCCTCATTGGTTTGGGCAAACAGATCACGAATATCGTCAAAGACGCCCGTATAAGTCGCTGGATTAGAACGAGGTGTACGCCCAATTGGACTTTGGTCAATATCAATCAAACGCTCGATATGCTCGATTCCTGTCACTGATTTGTGTTTACCAGGTTTCTCACTATTTCGATTAAGCTCTTGGGCAATCTTTTTCTTGAGAATTCCATTAACCAAAGTCGATTTTCCCGAACCAGAAACACCAGTGACTGCAATCAACTTTCCAAGTGGAAACTTGACAGATACATTCTTCAGGTTATTTTCACTAGCACCTTTAACCTCGATAAAACGACCATTACCTACACGACGTTCCAGAGGAACAGGAATTGATTTTGCACCTGACAGATACTGCCCGGTGATTGAATTCTTGTTCTTAGCAACTTCCTCTGGGGTTCCTGAGGCCATGATTTGACCACCAAAAGCACCCGCACCAGGTCCCACATCGATAAGCCAGTCAGCCTCACGCATAGTATCTTCATCATGCTCCACCACAATCAGGGTATTGCCCAAGTCACGCATCTTTTTAAGACTTGATATCAAGCGATCATTGTCACGCTGATGAAGCCCAATAGAAGGCTCATCCAAAACATATAGGACTCCAGAAAGGTTAGAGCCAATCTGTGTCGCCAAACGGATACGCTGACTCTCACCCCCAGAAAGGGTTCCGGCCATACGAGAGAGGGTCAAATAATTAAGACCTACATTATTTAGGAAAGTCAAGCGATCCTTGATTTCCTTGATAATTGGACGGGCAATCATTCCTTCATTTTCACCTAATTCCAGGCTATCAATTTCCTGAAGATGATCAGAGATAGACAGATCAGAAATTTGACCAATATTTAGGCCATTCTCACCACCAACACGAACCGAGAGAGCTGCTTCGTTAAGACGATAGCCATGACAAGTTGGACATGACAACTCATTCATATAACCTCGCATGACATTACGAGTGAAATCACTATTGGTCTCGTGGTAGCGACGATTAATATTAGTCACAACCCCTTCAAAAGGAATGTCAATATCACGCACCCCACCAAAATCATTAACATAATGGAAGTGGAATTCACGGTCCCCAGATCCATAGAGGATCAAATCCTGTTCTTCTTTTTTCAGATTTTCAAATGGCGTATCCATATCCACGCCAAACTGCTCCATAGCCTGCTCAAGCATGGCTGGATAGTAGTTGGACGAAATAGGATTCCAAGGCGCCAGAGCACCTTCACGTAAGGTCTTACTAGCATCAGGGATAACCAAATCCATATCAACTTCCAGTTTATTACCTAAACCATCACAGGTCGGACAAGAGCCAAATGGCGCATTGAATGAAAAGAGACGAGGCTCCAACTCAGGCACTGTGAAACCACAAACTGGACAAGAATAATGCTCTGAGTAAAGCAACTCATTATCATCCATAGTATCCACAATCAAGTAGCCATCTGCTAAACGAAGGGCCGCCTCCACCGAATCAAAGAGACGACTACGGATACCCTCCTTATTTACCAAGCGGTCTACAACCACTTCGATATTATGCATCTTAGACTTGGACAACTCTGGCACTTCTGTGACATCGTAAATCTCACCATCTACACGAACACGAACATAACCGTCTTTCTGTACACGCTCAAAAACAGCCTTGTGTTGCCCTTTCCTACGACGAACAATGGGTGCCAAAATTTGCATACGTGTACGCTCTGGAAGGGCTAGAACCTCGTCAACAATCTGTTCCACAGAGGACGACTGAATGGCTCCATGACCATTAGGACAATAGGGGACACCCACACGCGCATAAAGGAGACGAAGATAGTCATTAATCTCCGTTGCCGTCCCGACCGTCGAACGAGGGTTTTTGCTTGTTGTTTTCTGGTCAATGGAGATGGCAGGACTCAAACCATCAATCGAGTCCACATCAGGTTTCTCCATATTACCCAAAAACTGACGGGCATAAGCCGAGAGACTTTCAACATAACGACGTTGCCCCTCTGCATAGATGGTATCAAAGGCCAAGGAAGACTTCCCAGAACCTGACAAACCCGTAACCACTACCAGTTTATCACGTGGAATCTCCACATCGATATTTTTTAAATTGTGAGCTCTTGCTCCATGAATCACTAACTTATCTTGCATATTTTAAGAGGCCCTAACCCAGAAGCTACGGCCACTCCTTTCTACAGACGGAGGGAAAATCCATCCCGACTTTCTCTCATATTATAACAAAATTTCAATTTATCCAGCCCAAAAATGTTTCAAATGTAGTATAATATTGGAGTGTCTAAAAAAGGCAAGGAACATCGTCCCAAGCCTCATTTGACATCACTAAAAAAAGCTAAGAGCGGTGTTTATTTTACTTAAAAGCGATTGTAAAAATCCTTTTATAATCAAGACGCTAGCGCTTACCTAATGACAAAGGAGGGGTTCCCATTGAAACAAATGTTCTTATCCACCGGAAAAGAATTCAAAGAAATTGAAACATTCGAGCCTGGTGCTTGGATTCATTTGGTGAACCCTTCCCAAGAAGAAGCCATGAAGGTCGCAGAACGTTTTAACATTGATATTCAAGACCTCCGTGCCCCTCTGGACGTGGAAGAAACATCACGTATCGGTGTCGAAGATGACTACACCCTGATTCTGGTCGACGTCCCAACCCATGAAGAGCGTAATAACAAAAGTTACTACGTTACCATTCCATTGGGTATCATCGTTACCGATGAGGTAGTTGTTACGACCTGTCTCGAGGACATCAGCCTCATGGACAACTTCCTCAACCACCGTGTACGTAACTTCTACACCTTCATGAAGACTCGTTTTGTCTTTCAGATTCTCTATCGCAATGCTCAACTCTACCTAACCGCTCTACGTTCTATCGACCGTCAGAGCGATAAATTAGAAGCTCAGTTGGAAAATGCGACTAAAAACGAGCACTTGATTGACATGATGGAATTGGAAAAATCCATTGTCTATCTAAAAGCCTCACTTAAGATGAATGAGCGAATTGTCAAAAAGCTAACAGGTAACGCCTCTAGCTTGAAGAAATATATCGAGGACGAGGATCTCTTGGAAGATACACTGGTCGAAACCCAACAGGCCATTGAGATGGCAGGCATCTATGAAAATGTCTTGAATGCCATGGCTGAAACCTCTGCTTCTATCATCGGCAACAACCAGAACACTATCATGAAGACACTCGCTCTCATGACTATGGCTCTGGACATCCCAACCGTTATCTTCTCCGCCTACGGCATGAACTTTAAAAATAATTCTATGCCTCTAAACGATTTAGATAATGCCTTTTGGGTTATCTTTTTCATCGCAGCCTTCGGATCATCCTGCGTTGTTATCTACTTTATCAGGAAAAAATGGTTCTAACATAGAGCCTCTTCTTTTCCCTAAACTACAAAACTAAAAAATAATACTATTTATCGAAAGGTCATCTCATGGACATCCAAAAACTCACCAAGAAAAACCAAGAATTTATCCACATCGCAACCAACCAACTCATCAAAGATGGTAAGTCAGACCAAGAAATCAAAGATATCCTTGGCGATATTATTCCTGAACTTATCGAGAACCAGAAAAAAGGAATCACTGGACGTGGACTCCTTGGTGCTCCAACTGTTTGGGCAGCTAGTTTCTCTCCTGAAAAACACCAACAACCTGAAACTGGTAAACCTAACAAAGAAGTACCAGAAACAGATAAAACACCTTGGAAAATGTGGCTTGATACCTCACTCTTCCTTCTAGCCATCGTTGCAATCATGAACGCAATCTTTGGTTTCTCAGGCACACAAACCAGCTACGGCCTCACAACCCTTCTTTCAGTGTCATTCATTGGTGGTCTTGCTATGTATACCCCTTACCACTACATCTACCGTCACAATAACAAACCAAAAGAAGAACGTCCAAAATGGTGGTTCAGCATGACCATCATCACACTCTCTTTTATTGCATGGTTTGCTCTCTTTAGTCTTACAGCCCTTCTTCCAAGCTACCTCAACCCTGGTCTTTCACCAATTGTAATCCTTATCATTGGTGTCATCGCTGGTGTTGCCAAATACTTCTTCAAACGTCACTACAACGTTCAAAGTACTTACGCACCTGCATCTTAATCATCTCATCCCTAAGCACCCAGAAGGGTGCTTTTTTACGTCAGAAATCTTGACACAGTTGGTTGTTCTATACTAAAATGTTAAAGTTAATAGACAAAAGAAAGAAATCCAATAGATGCGTATCAAATTCCCTCTACTAATCATTGTTTGCTGCCTATTACTTATGGCATGTAGCCACAAGAATACTCAGAAAAACTATCAAGCTTACTATAGTTTCAACAACGTGACGACTCCCACTCAAGAAAAACAGCTAGCCAAAGCCTTAAAAAGCAAAGGCATACCGACCAAAGACTGGGACAATCTAGCCCCTTATATTACTCGTTATAATCAGGAAAATACAAACCTTCAGCCAGTTGTCAAAAAATGGACCAAAAGTAAAATCGGCAAAGATCAAAACCAATTCGTCACCTTCCTTAATGAAAAAACTTTTGAAGAGAATAAATCACACTTCACTGACGACTTAAACTGTCGACGAACATCTTTCCTCCTTCTTCACGACCTTATTACAAGCTCAGAGGACCTCACCAAATTAGAACTCCCCCTTCAAAACGAATTTATAGATCTTAAGTCACACCACAAAGAGTTAACTGCCAAGGATCAAGCTCTCTACAGTCTCCTTTTTGGTGATAATATCAGCTATCAGTCTACAGACGATCTCCTTAAAGCTTGGAAAAAAGCTGGACTCAAGTTTCCAGAGAAGGTTAAACTCCTATCGGTCTTTCAAAATAGCCCTGGTGATGTCAGCAATTTCCACACGGCTATAGCTTACGAAAAAGACGGCAGTATCTATGTCTTTGAAAAACAGGACCCTACACTTCCTTACAGGTGGAGTCGCTTCAACAATTGGGCAGATATCAAAACACACTGGTTATCCAACCGCTTCAAGGTCTTCAAATATAATGTTGATATCCTCGTTAACGATCAAAAATTTGATGATTTCTTAGAAAGCACACTCTATATACCACAAAACGACCAACTAGCTCCTCAAGACGAATGAGAAGGCCAGTTGGTTGTTCTTTTTTCCCTAAAATATAAAACAAAACTCTCCACTGTCAGCCCCAGAAATTACAAAGGCTTAGAAAATCAAGGCAGAAAAAAACACCCTCAGTCGAGGGTATTATTTTTAGTCTTCGTTTACGTAAGGCATAAGTGCCATAACGCGAGCGCGTTTAATCGCTGTTGTTACTTTACGTTGGTTTTTAGCTGAAGTTCCTGTTACACGACGTGGAAGAATTTTACCACGTTCTGAAACGAAACGGCTAAGAAGCTCAGTATCTTTGTAATCAACATATTCGATTTTGTTAGCTGCGATGTAATCAACTTTTTTACGGCGTTTGAATCCGCCACGACGTTGTTGAGCCATGTTTATTTCTCCTTTATATATTTAATTCGTTTTGTCCATTCTTAGAATGGGAGATCGTCATCTGAAATGTCCATTGGATTTGAATTACCAAATGGACTCTCATCACGACCGAAGTTTGGTGTAGATTGCGCAGGTTGTGATCCACCAAATGAACCACCAGTTGAAGCTCCACCACCGAATGAATTTGAATTATCAAATCCTCCAGCGTTGTAAGAACCACCACTGTGACCTTCACGTGCCGCACGGCTTTCCAACATTTGGAAATTATCAGCGACAACTTCAGTTACGTAAACACGTTGACCTTGTTGATTTTCATAGTTACGAGTCTGAATACGACCTGTAATTCCAATCAATGCGCCTTTCTTAGCCCAGTTAGCCAAATTTTCAGCTTGCTGGCGCCAGATAACACAGTTAATAAAGTCTGTTTCACGTTCACCATTAGCACCCTTGAAGTTACGGTTAACCGCAAGGCTGAATGTTGCAACAGCAACGTTACTTGGTGTATAACGAAGTTCCGCATCACGGGTCATGCGACCAACGAGTACGACATTATTAATCATAATTTACCTTCTTACGCGTCAAGTTTAACGATCATGTGACGAAGAATGTCACCGTTGATTTTTGAAAGACGGTCAAACTCGTTAAGAGCTGCATCGTCGTTTGCTTCAACGTTAACAACGTGGTAAAGTCCTTCACGGAAATCTTGGATTTCGTATGCAAGACGACGTTTTTCCCAATCTTTTGATTCAACAACAGTTGCACCGTTGTCAGTCAAGATAGAATCGAAACGTGCTACCAAAGCGTTTTTAGCTTCTTCTTCAATGTTTGGACGAATGATATAAAGAATTTCGTATTTAGCCATTGATATTTTCCTCCTCTTTTGGTCTAATGACTCATGGTCTTTCGCCACGAGTAAGTGAGGTGCACTCACAGGATATAATTCTACCAAAGTTTGAAGGATAATGCAAGGGAAAAGTGAATAGATAGAAATTTGAATCGCTAAGAAAAAAATTAAGCCCTATGAGTCGTCTTTTCTCCGGCCAAACTTCATGCTAAAATAAGAGAATGCTTTATCATAAAAAGAAATTAGGAGAAAAACTAGGGCTTCCAACCTTTAACCACTACTATAATATTCCTATTACTTCCCTAGAATATGATTTAAAAAACTTAGGTCCGAGTGACGTCTACATTATCACTTTCAAACAGGACAATAACCTCTTTGTTGTTGACATAACACATCAGCTTGGTCATACCAGTCATTTTGATACCGTCTCCCTCTTTGAACTAGACAAGCTCTTATCTGGTATCGCTGCTGTTCCTTTAGCCGCTGTCCAAAACATACAAATCTTGTCCTTTCCAGACAAGGTACACTCTCTGAACCCTAGTCAACGTCTAAAAAATCTCGTTGCTCTTTACTACAAGGATGCAGAAATCATGCGTTACCTCAAGACGACTAAAAATACCGGTGATCAGGTGACAAGATATCAATTAGAGGCTGAACGACTAGAAAGACAAGGTAAGAGTTTTGACTTCTTCAAGTACGTCAGCCGTGGCAAAATACGAGAAGAAGACGGTCTATCGGAAGTGTCTAGCAAGGACTACGACTTCATTCCTGATTTTCACCCCTTCTTAACCTCACCAAGAAGCCAGCAGGTTTTAAGCGTACCAGTAACATACTTTGATGACAAAACGAAACAGACCGCCAAAATAGACATCATGGGGTGGTATATCAAGGACCAGCAACTTAAGATTCGTTGGAAACCCAAGTACATGCGCAAACGTCGATGGCGCTCATCACGTATCTCAGTTGATATCGTGACCGACAACTACTTCTTCCAAGGACAAATCTATAGAGACAGTAGTGCCCCCATATTTCTGAACAACCTAAACTTCGATAGTAAAATTCCTAAGAGTTTCCTACCGCATCTTAAAAATCAATACCAAATCTTTACGACTCTAGTAAAAGAACAAAAAAGGCTTGCTCTCCTACGGAAGGTTCGGTTGAACAAAAAGGACTAAGAGTCTCTCACTAAAATCCACTAATATTCAACATATCAAAAAGCTCATTCTTACACGCTAGAATGAGCTTTTAAGATTCTTCAATTGTCATTAGAACATCCTTTTGGAATTTTGTAAAAAATATTTTCATAAGGAGGAGTCATTGTGTGTCACCATTTTTATACCTAGCAATCATAGATTACCTCCATCAACTTACAAATAACTTTCAAGCATTGTAAATTTTCTATTACATCGGTATCACTCCCTAAGCTATTTTATGCAACAACTTGAAGTGTCTCCATTTTTATAACGTCCTAAATTCATCATCATAATAATCGCCTCCGATTCGTATGATTTGAGACCTATCTCCCCATTGACCACTCAATGAGATTTACTTGTCGCCGTTCTTATAACGACTTACATCAAACATCAACATAAGCGTCACCTCGGTACTTTGTTACAAGATTTAAGCATTTAACTTTTGTCGATAGATTACTCATTTGGCATTGGTATCACTCCTTAAGCTATTTTACGCAACAGCTTAAGTGTCTCCATTTTTATACCTACTAACATTTCTCATGAGCTTTACCTCACTTTTTGACGTTAATCTTGAGTTTAGCTTTCGATTTCTGGTGGTATCACTCCCTTGTAGCTATTTTATGCAACATTATTAATCGCCGTTTTTATACCTACTCATATTTTTCATGAACTCACCTCGTTCATCTTAAGAATATAGGATTTACGTTTCGTATGGCATGGGTATCACTCCTTAGGCTATTTTACGCAACAACCTATGTGTCTCCATTTTTATACCTACTAACATTTCTCATGAGCTTTACCTCACTTTTCTTAAGTTAACAGATTTGAGTTTGGCTTTCGACTTCTGGTGGTATCACTCCCTTGTAGCTATTTTATGCGACTGAATTAATCTCCGTTCTTGTAACGCCCTACTGTCATGCGGTTACGCTCCTCAGAGATGATTGGTAAAGTTATTTGTTTTGCCTACTGTTTTGTTTAGAGATCTTAGTCTCCGTTTTTGTACCTTGAAATATTTACTCTCACCATGGCTCTTACCTCCTTGATGAATCCTTATCTTCTTTACACTTTTAGTATAATGTAAACGCTTACTTTTGTCAATCCTTTTGTCAGAAAAACGCATAATTTTTTGAAAAAAGATTTCTTTGCTACAATAGAGACATGTTAGATTTAAAAGAATACGGCATTGTCATGTGGGATGCTGAGAAAATCGCGTCCTTTCGTCGCACCCTCCTGGACTGGTACGATCGAGAGAAACGAGACCTCCCCTGGCGTAGGACTAGAAACCCATACTATATCTGGGTCAGTGAAATCATGCTACAACAAACTCAGGTTCAGACTGTTATTCCCTATTACGAGCGCTTTTTAGACTGGTTCCCAACAGTTAAGGATTTGGCCGAAGCTCCAGAAGAGAAGCTTCTCAAAGCTTGGGAGGGACTAGGTTACTATTCACGTGTCCGAAACATGCAAAAGGCTGCGCAACAAATCATGGATGACTTTGATGGCCAGTTTCCAGATACTTATGAAAATATTGCCAAACTCAAGGGCATCGGACCCTATACTGCTGGTGCTATTTCTAGCATCGCTTTTGGGCTCCCAGAACCTGCTGTTGATGGTAACGTTATGCGGGTTATGGCTCGTCTCTTTGAGGTTAACTACGATATCGGAGACGCCAAAAATCGTAAGATTTTCCAAGCGATTATGGACATTTTGATTGACCCTGACCGTCCAGGTGACTTTAACCAGGCGCTTATGGACCTTGGGACTGATATCGAATCAGCTAAAAATCCAAGACCCGACGAAAGCCCTATTCGCTTTTTCTGTGCAGCCTATCTCAATGGAACCTATGACAAATACCCCATCAAATTGCCTAAGAAAAAGCCTAAACCTATGCAAATTCAGGCTTTTATTATCAGAAATCCAAAGGGTGAATTTCTGCTCGAAAAAAATATCGAGGGACGTCTGCTAGGTGGTTTCTGGTCCTTCCCTATCATGGAAACAGACTTTATTGGCCAACAACTCAGCCTTTTTGAAAAGGATGATTGTATTCTCGAGACAGTCTCTCAAAAAGCTGTTTTTGAGAAAGATTATTCCCTCAAACCAGAGTGGTCTAGCAATAATTTTGCACCCGTAAAGCATACCTTCAGCCACCAAAAATGGACCATCGAAATGGTGGAAGGCAGCGTTAATGACGACAAACTCACTTCCGATAAGGAGCTACGCTGGGTGGCTAGTCAAGACTTTGACCAGTTCCCAATGGCCACACCACAGAAGAAGATGATTAAAACTTATGAAGACAGTAAAAAAGGATAGCATTGAGTGCTACCCTTTTTCTTATGCATCAAGTTTATCGTGCTTACGGCCTCGCAAAGCAAGGTATACTTTTGAAAGAACTACTCCCAAAATGATATAAAACAATTCCAAATAAGTCACATTTTTTGACATCAAAAATTCAATCATACCCAACACAACGCTCCGTAACTTACTGCTCCTCCAGCTAATCCCAACAAGGCTCCTCCTGGGCCACTAGTGATAAGACCCGTGATACTTGTTCCGAGGGCAGCCTTAGCTGCATTGTTCCAACTACATCCACCACCTACAACCACTGATAATTCCTCATGCGTCAATACTTGTTGTGTCATTTCTAATGTTTTCAATATATCTTCTCCTTATAATATTATTTTTTCTATTTATGATAATTGTGAGTTGCAAATCTCTTAGTATCCTCACTAACCACTAAGAGATATCCTAGAATTAACTGTTTACTCTATCTCCTTTCATTTTAAAGACAACCGTCGCTAGCTCTCAGTTATATCCTTAAGTTATGTTTTTATTATAGGCAAGATTACTAACAAAAAATAGTGACATAAATGTCACTATGGGAAACAAAAAAAGCCGAAACGTTTAAGTTTCAGCTTGGAAATTATTAATCGACTTTATAGAAGAAGTAACTGTCGTCTGTGGTGCCATAAAGTGACTGCCCACCCCAGATACGATCCTTACTTTTATCTGACTGATCGTCTACTTTCTCATTAGGTGATGATGTTATCTCCCCAGTCAGAGATACTCCTTTAGGTAAGAATGCCATTGCTCCTCCAGCAACACCAACACCAGATTTCGGACTAGTACCTGATTTAAGGTAGCCATCCGTAACCTTTGAATATTCAATCCCTACTCTTTCTGTGTCACTAACCAACCCATTCTTGTCAAAAATCAGTGTCATCCCTTTACCATTCTTCCAAGTTCCAGCGATGCTTGAGAAATCACCATTCTGAATAGCATTGATGTCCATACCAGTCTCTTTATTTGACTTGCTGTCGCTGGTACTTTCTTCTGTATCGTCACTACTTGAGTCGTCAAAGTCATACCAGTCTTCGGAAGACAAATCAAGAGTCTGAGCGTCACCGAGACCAACCTTACTTGCACCGTCTGTTGTCTCAGACATACTGAAATCAACTGATTGAAGTTGGTTAAAGGTGCCATCCTTGATTTCATAGGTCTCAGCCTTGGCCTCAGGTCTCATACGTTGGAAGAGTTGGCAGTAAATCGTACCATCTTTATAAAATTTCATGGTACTCAAGTAACCACCCTTGGCAAAGGTCCCAGCACTTTTGGCAAATACAGGCTTATCATCATTATCAAGATAATATAGCGCATGAACACTGTCAGGAGTCCCAATCAAAAGTTCAGCTGAGCCATCATCGTTGATATCTACATAGCTATATTGCACGTTTTCTCCTGCTCTTTTAGCATCAAAAAGGGTGCTAGTCGCATAAGCTTCGTCAGACGAAAGATCACCTGGAACAGCTGATGTATCGCCGTTCAAAGCAATGGGACGATAGAGGTCCAAGACCGAAGCATAGAGCTCATCGTAGCTCACTTCCTCGGTTTCGGACGAATCACCACTCACTTGCTCAGACTTAGAAGCACTGTCGCCTGAGCCTGAACTACCCGTATTTGTTGCGTTACAAGCCGTTAACAAAAACAAACTTGATAAGAGCGCAAACCCTGTTAATTTCTTTTTCATAACTATCCTTTCATAAGAAACGACCTAATAAAAACATTAAATCATTTAAATATCTCTGACATTATGTTAACAATTGTATGATTGATAAGTCAAGTATTTTTTGAAAAATTAATTTATATCCATTCATCAAGAACACTTATATAATCATAGCTTTCACTATGATCCAACAATCCCATCCTCAATCAAATTAGAGTTTTGATTAAAATATCTAGATATTAATTAGTGATTATTTTTACAATTACAAATATCTGCATCAAAAAAGCCAGACCTCAGTCCAGCTTTCATCTGTCTATTTCTACTTGGTCATAAAGTAGGTGATAATCACCAATACTGCTACAATACCTAGGATAACAGCCAGAAATCCTAGCATGTAACGCAAGAGAAAATAGGTAAATGGAAAATTTTCTTTCATGTTTTACTTTGCCTCATACCATGTACGGCCGTCATTCTCATCTGCAATGAGTGGGACAGCGAGTTCGACTGCAGCTTCCATGGTTTCTTTAACCAAGGCTTTCATCGCTACAAGTTCATCGTTTGGCACCTCAAGGACGATTTCATCGTGCACTTGGAGGAGCATCTTAGTTTTATAGCCACCTTCTACCAAAGCCTTGTCTAAGTTAATCATAGCAATCTTGAGGATATCAGCAGCACTTCCCTGAATAGGCGAGTTGATGGCTGTACGCTCTGCGAAGTTGCGAACATTAAAGTTACGAGAATTGATATCTGGCAACTCACGACGGCGATGGAAGAGAGTTTCTACATATCCTTTATCCTTGGCCTCACGGACCACATTATCCATATAGGCCTTGATACCAGGATAACGCTCAAAGTAGGTATCGATATACTCCTTGGCCTTCTTACGGCTAATGCCAAGGTTGTTAGAAAGGCCGAAGTCAGAAATGCCATAAACGATACCGAAGTTAACAGCCTTGGCGTTACGACGGTCGTTAGGTGTGACATCCTCTGGCTTTTCAATACCAAAGACACGCATGGCTGTAGAGGTATGGATATCTGCCCCCTCTTTAAAGGCTGCAATCAAATGCTCATCTCCCGAAATGTGGGCCAACACGCGCAACTCAATCTGTGAGTAATCCGAGCTTAAAAGCACTGCGTCCTCAGTCGATGGGACAAAAGCCTTACGGATGAGACGACCTTGCTCCAAGCGAACAGGGATATTTTGCAAGTTAGGATCAACTGATGACAGACGCCCTGTCTGTGTTAAATCTTGCACGTAACGGGTATGGATCTTGCCATCCTCAAGGATATAATCCTGAAGCCCCAAGACATAGGTAGACTGAAGCTTGGTGATTTGGCGGTACTCCAAAATCTTAGCTACGATTGGAGCAATTGGTGCCAAACGTTCAAGGACATCCACAGCCGTTGAATAACCTGTCTTGGTTTTTTTAGTGTATTCCAAAGGCAGTCCCATTTTTTCAAAGAGGATGACACCCAACTGTTTAGGCGAGTTGATATTGAACTCTTCACCAGCCATCTCGTAAATGTCTTGGGTCAATTTGTCAATTACTACTTGGTTTTCCACTGCCATCTCGTTAAGGGTTTGTCCCTTAACCTTAATACCAGCGATTTCCATCTTAGCTAGCACATTTGCCAGTGGTAACTCCATATCAAAGAGAAGCTCTGATTGGCCGTGTTCAGCCAATTTTTCAAGCATGACAGGTTTAGCTACCTGAAGGACCTTGACTTTTTTAGCTAGGTGGCTGAGCAAGACCTCTGTTTCAGGAACGGCACGTTTAGCCCCTTTACCATAGACCACTTCATCTGTTTCAAGCGGCAAGTCTGTATAGAGACGGGCAATGGTTGACAATTCATTGTCCTCAACGGTTGAGAGGAGATACTTGGCCAGACGGGCATCAAAATTAGCCGTAGGCAAGTCAATACCTAGATGACTCAAAAGGACCTTACTACGCTTGAAATCGTAGATATTAACAGCCTTAGAAAGAGCTGCCTGGAAGGCGTCTGATTTGAGTAGGTCAGTATCTGTAGACGCATAAATCTGCTTGTCGTTACCCCATGCAAAACCGATGATAGGCTCAGTGTGATAATTCTCACCAAGGATTTCAAAATAAAAGAAATCGTCAGGGCTGAAGTGATCCGCTGTTACTTGGCTAGGCTCTGTATAGGCTACATCAAAATCTTGTGGCACAGCCTCTCCACCAAGGGCATTTTTGAACTGAACAAAGCCCATCTCGTCATAAAAGGCTGCCAATTTTTCAAGGTCAGGTCCCGTAAAGGCCGTATCATCTAGGCCAATTTCAATAGGAGACTGGGTATCAATAGTCGCCAGGGTCTTAGAAAGGAAGGCTTGTTCCTTGTCATTGATGAGATTTTCCTTCATTTTGGACTTCTTCATCTCATCAATATGGTCATAGATACCTTCAAGGGAACCGTGTTCCAAGAGGAGCTTGAGACCAGTCTTTTCACCAATCTTAGTAACCCCTGGAATATTATCGGACTTATCACCCATGAGGGCCTTGAGGTCGATGAATTGCGCTGGAGTAATCCCCATTTTCTCCATGAGGTAGTCAGGTGTGAAGGCTTCAAACTCGGCTACACCTTTTTTCGAAATCTCAACGACTGTATTTTCGTCAGTCAGCTGAATCAAGTCTTTATCCCCAGAAACAACTGTGATTTGGTAGTCCTCACTGGTATTTTCAGCCATCTTAGCTAAGGTACCGATAATGTCATCTGCCTCGTACTGAGCCAAGTCATAATAGGCGATGCCACGTGCAGCCAACATCTCACGGATATAAGGGAACTGCTCACGGAATTCCTCTGGAGTCTTGGCACGACCAGCCTTATAGTCCGCAAACATCTCTGTACGGAAAGTTGTTTTACCCGCATCAAAGGCTACCAAAACATGGGTCGGTTGGATACGCTCAAGCAGGTTGTCCAACATGAGGTGGAAACCGTAGATGGCATTGGTATGAAGGCCGTTATTGTTACGAAAACGGTCAATTTGATTATAGAGTGCGAAAAAGGCACGAAAGGCAACAGATGAACCGTCGATTAATAGTAATTTTTTCTGATTAGTCATAGGTTTATTATAGCATAGATGGGAGCATTGGTTTTAATTGAAAATCTCTTATTTTAAGGAAACTAGTTTACATAAAACTAGCTAAAAAATAAAAAGGCTACAGACAAAACTGTCCATCAACAAACTTTAGACAAAATCAGTCAACAGTATTGTTCCAAGCATTTCCCACCTCCACCCCCCCCCCTATAGTCAAATGTGTTATAATAGGAGCTATGAACACAAAGATTTTAGACCAATTAGAATTTAACAAGGTCAAGGACCAGTTCACAGAATACCTGCAGACTGAACAGGCTCAGGCGGAGTTGCGTGACTTGGTGCCTATGGCCAATCCAGAAAGAATTCAAAATCAATTTACAGAAATTCAAGAAATGGCAGAGATTTTCGTAGAGCACCATGGCTTTGCCATTGGTAACTTGCGAGATATTTCTGAGCCCTTGCGTCGTTTGGAACTGGATGCTGACCTCAACATTCAGGAGCTCATTGCTATCAAGAAGGTGCTACAAGCTTCAGCTGACCTTGGTCGCTTTTACGCTGACCTTGAAAATGTAGAGCTCATCGCCCTTAAACGTCTTTTCGAAAAGATCGAAGCCTTTCCAAGTCTACAAGGCAGTCTTCAGAGCATCAATGACGGTGGTTTTATTGAGCATTTTGCTAGCCCAGAGTTGCAAAATATTCGTCGTCAACTTAAATCTTGTGATGATGCCATTCGCCAGACCTTGCAAGACATTCTCAAGAAATCTGGCCACATGTTGGCTGAGAGTTTGATTGCTAGTCGTAACGGTCGTTCGGTGCTTCCTGTCAAAAATACCTACCGTAACCGTATCGCAGGGGTTGTGCATGACATCTCAAGCTCTGGAAACACAGTATATATCGAGCCACGTGCCGTTATCCAGCTCAACGAAGAAATTACACAATTACGTGCAGACGAACGCCACGAGATGGCCCGTATCCTGCATGAATTGTCTAATCAACTGCGCCCACAAGCTGCTGCTATCGCTAACAACGCTTGGATTTTGGGCCACTTGGACTTCATTCGAGGAAAATACCTCTATCTCCATGATAAAAAAGCGGTTATTCCAAAAATTAGTGAGAATCAAACACTACAACTACTTAACGTTCGTCACCCTCTTTTGGTCAATCCTGTAGCCAACGATTTGCGCTTTGATGAGGACCTCACAGCCATTGTCATCACAGGTCCCAATACTGGTGGTAAAACGGTCATGCTTAAAACGCTAGGACTAGCACAACTAATGGCTCAATCTGGTCTGCCAATTTTGGCTGATAAGGGCAGTCGTGTCGCCATT
Source organism: Streptococcus parasalivarius (assembly GCF_054785155.1). Lineage (NCBI taxonomy): Bacteria > Bacillati > Bacillota > Bacilli > Lactobacillales > Streptococcaceae > Streptococcus > Streptococcus parasalivarius. Next base: position 152,367 of record NZ_BAABOB010000006.1, read on the forward strand.
TTCCAAGAGATTTTTGCGGACATCGGAGATGAACAGTCTATCGAACAGAGTTTGTCAACATTCTCTAGTCACATGACCCACATTGTCGAGATTCTGGACGCTGCCGACAGCAACAGTCTTGTCTTGGTCGATGAGCTTGGGGCTGGTACCGACCCTCAGGAAGGGGCTAGTCTAGCCATGGCAATCTTAGAGCACCTCCGTTTGAGCCAGATTAAGACCATGGCCACCACTCACTATCCTGAGCTTAAGGCCTATGGGATTGAGACGCAACATGTGGAAAATGCCAGCATGGAGTTTGACACAGCGACTTTAAGCCCTACCTATCGTTTTATGCAAGGGGTTCCTGGTCGTTCTAATGCCTTTGAAATTGCTCGACGCCTCGGTTTGAATGAGATTATTGTCAAGGAGGCAGAAAACCTCACGGATACTGATAGTGATGTCAACCGTATCATCGAGCAACTTGAGGCCCAAACTGTGGAAACACAAAAACGTCTGGAACACATCAAGGACGTGGAGCAAGAGAACCTTAAATTCAACCGTGCGGTCAAGAAACTCTATAACGAATTCTCCCATGAATACGACAAGGAACTCGAAAAGGCTCAAAAAGAAATTCAAGAGATGGTTGATACCGCTTTGGCTGAGAGCGATAGTATTCTCAAAAATCTCCACGATAAGAGTCAACTCAAACCTCATGAAGTTATCGACGCCAAAGGAAAACTCAAGAAACTTGCCCCACAAGTGGACCTCTCTAAAAATAAGGTCCTTCGTAAGGCTAAGAAAGAAAAGGCTGCGCGTGCCCCTCGTGTCGGAGATGATATCATCGTTACTGCCTATGGGCAACGTGGTACGCTCACCAGTCAAGCCAAAAATGGTAACTGGGAAGCTCAAGTGGGTCTCATCAAGATGACCCTCAAGGCAGACGAATTCACTCTGGTTCGTGCCCAAGCAGAAGCACAACAACCCAAGAAAAAACAGATCAATGTGGTCAAGAAAGCCAAGAAGGCATCTGGTGGGCCTCGTGCCCGTCTAGACCTTCGTGGGAAACGTTACGAAGAAGCCATGCAAGAGCTCGATGCCTTTATTGACCAAGCTCTACTTAACAACATGAGTCAGGTGGACATCATCCACGGTATTGGTACCGGTGTCATCCGTGATGCTGTTACCAAATATCTCCGTCACCACCGCCACGTTAAAAGTTTTGAATATGCCCCACAAAGTGCCGGTGGTTCCGGATGTACCATCGCAACCTTGGGTTAAAACTAATTAAGAGGGACTGAGACTATGTGTCCAGTCTTTTTTTGTGTGAATCCAATCCAAACACAAAAAAGTCTCCCTTAAGCAAGGAAGACTTCTATTTTCTATATCACACTTGTCCACAAGTGTTGGATAATCTGGCTAACTGGAAAATTCCAATTAATCAAAAGACGCAAAACCCAGCTAGATGACAAGACCGTTTGAATATTGTTTATGGGAACGGTCGCAAGGATATTCCCCAACATCGTCAAAGGTACTAGACTTACCAAGGAAGCCAAAACACCGCCTATCACTTGGAACCGTGTCTGGTCAAGACGCTCAATTCTCACAAAATGGAAGAAAATCCCAAGAAAGCGCAAACCATAATAAGCCACACAGTAAATGGCAAAATAGGCAACACCTGCATAATAGACACGGTCAAGTGAGAAGATGTTCTGATCTTTAAAGAAAGCTACACTGGCATCTTTGGTTGGATTAGTATAAGGTACCCAAAGATTGATAGCCTCTCCTAGCGACTTGTAAAAATAGGTCGCGACGCACATGGCGATAATGACTGAAGCCACGTAATAGGCTTGCATAAAGAGACCTCTTCGGTAGCCAATATAGAAATTCCAAGCCATGAGGGCTAAGACAAGGAGTCCAATCATGCGTCATCCTCATCGTCATCACTTTGAGCTGTCGCCTTGACCTTAAGTTGTTCGAGTTGCTTAGCTCTCAAAATTTCCAACTCTTTTTCCATATCTTCAACTTGGATTTCGCGTTCCAACTGAGTTGATAAAGAATTGATAGCCATTAGGATAGCAATCGTTTCATTGTCAGCATTTTTCATCTGCTCTTTGATAATTTTATATTTCTCGTGGGCAACACGCTCAACCTCTTCCATGAATAGGTTATCCTTATCAGTTGTTAGCGTGAGGTTCTTCTCTCCAAAACGAAATTTGTAACGGTTCTTATTTGCCATTTGCTTGTTAGCTGCCAATCAATGGTGGTCACGGATTCGCCACCGCAGCTTCTCCTTATTTTATTGCTTTTATATCGCCATGTTTTAGCAAGAATCAGACACTTACTCTGAGGCGTGTTCGACACTTAAATGCCAACCTATTTCTTCTAATTATGGAAAAAAGAGCAGGGTTAGGCATTCTCTTTCTAATCATTATATCCTAAATTTTAACTTTCGTAAATTTTAGACTTTGCACTTCTCTAGAAAAATAATTTTCAGGGATTCCGAGTCTGTAAAATATCTACCAATTCTCCTTTTTTGTGCTAAAATAGATTTCATGGGCACAATCGTATTAAAAATGACAGCAGAGCAGATTTCGACACTCCAGAAGGACCTAGCAAGCTATGCGACTGCGACTAAAAATCCTTATGCAAGTTTTTCAGCCAAGGTCGATGGAATAAGTGTCATCGCCTATACTTCAGGAAAGGTAACTTTCCAAGGTGCTAAGCCAGAAATCCTAGCTAGCCGTTTTGGATACCAAGCTGAACCTAAGCATTCACCTGATGGGCAAAACCTAGCCCTAATTGGATCAGACGAAGTCGGAAATGGCTCCTATTTTGGTGGTCTAGCTGTTGTAGCTAGTCTAGTTACCCCAGCTGACCATGCCTTTTTGAAATCTCTAGGAGTTGATGATTCTAAAAATCTTAACGATATCAAGATTCGTCAGATTGCACCTATGTTGGAGGAGAAAATTCTTCACAAGGCACTCCTTCTTTCGCCTAGAAAGTACAATGAAGTGGTTGGAGACGGTAAGAGTCATAATGCTGTGTCCGTTAAAGTAGCCCTCCATAATCAGGCTATCTTCCTATTGTTACAATCAGGTGCTAAACCAGATAAGATTGTCATTGATGCTTTTACCAGTGAGAAGAATTATCAAAAATACCTCAAGAACGAACGTAATCGCTTTGACTTCCCTATTACTTTAGAAGAAAAAGCCGAAGGTAAATACCTAGCTGTCGCGGTGAGCTCTATCATCGCCCGCAATCTCTTCCTGGAAAATCTGGATAAACTCAGCCAAGAAGTAGGTTATACTCTTCCTTCAGGTGCTGGTGCTAAGTCCGACCAGGTCGCAGCCAAGCTTCTTCAAGCCTACGGAGATCAGGCACTCCAAACTACTGCTAAATATCATTTCGCCAATACTAAAAAAGCCTACCAACGCTTAAAATAACCCTGAAAGGCCTTAACTATGAAAAACAAATGGACCCAATACTTTCTCATTTTCCTTCGTGAATGGGGACTCTTTATCCTCTTTATCACATTCTTCCTCTTGACTCGCCTCTTCCTCTGGCTTCCTGTTCAGGTTGACGGCCACTCAATGGATCCAACTCTCGCCAATAACCAGCGTGTTATTGTTTTGAAACACACGTCCATTGAACGCTTTGATATTGTCGTTGCCAAGGAGGTTGAAAATGGTAAGACGAAACAAATCGTAAAACGTGTCATTGGGATGCCAGGTGATACCATTACCTATCAAAACGATAAACTTACTGTCAACGGTAAAGAAGTCAAGGAAGAATACCTCAAAGAATTCCAGGCTGCCTTTGCCAAAGATAAGCTACAAAAAGAGTATGCATACCGCGATTACTTCCAACAACTAGCTAAAGAATCTAAGGCCTTCACTGTCAACGCGGACAAAAACACTACTTTCTCTGTCACTGTTCCTGAAGGCAAATATTTCCTACTTGGAGATAACCGTATCGTTTCAAAAGATAGCCGCGAAGTTGGTTACTTTGACAAGAGTGCTCTTGTAGGGGAAGTCAAATTCCGCTTCTGGCCACTTAATAAAATTGGTACCGTTGAAGACAACTAAAACCACTAAATAAGATAAGGTTGGGGAAACCCAGCCTTATTATGTATCTAGGAAAAACACATGCAAGAATTTTATTTTTCAGGAACTATCGAACGCGTCATTTTCGAAAACGCTAGTAATTTTTTTCGTATCTTACTCTTAGAGATTGACGAAACGGACAGTGATTTTGAAGACTACGAAATCATTGTCACAGGAACTATGGGGGATGTCATGGAGGGTGAAGACTATACCTTCTGGGGCCAACTAACCAATCACCCTAAATATGGGGAACAGCTACAAATGACCCGCTACGAGCGTTCAAAACCTTCGGCCAGCGGTCTTATCAAATATTTTGCCAGCGACAATTTCAAAGGAATCGGTAAGAAAACGGCCGAGCGTATTGTCGAAATTTACGGAGAAGACCCTATTGACAAGATTCTCGAGAATCCTAGCGAGTTAGAGCAGATTCCCAACCTCTCCAAGGTCAATCGAGAAGCCTTTGTTGCTAAGTTAAAAATCAATTATGGAGCCGAGCAAATCCTGTCCAAACTTTCTAGCTATGGACTCACACCAAAGGCCGCCTCACAAATTTTCAACCAATATAAGGAAGAGTCACTAAATCTTATTGAGGAACACCCTTATCTATTAGTAGAGGAGATTCAAGGAATCGGTTTTAAAATGGCTGACCAACTAGCTGAACGTCTTGGAATTGCTAGTGATGCTCCTGAGCGTTTACGAGCTGGCTTGATTCATTGTCTACTAGAAGCCAGTATGGAAGAAGGCGACACCTACATAGAAGCCAAAGCCTTGCTTGAACGGACCATCATTCTTTTGGAAGGTGCTCGTCCGATTGAACTTGACCCCGCCTTGGTCGCTAACCAATTAACCAATCTTATCCAAGAGGATAAGGTGCAAAATGTAGAGACTAAAATCTTTGATAATACCCTATATTTTGCGGAACAGGGCATTTATACCCACCTAACTCGTATCATGAAGGACAAACTTGATGTTAGCTCTGAAGACAAAATCTTAGACAGCCTTGAAGAGGTGGAAGAGGAGCTTGGTATTACTTATGATCAGGTTCAAAAAGATGCCATTTTCAAAGCCCTACAAAGCAAGGTCTTCATCCTGACAGGGGGTCCCGGAACAGGGAAAACCACTGTTATTAACGGCATTATTAAAACCTATGCTGACCTTCATGGCCTAGATCTCAAAAAGTCTGATTTACCTATTATTTTAGCAGCACCAACGGGACGGGCTGCTCGTCGGATGAACGAACTCACCCAACTCCCTAGCGCCACTATTCATAGACATTTAGGCCTCAATAGCGAGGACGATTTTAAGACCTTAGAGGATTATCTCGATTGCGATTTGATTATCATCGATGAGTTCTCTATGGTTGATACTTGGTTGGCCAATCAACTCTTTGAAAGTATCTCTGATTCAACCCAAGTTATCATTGTGGGTGACCAAGACCAACTACCTTCCGTAGGCCCTGGCCAAGTCTTGGCTGACCTTTTGCAGATTGATAACTTGCCTAAGGTTTCCCTAACCAAAATTTTCAGACAATCCGAGGATTCCACTATCGTTACCCTAGCTAGCCAGATGCGCCAAGGCCAACTACCCGCTGATTTCACAGAGAAAAAGGCTGACCGCTCTTACTTTGAGGCCAATGCCAACCACATTCCACAGATGGTTCCTAAAATCGTCTCTGCTGCGATAAAGAGTGGGATTGCAGCTCAGGATGTTCAGATTCTAGCCCCCATGTACCGAGGACAAGCTGGTATCAATAATCTCAATACCATTATGCAGGATTTACTTAATCCCAAAGAAAAAGCCAATCAGTTCGCCTTTAATGATATCTTCTTCCGCAAGAATGACAGGATTCTCCATCTGGTCAACGATACAGAACTCAATGTCTTCAATGGCGACATCGGAATCATTACTGATCTCATCCCTGGTAAATATACTGAAAGCAAGCAGGACGAAATTTACATGTCCTTCGACGGCAATGAGGTTATCTATCCTCGTAACGAATGGAATAAGATTACTCTGGCCTATGCTATGTCAATCCACAAATCCCAAGGAAGTGAGTTCCCAGTCGTTATCCTTCCCATCACACGCCAAAGTGGACGTATGCTACAACGTAACCTCATTTACACTGCAATCACACGTGCCAAGAGTAAACTGGTCATGCTAGGGGAAATCGCAGCCTTCGATTATGCTGTTCACAACGAGGGGGCTAAACGAAATACTTATCTCATCCAACGTTTTGAACAAACTTATACACAAGCTGTTGATAAGTCTGTCGAAAAGATTGTTAAAAACGAGGCAACAGACGCATCCAATCAAACCAAAAAGGAAAACAACGGATCCTCAGAACCCCTTGAAAACAAAGACATTTCGGGAAATCTAAATCCATCTCCAGCTCTTATTAACACTTATTCACAGCCTGTGGATAAGTCTGTTAACAAACCTGTGCAAACCGAAGAAAACTATCGTTTAACTGAAGATAATTGGTCAACTATAGATCCAATGATTGGTCTCAGTGAAGACGATATTGCTGCCTTTTTTAACAATAACTAAAAAAGACTTGGAAAGCGACTCACTAAGAGCAACTCCAAGTCTTTTCATTTACTAAAACACTAAACGAATCAGGGCCATAGACACTATACCGACGATTACTCCATAGAGCAAATTTTTGCTCTTAAATGCTACAATTACCGTTGGCACAGTAGCCAGTATTTCCATCCACTTAAACTGTGGCAAGTGACCAATCTTCTCAGTCGTGAGACTAGAGAGAATCAGAGCAAAGAGGATAGAAACTGGTAAGTAGTGCAAAAATCGAACAACGATATCTGGTAAGCCCTTGTATTTCACTAAAACAAAGGGGAGAACACGGGGCACCCAGCTAACCACAAACCCAAGTAGAATGGCAATGAGAATAAACTTATTGACGGCCATCACACATCACCCCCACACTACATCCAACTAAAGTAGCCACTAAAACAGCCAAAGATTCCGACAAGATGACACTAAAGCTCAGATAAGCCACAGCAATAGATAGTAAAATCAGGAATAGCTTACGCACGCCTTCACCTAACAAAGCATCTATCTGACTACTTAACAAACCTATAAACATGGCAATCAAGGCAAAATCCAAACCAAAAAGCTCAGGATTAGGAATCATGGAACCAATCAAACACCCAACAACTGATGATACAATCCAAACCAGATAGCTGAAAATATTGTTCCCATGCATCCAGTTCGCAGAAATATCTTTCTGATGCACATATTCTCCCAACAAGACACCATAACTTTCATCCGTAATCAGACTACCAATTCCCAGCTGATTCCAGAGGCTTGTTTTTGTAAAAATCGTCGTTGCATGTAAACTCATCAACATGTTACGCAAATTAACTAAGAAAACAGTCAAGGTTAACTCACCAAGGCCAGCTCCTGCAACTACTAAGGCACACATAGCAAACTGAGCCGAGCCACCATAGACCAAGGCACACATGAGGCCAACCTCAAGGGCCGATAGACCAGAAGCCGCCGCTACGACACCAAAGGCTAGGCCAATAGCCACATATCCTAGGGCTGTCGGTACTGCAGCTTTTACACCTAAACGAAAGTCAGACACACTCAATCCCTTTCTAAAGGAACCTCTTACCAGACTAGTAAGAGGTTCTTCTTATTCTTCAAATCCTGCAAAGGCAAGACTTGGTTTTGCATTCAAGTCCAACTCAGCAAAATGTTTCTGATCACATTCAATGGCAGCTGCTAGGGCAATCATGCCAGCATTATCACCACAGAGACGTAAAGGCGGAATAACCACATCTACATCCGTAATTTCTTCAGCCAAACGTTCACGTAAGCCCTGATTAGCTGCTACGCCACCAGCAACAACAAGTGTCTTGACAGGATAACGCTCCAAGGCTTTCTTAGTCTTAGCTAGGAGAATATCCAACACAGCAGCTTGGAAGGAAGCACAAAGGTCTTCTTTGACTAGAACTTCTCCCTTCTGTTCTGCATTGTGATGCAAATTGATGAAAGCTGACTTTAGGCCTGAAAATGAAAACTCCAAGTGGTCTTCCTTAATCATAGCGCGTGGAAAATCATAAACATCTTTCCCTTTATGAGCCAATTCATCAATTTCACGCCCAGCTGGGTAGGTCAAACCCATCACACGCCCGACCTTGTCATAGGCCTCACCAACTGCATCATCACGTGTCTCACCAACAATCTTGTAATTTCCCGGTTCTGACACATAAACCAACTCTGTGTGTCCCCCAGACACCAAAAGGGCTAGGAGGGGGTATTCCAACTCTTGCACCTCACGCGCTGCCATAAGATGCCCAGCCATATGATTAACTGGAATCAAAGGCAATCCATGTGCCCAAGCGAAGGCCTTAGCCGCTGCCATCCCGACCAAGAGCGCTCCGACCAAACCAGGACCATAGGTTACTGCTACAGCATCTAGTTGTTCAGCAGTAATGCCCGCCTCTGAAAGGGCATCCTTAATGCAAAGAGTCACCACTTCCACATGGTGACGACTAGCCACCTCAGGGACAACACCACCAAAACGTTTATGGCTTTCCACCTGACTGGCAATAATATTACTCAAAAGTTCCTTCTCATTTTTCAAAACGGCAACTGAAGTCTCGTCACACGAGCTCTCCACTGCCAAAATATATCTATCTGCCATTAGACTTCCTCTCGCCTCATGATAACTGCGTCTTCTTGAGGCTCATGATAATAATTTTTCCGAATTCCTAGACTTTCAAAACCAAATTTTTTATAAAGCGCCTGAGCGACTTGATTTGAAGTCCTCACTTCTAGAAATATAGGCTCACTACGATCTTCCAAATGCTTCATCAGCTGACTAGCATAACCACGCCCTTGATAAGCTTTTAAAACGGCGATATTGGTCACCTCGAGCTCACCCACCAAATTTTGAAGGGCTAAAAAACCAACAACTTCTTCCTGATCATAAACATAGAAATACTCTGTAGTATCCAAAGCCAAGTCTGCTACCACTTGTTCTTTCGTCCACGGAGACTTGTCATAAACATCCGACAAAATCTGATAAATCAGTTGGGCTTGCTCTTGGCTACTCAGTCTAGACGCGCTTGATGTAGTTGTCACGGTTAGTCTCCTCATGCGTCTTAAGCCAATTCTCCTCTGCCTCAACCCGCTTCAAGTAATGTGGAACAAAAGCATCCACATCAACAGAAGGCAAGGACAAGCCTAAAAGACCTATTAACTGAGCTGATGGAAGGTTAGACAAGATCGTTGCCTCTGGAAGACTTTCCTTAATCTGATCCGCAAAATGAGCTACTTCACCGACAAATGTCACCTTTTCATAAATTTTAGCTTGCTCAAGAACATCTGTAAAGGCAGCATGACGATCAGGGACGATAGCCTGACCATTTTCATAAAAACCAACGTAAACATTATTACGACGGGCATCCATAATAGGAATCACAACACCGTCAACCGAAAGGTTTGTCAGCGCCTGTAGACTTGAAACTCCCACTAAATCAATGTCAAGCGCATAGGCTAACGTCTTAGCTGTTGCGACAGCCACACGAAGCCCTGTGTAGGATCCAGGCCCCTGTGCAACCACAATACGTTCTAAATCAGACGGCTGCCAGCCTGCCTGAGCAACTAAAAAATCAATGGTGGGCATTAGACTAATACTGTGGTTCTTTTTTACTGTGACAGTTGTCTCTGCCACTAGTTTCTCATCTTCCAACAAGGCTACTGATAAAGCCGTGCTAGAAGTATCAAATGCTAATATTTTCATCTTTTTTCCTTGTTTCCTTTTATGCTTTTCTATTATAACACAAGTCACTGTTTCCCAGAAACGAACATTTTCCAACTTTTTCCGCCATTTTCTTTATCTAGCCCTTATCTTATGGTACAATAATAGTAATTGTTAAACGAATCAAGGCTACTAGCTATTACTCATAAAGTGAATATCATAACGTCAAGTAAATCATAGAAAGATTAACTTGACCGGTTTTTTTATAGAATGGCAGAGCCTTTTGGAAAGAAAGGAAAACCATGATTTATAAAGTCTTTTACCAAGAAACTAAAGAGCGTAATCCACGCCGTGAACAGACAAAATCACTCTACCTAGATATCGATGCAGAAACTGAACTTGAGGGACGTATCCAAGCTCGTCAAATCATCGAAAAAAACACTGCCTATAACATCGAATTCATCGAGCTCCTCTCAGAAAAAGCCCTTGAATACGAAAAAGAAACAGGCGTTTTTGAAGTAACGGAGTTCTAAGACCATGGCATCAAAAATCAATCTAAAACCTGAAGAAGTTGGGGTTTATGCGATTGGTGGTTTGGGGGAAATCGGTAAAAACACCTATGGTATTGAATACCAAGATGAGATTATCATCGTCGATGCGGGTATTAAATTCCCCGAAGACGATCTTCTCGGAATCGACTATGTCATCCCAGACTATTCTTACATCGTTGAAAACGTTGATCGTGTAAAGGCACTTGTCATTACCCACGGTCACGAAGACCATATTGGTGGGATTCCCTTCCTTCTTAAACAGGCAAATATCCCAATTTATGCAGGACCGCTTGCTCTTGCTCTTATCAAAGGAAAATTGGAAGAACACGGACTACTTCGTGACGCACAACTCTACGAAATTAATGCTAATACAGAGCTTACTTTCAAAAATATGAGCGTGACCTTCTTCCGCACTACTCACTCAATTCCAGAACCTCTCGGTATTGTCATCCATACACCTCAAGGTAAAATTGTGTGTACCGGTGACTTTAAGTTTGACTTCACCCCAGTAGGGGAACCAGCAGACCTTCACCGTATGGCTGCACTTGGTGAGGAAGGCGTTCTTTGCCTCCTCTCAGACTCAACCAATGCTGAAGTACCAACTTTTACTAATTCCGAGAAGGTTGTTGGCCAATCCATTATGAAAATTATTGAAGGCATCCACGGACGTATTATTTTCGCCTCATTTGCCTCAAACATTTTCCGTCTTCAACAAGCTGCCGAAGCCGCTGTAAAAACTGGCCGTAAGATTGTTGTCTTCGGACGTTCTATGGAAAAAGCCATTGTCAATGGGGTTGAACTAGGTTACATCAAGGTTCCAAAAGGGACTATCATTGATCCTAGTGAAATGAAAAACTACCACGCCAGTGAGATCCTCATCATGTGTACCGGTTCTCAAGGGGAGCCTATGGCGGCCCTTGCACGTATCGCCAATGGGATGCACCGCCAAGTGACACTACAACCTGGTGACACTGTCATCTTCTCATCTAGTCCTATTCCAGGGAACACCACTAGCGTTAACCGTCTGATTAATACCATTCAAGAAGCTGGCGTTGATGTTATCCACGGTAAAATCAACAATATCCATACCTCTGGACACGGTGGTCAACAAGAGCAAAAACTAATGCTTCGTTTGATCAAACCAAAATTCTTCATGCCTGTTCACGGTGAATACCGCATGCAGAAAGTCCACGCAGGTCTTGCTGTTGATTGTGGCGTTCCAAAAGATAATATCTTCATTATGGAAAATGGTGATGTCTTAGCCCTAACAAAAGACTCTGCTCGTCGTGCAGGTCACTTCAATGCCCAAGATATCTATGTTGATGGTAATGGTATTGGGGATATCGGAGCCGCGGTTCTTCGTGACCGTCGTGATCTTTCTGAAGATGGTGTCGTACTTGCCGTAGCTACTGTTGACTTCAAGTCTAAGATGATTCTAGCTGGTCCAGACATCCTCAGTCGTGGCTTCATCTATATGCGTGAATCTGGCGATCTTATCCGCGAAAGCCAACGCATTCTATTCAATGCTATTCGTATCGCTCTTAAGAATAAAGATGCTAGCATCCAATCTGTTAACGGAGCTATCGTCAATGCTTTACGCCCATTCCTATATGAAAAAACAGAACGTGAACCAATCATTATTCCAATGATTCTCACACCTGATAAATAAAAAAATGGTAGCCATCTAGCTACCATTTTTTAAGTTTAAATCCAGTCTGAGCACAACTCTTCCAGCAAGTAAAAAAGCGCTATAAGCGCTTCTTTTCGTTTTATGCACCTGGATAAATGTAAGATACTGAACCTGGTGTAGTAGAGTTTTGTGGATCAAACCAACCACGATAGTTATTGATTTGTTGCTGGTTGTTATAGTTTGACTCCAAGATTTGAATTTGACCATCTTGACCAACTTGTGTTACATAACCAACGTGACCATAACCACCATCAGTCCAACATACAATTGATCCTGTCACAGGTGTTGAACCTACAGCATAACCTTGGCTAGCAGCGCTTCCTGCCCAATCGCCACCATTACCCCACCAGTTACTTGCCCATGGAGCGACTTCCTTAACACCCCATGTACATTGACCAACTGGATAACGATTCCAAGTAGCATCTGAATCAGTAGCTGTTACCTCTGAAGAAGAAACTTCTGTTGTTTCTTCAACTGCCGTAGTAGCTCCTGAAACTTCCAAGCTTCCACCAGGAACAATTGTTGACCAAATAGTCATGCCATTTTCAGCTGCTAATTGATAAGGATCTACACCATACTGACTAGCAATCCCGAAGAATGAATCTCCATTTTGAACTGTATAAGTATCAGCATTAACTGTTTGTGCGACTGTAAGACCGAGCAATAATGCACTTGAGGCTGCTGCCAAAGCAGCTTTTTTTGTAGTTTTCATATTTCCCCCTGAATAAGATTAATATAAAATTAGTTTAACACTCTCATATTTTAATGCGATTAAGGGGGAATAAAGAAATATGACAAAAGAAAACAGCTCAGTTAAAACTACGTAATTTGTCCAAGAACTTAATAAATTTAGAAGAAAAAGAAAACCAGGCATAACCTGATTTTCAAATTTAATTCCTTAATAAATGTCCAAGTAGTTATCAATTTCCCATTGTGAAACAAAGGTAGCATAGCTTGCCCATTCCATACGTTTCGCATCAAGGAAGTTTGTATAGATATGATTACCCAAAGCTTGACGAACCACTTCATCTGTTTCCAATGCTTTAAGAGCGTTACGAAGTGTTGATGGCAAATCAATAATACCTGCTTCTTTACGTTCTTCAGGAGACATTGAGTAAATGTTTGTTTCAACTGGATCTGGAGCATCAATCTTGTTAATAATACCATCAAGACCAGCTTCCAAAAGAACAGCAAGTGCCAAGTACGGGTTTGCCATTGGGTCTACTGAACGCAATTCCAAACGTGTACCCATACCACGAGACGCAGGAACGCGGATCAATGGTGAACGGTTGCTACCTGCCCATGCAATATATACAGGAGCTTCATATCCAGGAACCAAACGTTTGTAAGAGTTAACTGTTGGGTTAATAATTGCAGTATAGTTATATGCATGTTTCATCAAACCACCAAGGAAGTAGTAAGCGTCTTGAGACAATTGCATACCACGTGGATCCTCTGGATCAAAGAATGCATTTCCTTCTTCAGTGAAGAGAGACATGTTACAGTGCATACCGCTACCAGCAATACCATATTTAGGTTTCGCCATAAATGTCGCATAAAGACCATGTTTACGAGCGATTGTCTTAACAACCAATTTGAAAATTTGGATATTATCACAAGCCTTCAAAACATCTGTATACTTGAAGTCGATTTCATGTTGACCAACCGCTACTTCATGGTGAGATGCCTCAACATCAAATCCCATTTCTGTCAACACATTAACGATTTCACGACGTGTGTTGTCTGCAAGGTCAGTTGGAGCAAGGTCAAAATAACCACCTTTATCGTTAACTTCAAGCGTAGGATTACCTTGCTCATCTAATTTGAAAAGGAAAAATTCTGGTTCTGGTCCAAGGTTAAATGATTTATAACCAACTTCTTCCATATGGCGCAAAGCTTTTTTCAAGTTACCACGAGGGTCACCAGCAAATGGTTCACCCGCAGAAGTATAGATATCACAAATAAGACCAGCTACTGCACCATTTTCATCGCCCCAAGGGAAAACTGTCCACGTATCAAGATCTGGGTAAAGATACATATCAGATTCGTTGATACGAACAAATCCCTCGATTGATGAACCATCAAACATAGCTTTATTTGAAAGTACCTTATCCAACTGTTCATCTGTCGCAGGAATTTCAACGTTTTTCATAACACCAAGGATATCAGAGAACATTAAACGCAAGAAAGTAACATTCTTCTCTTTGACTTCGCGACGAATATCAGCTGCTGTGATTGCCATAATAGGGGTCTCCTTTATAAAAACCAAAAATAAAAGTTCAAAGCGTAATTAGATACGCAAGTTACCAAATTGTTGTGACGGGGTCGTAAAACGGCCTTGCTGAAGGAGTTCATCATGCAAGATACGTCGAACGTCCGCATCTGTTAAAGCCACTTGTTTTTGTTGGGCACGAACTTCACGCTCTTCGTACTCATGTTTAATCGCTGCAATATTGTAACCATCATCCAAAAAATCTTTGATTTCCAATAAACGATCCATATCATTTAATGAGTACATCCGACGATTTCCAGCTGTACGTTCAGGTTGAATTAAACCTTGATCTTCATAGTAACGAATTTGACGAGCGGTTAAATCCGTCAACTTCATAACTGTTCCAATCGGAAAAACAGCTAGAGAACGCCTTAATTCTTTCTCTCTTGCCATGATCATCCTCCTTTCCTAACAATTATATTCTGAATATTTCTACATGTCAACAGTTTATGTCACTTTTTCTTACACAATAAGCAATTACCGAACATTACATTGTATATTCGCTCTAATTTAAGGATTTTATCGAAAAATCATAAAAAATAGAGTCCAATAGAACCCTATCATTCTTATTTTAAATGTTTAAGTAGCCAATCATAATCATAATTGACAAGGATTGCTATAAAGACTCCACAGAAAGTTTCAAAGACTCTAGCAATAACATAAGTAAAGGTATTATCAGGCGGAATAGACAAGGTAATAATCAAAAGTGCAGCCACCCCTCCAATAACACCAGAAGCATTATTAAAAGACACATTAATGACAATCGTTAACATTGTCAAAATTGGAACCAATAGCAAGGTCACCCAAACTGAATGATGAAACCACATATTCACAAAGTAAAATAATAGCGACAAAAGACCTCCAACCGTATTCGCAAAAATACGTGATTTACCAAACTGAATACTTCTATCAAAGTTTTCTCGAAGACTAAAGACTGCTGTCAAACAGCCAATCTGAAGCCCTTCCCAACCTAAAGCAGAAAAAAGACCTAAAACAAGAAAGACAGCAAGCCCCGTCTTAAGTGTACGCATACCAAACTTAAATTTTTTCGGTTCAAATTTCAATCCCATTTTACTATTTTAACATGATTATGAAGCTTTTGGCTACTTATACAGTATATTACTGCAAAGTTCAAACTAATAATCGCCAATTTTTAGAGTGAAACTTACTTTCCAATAATAGTTTTAGCCTCTATCAAACACTCAATGAGATGACACAAAAAAGAGTTGGTTTCCCAACTCTTATCATTCTAATAGACTTATTTATCAGTAAGTGCAGCCAATCCTGGAAGTTCTTTACCTTCAAGAAGTTCCATAGAAGCACCACCACCAGTAGAGATCCATGAGAACTTGTCTGCACGACCAAGGTTGATAGCTGCGGCAGCTGAATCACCACCACCGATGATCGATTTAACGCCTGGTTGTTTCACGATAGCGTCCATCACACCGATTGTACCAGCTTGGAAGTCTGGGTTTTCAAATACACCCATAGGACCGTTCCATACAACTGTTTTCGCACCAGTCAAGGCTTTATCGAATTCAGCAATTGATTTAGGACCGATATCCAAACCAAGGAAACCTGGGTCTACTGCTTCACCTTCAGTGTCTTTCACTTCAGTGTAGTCAGCAAATGCATTAGCTTCTTTTGAGTCAACTGGCAAGATCAATTTACCGTTTGATTTTTCAAGAAGAGCTTTAGCAACATCAAGTTTATCTTCTTCTACAAGTGAGTTACCGATTTCGATACCTTGTGCTTTGTAGAACGTGTAAGTCATACCACCACCGATAAGAACTTTATCAGCTTTTGCAAGAAGGTTTTCGATAACACCAATCTTATCAGATACTTTAGAACCACCAAGGATAGCTACGAATGGACGTTCTGGAGTTTCAACTGCTTCTTTGATGTAAGCAATTTCATTTTCAAGAAGGAAACCAGCAACAGCTTTGTCAACATTTGCTGAGATACCAACGTTAGATGCGTGTGCACGGTGAGCTGTACCGAATGCATCGTTTACGAAGATACCATCTCCAAGTGATGCCCAGTATTTACCAAGTTCAGGATCGTTTTTAGATTCTTTCTTACCATCAACATCTTCAAAACGAGTGTTTTCAACCAAGAGAACTTGTCCATCTTCAAGAGCGTTAACAGCTGCTTCCAATTCTGCACCACGTGTAACGCCTGGGATAAATTTAACGTCTTGACCCAATTTCGCAGCCAAGTCAGCAGCTACAGGAGCAAGTGATTTTCCTTCCTTATCAGCTTCTTCTTTTACACGTCCAAGGTGAGAGAAGAGGATTGCACGTCCGCCTTGTTCAAGAATGTACTTGATAGTTGGAAGAGCAGCAGTGATACGGTTATCGTTAGTGATCACGCCATCTTTTACAGGAACGTTGAAGTCAACACGAACGAGAACTTTTTTCCCTTTCAAGTCAACGTCTTTAACAGTCAATTTAGCCATTTGATCAGACTCCTTAATTTTTTAATACGTTTTCATTATATCACAAAATGCATAAAAGAGATAGCAAAATCAGAAGGATTTCTGGCTTATTGCCAGTATAAAACATTTAGCATATAATCGAAATAGAAAGGTTGAAAAGCTATGAAAAAACAACTAAACAATAGGCAGCAACAAGCTGACTATGATCTAAATGTAATCCTCATTCTTACCCTTGTTCCTCTTCTCCTCTTTCTTACTTTTAAACCAACTCTTTTTTCCTACACTAACCAAATCTCAGTACCACTATGGCTTCGATTAATCTTATTAGCCAGTTGTCAATTTGCCATTGCAGGCTTGGGAACCAGCACTGTTATGCTTTATCGTAAAGAATCTTTCAGATACTTTAGATTAATCACAAAAAATCTAGTTCCTACCCTTTTTCAATCTCTTCTTATAGCCTTACCACTTATCATATTGAAAGTAGTTACTCACCAGATTCATTCCTATCTACCTCTTCAATCAATACAATTAACAAAAGAAGTAATGATACAATCATTTCCTAGTAATATCCTAGCATACCTATTCATCTGTCTTATTTGGGGATTCTGGGAAGGATTTAACTATGTAGTCATCGCTGAAAAGATACGCATACGTTTTCCATCTCCTTACTCTTGGTTAGATAGTGGAGCAATAACTTGTGCGATTTTTTGCATTCTTATCCATGGAATCATTGGTTTTGATATCTATACCTTATTTGAAGCACTTACCGTTTTTATACTAATTTATGGTATGATAGCCATTCAAAAACACAATAAAAACTCCTGGGGTTGTGTCATGCTCTTTCTACTTATTTGGAATGCCTTCTAGCTTATTCATAAATCACAATACTACTGAGATTATAACAGCCAATTTGTACGGCTGTTTTATTATTTTGAGAAATAAAAAAAAGAGCCGAAGCTCTTCTTTTTATACAATTGAATTATTTAGCGATTTTCGCGAAGTATTCAAGAGTACGTACAAGTTGTGAAGTGTAAGACATTTCGTTGTCGTACCATGAAACAACTTTAACCAATTGTTTACCGTCAACATCAAGAACTTTAGTTTGAGTTGCATCAAACAATGAACCGAAAGAAATACCTACGATATCTGAAGATACGATTGGATCTTCAGTGTAACCGAATGATTCGTTTGAAGCTGCTTTCATAGCTGCGTTAACTTCATCAACAGTAACGTCTTTTTCAAGAACTGCTACCAATTCAGTAACTGATCCAGTAGGAACTGGAACACGTTGTGCAGCACCGTCAAGTTTACCGTTCAATTCTGGGATAACCAAACCGATAGCTTTAGCAGCACCAGTTGAGTTAGGAACGATGTTTGCAGCACCAGCACGTGCACGACGAAGGTCACCACCACGGTGTGGTCCGTCAAGGATCATTTGGTCACCAGTGTAAGCGTGGATAGTAGTCATCAATCCTTCAACAACACCAAAGTTGTCTTGAAGTGCTTTAGCCATTGGAGCCAAACAGTTTGTAGTACATGAAGCACCTGAGATAACTGTTTCAGTACCATCAAGGATATCGTGGTTAGTGTTAAATACAACTGTTTTAACATCATTTCCACCAGGAGCAGTGATAACAACTTTCTTAGCTCCACCTTCGTGCAAGTGTTTTTCAGCAGCATCTTTCTTAGCAAAGAAACCAGTTGCTTCAAGAACGATTTCTACACCATCGTTAGCCCAGTCAATTTGTTCTGGATCACGTTCTGCAGAAACTTTAACGAATTTACCGTTAACTTCGAATCCACCGTCTTTTACTTCAACAGTACCGTCGAAACGACCTTGAGTTGTGTCGTATTTCAACAAGTGCGCAAGCATAACTGGATCAGTAAGGTCGTTGATGCGTGTAACTTCAACACCTTCTACGTTTTGGATACGACGGAAAGCAAGACGACCGATACGGCCGAAACCGTTAATACCAACTTTAACTACCATTAGTGATTTCCTCCTTATGAAAATCAAATAAATATAATTTTGAGAGCAAGCTCTCCCTATTGTGAAAAGATTAACTTGAGCGCTTTCATTTAATCTTTTAACAGTCATATTATATAATTTTTTTCAGGAAAATGCAAATAGAAAAAGGTACTTACTTTCATAAGCACCTTAACTTAAAAACTTCTAATTAAGCTTCACCAGAATTTTTCTTGATGATTTCTTCTTGAACTGATTTTGGAACATCTTCATAGTGGTCAAATACCATCATGAATGTACCACGTCCTTGAGTTGCAGAACGAAGTGTTGTTGCATAACCGAACATTTCAGCAAGTGGTACATAGGCACGAACAATTTGGCTGTTACCGTGTGCTTCCATACCATCAACACGTCCACGACGAGCAGTAACGTGACCCATAACATCACCAAGGTTCTCTTCTGGAACAGTGATAGTTACAAGCATCATTGGCTCAAGAATAGTTGGTTGTGCAGTCTTAGCAGCTTCTTTAAGTGCAAGAGATGCAGCAATCTTGAAGGCAGTTTCAGATGAATCGACATCGTGGTATGAACCATCATAAAGCTTAGCTTTAATGTCAACCATTGGGTATCCAGCAAGGACACCATTAGCCATAGATTCTTCCAATCCTTTTTCTACTGCAGGGATGAATTCACGTGGAACCACACCACCGACGATAGCATTTTCGAATTCAAAACCTTTACCTTCTTCATTTGGAGTAAATTCAATCCAAACATCACCAAACTGACCTTTACCACCAGATTGACGTTTGAAGAATCCACGTGCTTGTGTTCCAGCACGGAATGTTTCACGGTATGATACCTGTGGAGCACCAACGTTGGCTTCAACTTTGTGTTCACGTTTCAAACGGTCAACAAGGACATCAAGGTGAAGTTCACCCATACCAGAGATAACTGTTTCACCAGTTTCCGGGTTAGTTTCAACACGGAATGTTGGATCTTCTTCAGCAAGTTTTTGAAGACCGATACCCATCTTATCTTGGTCAGCTTTAGTCTTAGGCTCAACCATCAATTGGATAACTGGCTCTGGAACTTCGATTGACTCAAGAATAACTTTAGCTTTTTCATCAGTCAATGAGTCACCAGTTGTAGTATCTTTCAAACCGATAGCAGCAGCGATATCACCAGCGTATACTTGTTCAATTTCTTGACGGCTGTTAGCGTGCATTTGAAGGATACGTCCGATACGTTCACGTTTACCTTTAGATGTGTTCATTACGTAAGAACCTGATTGAAGGATTCCTGAGTAAACACGGATAAATGTCAAACGACCTACAAATGGGTCAGTCATGATCTTGAAGGCAAGAGCTGCAAATGGCTCTTCATCAGAAGCAGGGCGAGTTTCTTCTTCGTCTGTATCTGGGTTGATACCTTTGATTGCAGGGATATCAAGTGGGCTTGGAAGGTAATCGATAACCGCATCAAGCATCAATTGAACACCTTTGTTCTTGAAGGCAGAACCACAAAGAACTGGGAAGAATTCAACGTTGATTGTTGCACGACGGATAGCTGCTTTCAATTCCTCGTTAGTGATTTCTTCACCTTCAAGGTATTTCATCATCAAATCTTCGTCAGTTTCAGCAACTGCTTCGATCAATTTTTCACGGTATTCGTTTGCTTGATCAACGTAATCTGCTGGAATATCTTCTTCAAGAATATCTGTACCAAGGTCATTAGTATAGATTTCAGCTTTCATTTTAATCAAGTCAATGATACCACGGAAATCATCTTCAGCACCAATTGGCAATTGGATTGGGTGTGCGTTTGCTTGAAGACGATCGTGAAGTGTGCTTACTGAGTAAAGGAAGTCTGCACCGATTTTATCCATTTTGTTGGCAAATACGATACGTGGAACACCATACTCAGTTGCTTGACGCCAAACTGTTTCAGTTTGAGGTTCTACACCTGATTGTGAGTCAAGAACGGTTACGGCACCATCCAATACACGGAGTGAACGTTGTACTTCGATTGTGAAGTCCACGTGTCCTGGTGTATCGATGATGTTAACGCGGTGACCATCCCATTGTGCTGTTGTAGCGGCAGATGTGATTGTGATACCACGTTCTTGTTCTTGCTCCATCCAGTCCATTTGTGATGCACCTTCGTGAGTTTCACCGATTTTGTGAATTTTACCAGTGTAGTAAAGGATACGCTCTGTTGTAGTTGTTTTACCGGCATCGACGTGGGCCATGATACCGATATTACGAGTTTTTGCAAGTGAAAATTCGCGTGCCATTAGGTTTATTCTCCTATAAATATTTTAGTTTACTTATTTATTATAACATTATTGTCAAAAAACGGATAGGCAGGACCTACCCGTTTTTCACTAATATTTAACTGGTTTTCAAATGATAGGAATGATATTATTTGAATTCAAAGTCAGCCTATTACAAATCCATAATCTTAGCTTATGAATATATGACTGTAATTCAGCTTGAAACTTATGATTACCAGCGGAAGTGTGCAAAGGCACGGTTTGCTTCAGCCATTTTGTGAGTATCTTCACGTTTCTTAACTGATGCACCAGTGTTGTTTGCAGCATCCATGATTTCTTTTGCAAGACGATCTTTCATAGTGTGTTCACCACGCGCACGTGATGCGTTAACCAACCAACGAAGACCAAGAGTTGTACGACGTTCTGGACGAACTTCTACTGGGACTTGGTAGTTTGAACCACCGACACGACGTGCACGTACTTCAAGTACAGGCATGATGTTGTCCATAGCTGTTTCAAATACTTCAAGAGCATCGTTTCCAGTTGCTTCTTTAATTTGCTCGAAAGCATCGTATACGATTGTTGCAGCAGTACCACGTTTACCGTCAAGCATTACACGGTTGATAAGACGTGTAACGATTTTTGAATTGTACAATGGATCTGCCAATACTTCGCGTTTAGGCGCTCTATTTTTACGACTCATTTTATCTTATCTCCCTTCTTATCCTTTAGGACGTTTAGCACCGTATTTAGAACGGCTTTGTTTACGATCAGCTACACCTGCAGTATCAAGTGCACCACGGACGATGTGGTAACGTACCCCTGGAAGGTCTTTTACACGTCCACCACGGATAAGAACAACGCTGTGTTCTTGGAGGTTGTGTCCGATACCTGGGATGTAAGCAGTAACTTCGATAAGGTTGCTCAAACGTACACGAGCGAATTTACGAAGGGCTGAGTTAGGTTTCTTAGGTGTCATTGTTCCAACACGTGTTGCAACACCACGTTTTTGTGGTGAAGATACGTTAGTTTGAACTTTTTTGTGGCTGTTGTAACCAACGTTCAAAGCTGGTGATTTAGATTTAACAACTTTTGATTGACGTGGTTTACGAACCAATTGGTTAATTGTAGGCATCTACATTCTCCTGTGTTTTTTTATTTTTGGTTGATATGGCACTTGGTGACAGCCCATATCTGTGTGTACTTTTGCAACTTATGTCAGCACGTCTCTGTACACTTTTGAGAGACCAAAAGTAAAAAGTACCGTCTAGTATAATATCATTTTTCGATGGTTATTGTCAACAGTTTCTTGTTAAAAAGAAAAATTCCTAATCATCAAATTAGGAATAATATCGTAGATTAATTACTTGTCAAAAATATTACCGACTTCAACTTCTACCTTCTGCGCTTTTACATCAATGTCAGAAACAGTAAGTAATGATTTATAGTCATGGATATCACGATCCCCTTTGGCATTTTCTGCGAATACAGCTACACCTACTAACTCACTATCAAATTCTGAAAGCAAGCTAATCATACCCGTAATGGTACCACCACCTTTAAGAAAATCGTCAACAATAAGGACGCGGCTATTGGGTTTCAAACTACGTTTTGAAAGGAACATCTTTTCAATACGGTCACTTGAACCACTAACGTAGTTTACCGATACAGTTGAACCTTCTGTAATTTTTAAGTCACGACGAACAATAACAAACGGAATGTTCAAGACATCTGCTACTGCATTTGCTAAAGGAACTCCTTTAGTTGCTACAGTCATAACGGCATCAATTTTTTGTCCCTTAAAGGCACTAGCAATGATACGACCAACATTTTTCAAAATAGACGGTGTACTCAATAAATCAGATAGGTAGAGATATCCACCTGGTAAGATACGATCACTCTCTGAAAGACGTTTACAAAGATCTTCAACCAGACTTCTTGCATCTTCATCAGAAATGGTCGGTGTAAACATAACACCGCCAGATGCACCAGTTACTGTTTCGATTTCTCCTATTTGACTTTCCTCAAAAGCTTTTTTAATGATAGCAACATCTTCTGAGATTGAAGACTTAGCAGCTTCATATCTCTCTGCAAAAGTATTGAGACTTGTCAATTGATAGGGATTATTAATTAGGTAGTTTGAAATCACTACCATACGTTCACTTCGTTTTAATTTCATAAGTTACCTATATTTTCTGTACTTTTTAACTATTATACCATAATACAGCAAAAAACGAACATTTTCATATAAGATGCTCGCTTAATTTCGATTTTAATCAAATTTTGGCTTGTAGAAGGAACGATTATCCATAGCAAAGAGACGATTTGTCATTTCTCCTGGTCCTACTAGGTTAAGGGCTGTCGTCATCATCATCATACTGGCATCAAGATTATCAATCATATGAATAATTTCTGCTTCCATAATACGCGGGCGAACTGGGCTACCATACTCCAGTTGTCCGTGGTGGCTGAGAATGACATGACGCAAAACAACGACATCCTCACGCGTATCGTCAATATTAAGTTCCACAAGGACCTTGGTAATTTCTTCATCAATCAAGGCAATATGACCAATTAAGTTCCCACGAACCGTATACTCAGTGTTTTCAGGACCAGTAAGTTCAATAACCTTAGCTAAATCATGAAGCATAATACCTGCAAAAAGTAGACTCTTATTGAGCTCTGGATAAATATCTCCAATGCTGTCCGCTAGGCGAACCATAGTAGCCGTATGATAGGCTAGTCCACTTTCAAAAGCATGGTGATTTGTTTTAGCAGCTGGAAAAGTGAAAAACTCTTTATTATACTTTCGATAAAGAGCACGAACAACACGCTGCCAAGTTGCTTCCTCAATCTTGAAAATCATTTGCTCTAGGTATTCGCGTACTTCAGAAGGATTTACCGGTGGTTTCTCTTTGAAATCAGCTGGATCATTTGGCTCACCAAATGTAGGCAAGCGTAAGGTTATTTGGTTTACCTGAGGAGTATTATTATAAACTTCTCGACGCCCCTCCATATGTACTACTTTACCTGCGGTAAATTCTTCGACATTATAAGGCTGAGCATCCCACAGGTTTCCTGAAATCTCTCCAGTATCATCCTGAAAAGTAAAGGCAATATAATCCTTTCCTGCTCTTGTCTTACGTACCTCTGCACGCTTAATCAGATAAAAACCTTCAAAATACTCGTCTTTTTTCATTTGATTAATCTTCATGCTTGTCCTCGTTTTCTAATCGTGGTAAATCTAACAAACTTTGTGTCGCACTGTCTTGATAGGTTTCAATTGTATCAAGAGCTCTAACAATCGCCCTACTCCTTGTGTTGAGAAGACTATCGACTGTTTTACTTGCTGTATTCAATTGTCTCTGAGCTTTAGCTAACATATCTCCAAACTTGCTAAATTCTAGTTTGACATTGCCTAAAACCTTACTAATATCATCTGCATTCTTTTGAATATTCAAAGTTCTAAATCCTACGGACAATGAATTCAAGAGTGCTGATAAAGTTGACGGCCCTGCGATAACAATATTCTCCTCGCGACGAAGGGCGTCAAAGAAGGCTGGTTGGCGTACTACCTCAGCATAAAGTCCTTCCGTCGGCAAAAATAATATACCAAAATTTGTGGTTTCAGGTGGGTTAAGATACTTCTTGTTAATATCCTTGGCAAATCGCTTAATACTAGTCAAAAGAGACTTACGGTGATTCTCAATTTCCTCTTTATTACCAGACTCATAAGCATCTTCCAGACGATAGTAATCTTCCAAAGGAAACTTAGAATCAATGGGAAGGTAGATATATTCGTCTTTATGGTTTCCTGGCATTTTGATTGCATATTCAACTCGTTCACTTGAACCTGATACCGTAGGAAATTCTCGTTCGTACTGATTAACAGTCAATATGTCTTCAATAATTTGTCCTAATTGAAGCTCTCCCAGAATGCCTCGTGTTTTTGTATTTGAAAGGACCTTGTTAAGACTTCCAACATCCTTGGCTACATTTTTCATTTCCCCCAAGCCCTGGTTGACTGACTCTAACTGTCTTGAAACTGTCTCAAAAGAGGCTTGTAAACGTGTTTGTAGGGTTTGCTCAAGTTTCTCTTCAACTGTCTGACGCATTTGTTCCAAACGTTTCTCATTGGAATCCTGCATATCTTTAACAGCTTTGGTTAAGCTTTGGTTTATTTGCTCAAGACGTTGGTCAGAACGGTCTCGATTATCAGACAAATTTTGATGTAAAACTTCTCGGATATCTGTCAACTGTTGATATAGTTCCATCTGCAATTGGTTAAATTGCTTAGTCGTTTCCAGTTGGTTTGTCTTAGCAAAACTTTCCAATTGAAACGAAATTTGATCTGAAAGATTATCTGCATTTTCTTCCAAACCCTTATAAATCTGTTCTTTTAACTCCATATTTCTCAAGAAAAGAACAATAAGAATCCCAAAGCTTAATAAAGTTAAAAGTGTAAGTAGATAGATCATACTAACTCCTATCTTTAGTCTGGATGACAATCACATATCCATTTGGCACAATCACTTGAATTGGACCATCAACAAATTCATTACTAGAGTAGATTTTCTTTTGAAAATAATTCATACTAGTTAATTCGTATTTTGCTCCCAAAATCGTCAGTTCTCCATCACCTTCATGTAAAAAAGAAACATATGTCATTCCAGGTTCTGGTAACAAGTTATGATTTCCTTCTGGATAATAAGTAATCTTATTTTGCTTATCCTGCAAACAGATATGCCTCATAAAAGGAGCTAATTCAGGATCACTGACCAAAAATAGATTTGATAACATATGATCAATTCTGCCACCAAAAGCACCGAAAATAGTTACTTCCGCCTCAGGATATAATTGAAATACAATTTTTAGGGCTAACTCTGTATCCGTGTCATCCTTTTCAGCTGGAGCAATCCTACACTCTTTAGCAGCCGATTGAATCATCTCTAACTCTGACCTAGATACTGAATCAAAGTCTCCGACAGCCAAATCAAGAGGCAAACCTAACTCCAACAAACGTAAGCATGCGCGATCCACCCCAACAAAATAATCAAAATCGGTAGTGAACCACTCTAGCTCACCACCGACAAATAAAGCTATTTTAGGCATCAATAGCATCACGAAGCGTTTGAACTTGGGCTGTCAAATCAGGATTTTTGAAGAGGTAAGAGCCCGCTACAAAAACATTAGCCCCCGCCTTGGCACATGCTGCAATGGTGTTGTTATCTACACCACCATCAACTTCAATATCGAATGAATAGCCACCTTTTTCGCGAAGCTCCACAACACGCTCTACTTTAGACATCATTTCTGGAATGAACGCCTGACCACCAAAACCTGGATTTACAGTCATAATAAGTACTTGATCCACTAAATCAAGTACAGGAATAAGTGCCTCGACTGGGGTTCCAGGATTAATCACAACACCTGCTTTCATACCAGCAGCTTTGATTTTCTGGAGGGCACCATGGATATGTTTAGTGGCTTCAACATGAATAGTCATGATATCTGCACCAGCTTGTGCATAGGCATCCACATAACGCTCAGGATCAACAACCATAAGGTGGCAATCAAAAACCAACTTGCTATGTTTACGCATGCTAGCGACCACATCCGCTCCCCAACTGATATTAGGGACAAATTGACCATCCATAATATCAATGTGAACATATTCCGCACCCGATGCATCAATACGAGCTAGTTCTGAAGCAAAATTAGCATAGTCAGCAGCTAGGATAGACGGAGCAATTTTATAAGACATGAGAGACCTACTTTCTTTTTACAGTTTTTTTATATGTTTCACGACGGTTTTCAATTTCACTTAAAAATTGAAGGTAATTATCATAACGGACTTGCCAAATTTGACCATCTTCAACCTCATCCTTAACAGCACAAGAAGGCTCATGGGTATGAGTACAAGAACGGAATTTACAGCCATGACTAGCTTGACGGATTTCTGGAAAAGCTTCACTCAAGTCCTCGGCATTATCCACTTCATAATCTAGAGAAGAGAATCCTGGTGTATCAGCAATCTTCCCTCCATGAACATCATAAAGACTTACAGCCCTTGTAGTATGACGTCCACGACCTAAACTGTCTGAAATCTCACCTGTTTCTAAATGTAACTGCGGAGCAATACGGTTCAACAAGGTTGATTTTCCAACACCTGTCTGTCCCATAAAAACTGTTATTTTATTAGTCAAGAGCGGCAATAGTTCTTCCAAACTGAAGATAAAATCAAAACCAATTTTTTTATACTGTTTTTGAATGGCCTTCATTTCTGAATCATCTTCAACCAAATCCATCTTAGAAATATAAATTACAGGTTTTATATTTTTATGCTCTAGTAAAACCAAAAAACGGTCCAGAAGATTACTATTGAAATCCGGTTCCTTAGCAGACATAATGACCACAGCCTGATCTATATTGACAATGGGTGGGCGCACTAAGCTATTGATTCGTTGACCAATTTTAAGGATATAACCTTCTGAATTTTCCTCTGCTGAAAATTCGACAAAATCCCCAACGTAAGGTGTTTGTCCTTTTTTTCTAAAATTTCCTCGCGCACGCGTCTGGTATACAAAACCATCATGCTCTACATAATAGAAACCTGCCAGTGCTTTGATAATTCTTCCTTGCAAGTGAACTCCTCAATCGTTTAATAGCCCTATTATACCACAAAACAACACGCTTTTCTGATCCAAAACAAACCACATTTCCATTTCCTTAAGCTCCTTGCATTTTTAGTAATTTGCAGTATAATAATCCTATCACTGCGGAGGTGGTGGAATGGCAGACACGCATGCTTCAGGCGCATGTGCTTTTTCAAGCGTGAGGGTTCAAATCCCTTTCTCCGCATAGCTAAAAATCCCACTGAAATTCAGTGGGATTTTTGAATTATAGACCTGCTTCACTCAAAGCATCTGATAAGTGTGCAAAATCAGAAATAGATAGAGCCTCTCCACGAATAGAAGGTTTTATATCAGCAATTTCCAAAGCCTGCTCAAGTTTGGTTTTCACTTCTTCAGATTTACCAAAATGATTTGTTAAATTATTCCACAATGTCTTACGACGATGGACAAAGCTAGCCTTAGCCACTCGGAAAAGGAAATTATCATCTTTAACTTCAACCAACGGTTGTTCACGGCGCGTCATCTTCAAAATTGCTGAGTCAACATTCGGGGCTGGTACAAAGACTGTACGAGGGACAACAAATGCCACTTTAGCGGTCATATAATACTGCACAGCAATTGATAGAGAACCATAAGCCTTGCTATTAGGCTCTGCAGAAATGCGGTCAGCAACCTCTTTTTGCATCATAACAACAAATTCTGCAAAAGGAATCTTACTCTCAATCAAATGCATCAAGATTGGCGTCGTAATATAGTATGGCAAGTTAGCTACAACCTTGATTGGTAGTTCTGGATTTTTAAACTCTTTGACACGTGTCTGTAAATCCGCCTTGAGAACATCTTCATTAATCACGTTAACATTTTCATGGTCACGTAATGTATCCTCTAAAATCGGAACCAACCGATCATCAATTTCAAAAGCCATAACTTCCGCAGCATTTTCAGCTAAGAATTCTGTTAATGCTCCGATACCAGGTCCAATTTCGATTACATTGACATTTTTATCGATCTCTGCCGTATCAACAATTTTTTGTAAAATATTTGTATCCGTTAAGAAGTTCTGTCCAAAAGACTTCTTAAAGGTAAAGCCATGGCGTTCAAGGACGGCCTTGGTCACGCTATAATCTGCAATTCTCATTTATTCTCTTTTCTTATTATTTTCTCGATTTTTATATTTGGACACAAAACAGGTCCAAACCCTTAATTATCCCAACCTCAATAATAAGCTACTTAGTAGCGATTTGATGTTAAGATCACTGGTAATCTAGTAATTTGACATAGCCTCTTCTAGCTCATCTAATGTGATTCCAAACAATTCCAAACGCTTTAAAAGCTGCTTTCCATTGCAATAACCAATACGAAGCACCTCGCCCAAATATTCTCGACGCTTTCGACTATCTGCTCCCATTAGTAGCCCTAACTTCATAAGATTTGATTTACTAATATCAAACTGATTATCATCATCGTAACTACCTAAAACTCCAGATAAGGCCTTTTGAAGATCCTCAAAACTCGCATGCTCAACACCCAATGAACGACCTTTAGTCTTAGATTTTGGTGTTGCTTCCCCACGGTTTAAAAAAGCATGCTTTGCTGTCGGAACAGCTTCCATAATGATTTTACGGATACGTTCACCATTATAGTCTGGATCAGTAAAAACAATCACTCCACGTAAGTCATTAAGCTTATCGATACGCTCTAAATCATCCTCATTAATAGCGGATCCTCTAGTCTCATAGGTATCCACCTCATAAAAACGTCTCAAATTTGCCGTATCATCCTTACCTTCTACGACGATGACTTCTTGAATCTTTATTTTATTCATCCAGACAAAAAATCCTCATCGCATTGTCATAAGTAGCCCCAGCCACTTCTTCACTCGTTAAACCACGAAGCTCAGCAATCTTGTCTACTACGTAACGTGTATAGCCTGTACGATTCTCACGACCACGTTTGGGAACAGGTGCCAAATACGGTGCATCCGTTTCAACCAGAATCTTATCTAAAGGTAACTTCTGAGCAGCTTCTTGGACATCCAAAGCCTTCTTAAAAGTTACAACACCTGAAAATGAAATCATCATTCCAAGATCAACAAATTTTTGAGCCATTTCTAGGGATCCTGAGTATGAGTGCATAATCCCCCCACGAGGACCAACACCAACTTCTTTAATAACAGCGTAAGTATCCTCAAGTGCATCACGTGTATGGACAACAAAAGGTAAATTGTGTTCCTTTGACAAAGCTATTTGACGCTTAAAGACATCAATCTGAGTTTCTTTAGGATCTTCCATCCAATAATAATCCAAACCGATTTCCCCAAGTGCCACTACTTTCGGATTATCCAATTGTGATACAATCATATCCTCAATTTCCTGAGAATAGGACCCCGCTTCCGTAGGATGCCATCCAATCGTACTATATAATTGATCATATCTCTCTGATAGTGCTAAAGATTTATTTATTGTTGGTTTATCAAAACCAACAATATTCATTTTAACAACACCTAATTCAGCTGCAAAATCTATTTCTTCTTGTTCTTTTCCTGCAAAATTATCCACATTAAGATGGGTATGCGTATCAAAAATTTCAATCATAGCTCTATTATAACAAAAACGAGCGAGCATAGCTCACTCACCTTTTTATTTTATTAAACAAAGAGTCGCATATATTCTATCTTTGTACAACGATTCATTACAATATCCTGTCTATTCGCTTGACGAAGAATAGTCTCAGCCTCCTCATTCTCAAGACCAATTTGACTCCAAAAAACTGTTGCATCCGTTTCAAGAAAATCATAGGCAACATCTGGTAAAAGCTCACTTCGTCTAAATACATCAACAATATCAATCGAAAATGGGATATCTTTAAGATGAGCATAAACATACTCTCCTAGAAGCTCCTGACCTTCTAGTTTGGGATTTACTGGTATAATACGATAACCAGCAGCTTGTAGAAAATGAGCAACCTGATAAGATGCTGCCTCCTTGCGATGAGATAAACCAACAATTGCAATCGTCTTTGCAGATTTTAAATAAGATTCTATAACCTCATCACTAGGATTTTGAAATGAATAAGACATATGATTCTCCTCGTCGTTTGAATAAACTAAAAATAAAAATCCCTAAACGGGACTGTGACGATTAGTTAGCTAAGCTCGGCAACGATAGCTTTAATTTGTTCTTTTGTATGTACACCTGCTACTTGCTTAACAACCTCACCATCTTTTTTGAAGAGTAAAGTTGGAATAGACATAATTCCAAACTTCTGAGCTGTTTCTGGGTTCTCATCAACATCAATTTTAACAATCTTAAGTTCATCTTCTGAAATCTCTTCAGAAAGTTGCTCAAGAATTGGTGCTTGCATCAAGCAAGGCCCACACCAAGTTGCCCAAAAATCAATCAAAACGAGACCTTCAGCTGTTTCTTGTTCAAATGTAGCATCTGTTACTACTTGTGTCATTTAATCATCCTCCTAGACATTATAAAACTTTTGTAGACCTATTCTATATGATTCTAAAGGCTATTGCAAGAATTTGACACATACATAAAAAATTCTTATCAAATATTAGTCATTACCTATCATAGACATCACTTGCCCACAGCCAGTCTTGGGAGTATAATAATAAAAAACTATAAAAATAGAAATGAGTAAATATGAATAAAGATGCAATGATTACCTATCTCATAGGTGAACTCAAAAAAGAAAATCTAGAATTACATGATTTGATTATCCCAGAAGAACTCGAGGAAAAACAAAAACTTCTCAGAGCACTCTTTAATACACGTAAACCAATGGCAGCATCAACACAATTCTTAACAATCCAAGACCTTTACCTACAGTTTAGAAAAGGGGAAAGAGGATTTGTACAACTCAGTTCGCTCCAGCCCATTCCACAAGATGATCGAATCTACCTCTGGAAAGGTGATATTACAAGACTCGAAGTAGATGCAATCGTAAATGCAGCTAATAAAACCTTACTTGGATGTATGAAACCTCTTCATGATTGTGTAGATAACGCTATTCATACATACGCAGGTGTTCAGTTACGCCAAGCTTGTTTCGAACTCATCTTAGAACAAGGATATGAAGAACCCGTTGGCATGGCTAAAATCACCCCAGCTTACAATCTTCCTTCTGCCTTTGTCATTCATACAGTAGGTCCAAAAATAGTAGACCAACCGACACAAATTGATGAAGATCTTTTAGCAAAAAGTTATCTTTCAGTATTAGCACTAGCTGAGAAAAATAACATTGAATCAATTGCTATACCATGTCTATCAACTGGAGATTTCAATTTTCCAAAACAAGAAGCTGCCAAAATCGCCATTCAAACAGTCAAAACCTTTATTGACGAGTCAAGTATAATAAAAAAAGTAATATTTAACGTATTTGATGATGAAAATTTAGCTATTTATCAAAAACTCCTTGCCGAATAAAAGAAGAAAATCGATTTGATTTTCTTCTTTTTTATTGCATAACTGAATGCTCTTTTAAAAGATTAAAAAATGACGAATGATCTCTTTTAAGATTGACAAAACCACCGTCCTTAGACAAGAAACTATGTTCAGAAACAGCTGTACAAACAAGGATTCCGTTTTGGTTTACCATATTGTATACAAAAGTAAGTTTAGCAGATTTAACTCTTTTAACATTAATCTCAATAGAAATTACATCTGCAAAAGTAGAAGTAGCTTTATAGTCACAGGAAATTGAAGTAACAGGAGAGATAATTCCCTCCTCTTCAATTTTTTCATAAGGCCAACCTATCTCTCTTAGAAAAAAAGTTCTCGCCTCTTCCATCCATCGAACATAATTAGAATGATGAGTAATACCCATTCGATCTGTTTCATAATACTGGACCTCGTGTTTACAAATAAACATAAGAACCTCCAAAAAGACTAAGAAATAAAATCTAAAATATCATCCTCAGAAAGAGAAGAGTCACATACAACCTTAGCAGCTCCATTTTCTGAAACAAAGAGAGCAGGAACTGTAGCAATACCATATCTTTTACGTAAAGCTTGAATATCTTCTAGTTCTTCACTATTTTCGCTATTAATATAGAAAATAGTAAGATTTGAATTACGTGCCACATTTGATAATTTAGGTTCAAAAAGTTGACAATATGGACAAGAAGGACGTCCAATAAATAAAATAAATTTATCAGTAGAAGAAATTTTATCTTTAGTAGCAGAAATAGAAATAGGTGTAAAAGCTGATCCAAAATTTGACATAGAATACCTCTCAATTTAAAATATAGTATTATCATATCTGAAATTTAAGCTTTTAACAAGTAAATAACTTAACAAAAAAAACTAGACCTAGGTCTAGTAATGAGAATTATACTCCGCCAGTAGGACTCGAACCTACGACATCATGATTAACAGTCATGCGCTACTACCAACTGAGCTATGGCGGATAAACGCTAAGCGACTACCGTATCTAACAGGGGGCAACCCCCAACTACATCAGGCGTACTAGGGCTTAACTTCTGTGTTCGGCATGGGAACAGGTGTATCTCCTAGGCTATCGTCACTTAACTCTGAGTAT